>JAPLMX010000032.1 GCA_026386805.1 Phycisphaerae bacterium | reverse complement strand
AACCTCGGGGAGGTGGGGCAAGCGGTGGAGGATGGCATGGAGCGTGTGCAACAGAACGGACAACTCCTGTTCGGGTTCTTGGAGCACACCGGTCTTTTTTTTGAGTGACTTGTCACTGTATTATGCGAAATTCAGTAAGGAGAAGAAAGAGGACTTTGGCGGCGCGGGTGCAGCACCTTCTACCTACTTCGACCGTCTCAACCTTCACCCCCGCATCCTGGATGTATCCCGTGACCTCTTTCTTGACGGGCACCCCTGGGAAGCAGTCTTCGCGGCTGCCAAAGCCTTGGTGAACCACATCAAGGAGCGCTCGGGCCGCCATGATCTTGATGGCGCGCCACTCGTCAGGGCTGTGTTCTCGAGGAATGACCCGCTCTTGGCCTTCAACGACCTATCTGACCCGACCGATCTGGACGAGCAGGAAGGCATGATGCATCTTTTCGAAGGGGCTGTCCTCGGCATCAGAAATCCAGGCGGCCATTCTTTTCCCGAAGGCCCGGAGCAGCGCGCTGTTGAGTACATATCCCTGCTGAGTCTTCTCGCGTACAGAGTCCAGGAAGCTAAGCGTCGCAAGGGTCCTTAGTGACGAGAGTAGATGCATCATCAAGGCGTCCATAGGGCGGTCGGGCATGGAAACAAAATCGGCCATCTGTGGAGATTCCATCCAAAATCAGTCGCGTCTGCGGAGGTATTCGAGGATGATCTGGCGGGGGAGCAGGTCGCCCTGGACCGTGTACTTCTCGATGCGTTTTTGCTCCTCGGCGATCAGCTCCGCTCGCGTGCCCTGCAGCGTGCCTTGTGAATGGGTCACGACCTCATCCCACGGCTGCGGGGCGCCCGGCACGCTGTACAGCTTCAGAGAAGGGTACTCCCGCAGTGCGGCCGTCACCATGGTTATGAACGCCCGCTCCTGGTGAAACGGGGAAGAAACGACGATCAGCCGCCGGTAGCCCTGCGCCTTTGCGAATCGCACTACCCTTTGGGACTCGATCAGCGTGTGCAGGATATCGGTCGGCTCCATCGGGACTTCCTCGATCACGCCGGCGGGGATGCCGGAGGCGATCATGGCTTGGCGACAAGCGGTTACGCCGATGTAGCCGCTCTTCGGCGTGCCATCCGAGATCAGGAGCTTGCACACTCGCTCTCGCTCGATCAACTCACGGCCTGCCACGAACACGGATTGCTGATTCGGCTCCGTCTGGGCGAAAAGGTACGCTCCCTCAACGATCCCGGCAGGCCGGACATCCGCAAGGATTCTCAGAAGCAACTCAATGTCCTGAAGCATCAATTCCTTGCCTGACCCTCGTCTGAACAAGTCGCCCGTGTACTGTCATGCTGAACGAAGTGAAGCATCCGGCCTGCGAACGCGAGCTTGCACCGTGTGCAGAGGATGCCTTTCAGTCGCGGCCCAGATCCTTCGCTACCGCTCAGGATGACAAGTCTGCACTGGCACGTTAGACCGGGACCTTGGGTCGTTTCTCCCGTGTGGGCTGGGGTGCGCCGGCGGTGTGACGCCGCCTCTTTTTCTTCTCGGCACGGGTCTTGACCAAGCTGTACCCGAGGAACGGCAGCTTCAGGAGCATGCCGACGGCGTCGCGGCCGTTGACCAGCCCGATCCGCCGGGCCTTCTTGGCGATTCGCAGGAGTTGCGGCACGTTATAGAACTCCGACCGGATGCGGTTGCGGATTCGCTTGAGCTCCTTGCGCCCGTACCGGTCCGAGTATACGGGGCCGCCGATGCGCTCGTAATAGTAGCCGGGCGTCGCCTCCACGACTTCCTTCAAGGGCGAGAACTTCTCGATGCGGAGCTTCTGGAAACTGATGGTATCGGCCCCGATCTCCCTGGCGAATTTCGGGATGTAGAGCATTTCTTCTTCCGTCTCGCCGATATTGCCGTAGATGAAGTACGCGTGCAGGTGGAAATCGTATTGCGTCAGGATCGCGAACGCCTCGCGGATCTGCTGCTGGGTGATGCCTTTTTGCAGGTTGGCCAGGATGCGATCGTGCGGCGACTCGACTCCGATCAGGAAGACCTTGAAACCCGCCTGCTGGGCCTTGTCGAGGAGCCGGCGGTGCTTGGCGACGTCGATCCGGGCTTGGACCACGAAAATCTTCCGGATCCCGTTCTCGATGATCAGGTCGCACAGTTGTTCGGCCCTCTTGAGGTTCGTGAACATGTTGTCATCGCTGAAGAGCACGACATCGGCCGTGACCGTCTTCAACTCCTCGATGACGGATTCGATCGGCCGCTCCGTGTACTCCCTCTTCTGGCCCAGCGGGTTCAGACTGAACGTGCAGAACTTGCATTTGAACGGGCAGCCCCGTGTGGTCAGCACCGTATCGAACGTCAGACGGCTGAGCCGAACGCCACCCTGGGTCCAGCAATAATCGTGCCCTCTCAGGGATCGATCCGGAAACGCAATGTGCGTGAGGTCGGGCAGAACCTGGTTTTCGTTGTGCACGATCCTGCCGTCGCGCCGGTAAGAGAGCCCGCGAATCTCCTCGAACGGGACTCCCGTCACGAACTGCGCAATGATCTCTTCTCCCTCGCCGCGCACAACCGCGTCGATGTTGGGACACCGCTCGAACAGATACTCGACCTCCAGCGTCGCCTGGTAGCCTCCGACGATCGTAGGGATCTCCTTGGGCAACTGGGAAACGAAGTCGAGAATTCTCTCAAACTGCGTGTGCCATCGGACACTGACGCACACCAGGTCGATCTCGCGGCGGATGAACTCGCCAAGCGCCTTGGGGTCCTGGAAGGCCCTTTCGTAGCGCAGGTCCAGGAGCGTTACCTTGCCGACGAGGCCCTTCATGCTCGCGGCGATGTATTCCAGACCGGTCGGCGGGAATAACCCCATTGCGGCGGTCGAATCACCAAAGTACGGATTCAGGGCCAAAACGTGCTTGTATTTCATCATGGGCGCAGTATAGGCTCCCGGCCCCCCAAACGCAAAGAAATTGCAGGCCGCACGGAGAGTCGTCACCACGCCGCCGGTCTCACCCTCTCCCGCGCGGTCTCATCCGTCTTTACCCCCCACCGGCACCAGGATCTGGGCCGGCTCGTCGCCGGCGGGCCGGCGCACGCGGACGGCTCGGTGTTTCCACTTCTTTTTCTCGATATGGCTCCTGACCCATTGCCCCAGGATGAGCGGCAGCTTGAGAGGGATGCCGGCGATGTCCCGGCCGGTGACCAGCCCGATCCGCCGGGCCTTCCGGGCGATGCGCAGGAGCTGCGGCACGTCGTAGAACTCCGCCTGAATGCGATGGCTGATCCGCTTGAGCTCCTTGGGCCCGTACGTGGCGGAGAAGACGGGGCCGCCGATGTGCTCGTAGTAGTAACCGGGCGTGTTCTCGACCACTTCCTTCAACGGCGAGTACTTCTCGACGCGGAGCTTCCCATAACTGATGGAATCGACCCCGATTTCCTTGGCGAATTTCGGGATGTAGAGCATCTCCTCTTCCGTCTCGCCGAGGTTGGCGTAGATGAAGTACCCGTGCAGGTGGAAATCGTATTGCGTCAGGACGGCGAACGCCTCCCGGATCTGCTGCTGGGTGATGCCCTTTTGCAGTTGGCCCAGGATTCGATCGTGCGGCGACTCCACCCCGATCAGCAGAAGCCGGAACCCCGCCTGCCAGGCCTTGTCGAGGAGCCGGCGGTGCTTGGCAATATCGATCCGGGCCTGGACCACGAACGTCTTTCGGATTCCGTTCTCGAGGATCAGGTCGCACAGTCGCTCGGCCCTCTTCGGATTCGTGGTGAAATTGTCGTCGCTGAAGAGCACGGTGTTGGCCGTGATCGTCTTAAGCTCCTCGATCACCGATTCGAGCGGCCGCTCCGTGTACTCTCTCTTTTGGCCCAGAGGGTTGAGACTGAACGTGCAGAACTTGCACTTGAAGGGGCATCCGCGCGCCGTCAGGATCGTATCGAACGTGTGATGACTGAGCCGGACTCGGCCGCAGCCCCAGTAGTACTCGTGTCTTCGGATAGACCGGTCCGGATAGGCGATATGCTCCAGGCCCGGCAAAGCCTGGTTCTCATTGTGCACGATCCGGCCGTCGCGCCGATAGGACAGTCCGCGAATGTTCTCGAACGGGACGCCGGTCACGACCTGTTGGATGATCTCCTCGCCCTCGCCGCGCACGACCGCATCGATATTCGGGCAACGCTCGAACAGGTACTCGACTTCCAGGGTCGCTTGGTAGCCGCCCACGATGGTGGTGACGTCGTCGGGCAGTTGGGAGATGAAGTCGCAGGTCCTCTCAAACTTCGACTCCCACACCACGCTGATGCACAGCAGATCGATTTCCTTGCGGATGAATTCGCCGAGCTTCTGGGGATCCTGGTAGGGCTTCTCGTAGCGAAGGTCGAAGACCGTCACCTTGCCGACCAGGCCCTTCATACTCGCGATGATGTACTCCAGGCCGGTCGGCGGAAACACCCCCCGGATGTTGGTCGTGTGCCCCAGAACCGGATTCAACGCCAGAACATGCTTGTATTTCATGGCGGCAGTGTAGCCGGGAAGGGCCGGAGGTGCAAGTTCATTGTGGACCAATCCTGTCATTCTGTAGAATCCCAGGCTGATTGCGGTTGTCGGCGTCTCGGATCACGAAGTACTTACCGCGGCTCTGGGCGAAACCGGCGTCGAGCGCAGGGGTGACGGGAGGGCGCACGTATCATTGCTTGTATCAGACGCTCTAAGCTCGACTTCTGCCATTTTTGAGAGGCGGATCGTAATGGAAACTCGGGAAATCAAGGATTCTTGCAGTTTTGCTGCGCCTCACACACGACGTGGGATGTGCCAAAACCCACCTTCAAGTGCCCTAATCTCTGAGAATACAGTGTTCTCCTCTAGTCCCCAAAATGGCAGAAGTCGAGCTAAGGAAGCGAGACATCTTGGTGCAGCAACCCGCCTCGGGCCGAGTCGACGGTCACCGTGAAACGGCCGCCGCCCTGGAGGATGAACTGCACGCGGGCCGCCTCCATGCCGCTGATGGTCTCCAGCTCCACTCGCTCCGGACGGCATTCGACGGCCTCCACCCGCTTGAAGAACCGGTCGGTAATGCGTCCGCCCGAGATCACCTTGACGCCTTCGCCTTGAATCGAGATCACGTCCGGCGGGCTGATCTGATGATCCACGTCCTGGGCCGTCCGCGTCGGCATCATCCGCTGGTTCTCCACCGTCACCCAGACCTGGAACAGCCGGCCGCCCAGCGGCGCCACATTCACGTCGCTGATCCGCAGCAGCGGCAGCGTGCTCGCGTGGTAGAGCGTAAAGGCCATGTTGCGATGGAGCTCCTCTTCAAGCAGGAACGACGGCGGCGTCCGCCCCCATTCCTTCTTCTCGCCCCCAATCTCGATGGGGCCGTAGGTGGGGTGGTGGTAGGGCTTCCAGGGGACGAACCCGTCGCCGAGAAGGACTTGCTTGATGAACTCCGCCTCGTCCTCGTCCGACGGCGGCTGGCTGCCTTTGTACAGATTCCTCGGCGTCCACATCTCGTTGGTATACGCGAGAATGCCCCGGCCGCCGTAGAGCCACGAGTCCTCGTCGCCCCAGGTCGTGTAGAGGTCTTTCCAAGTAATGATCGAGCGATAGAACGGCAGGATGCGCTCGCCTCGCTGGCCGATGATTTCCAAGAGCCGCTCATCGGCGTTCTTCATCTCGCCGCCCTGGCGGCCGGGACCGCGTAGGATCAAGCCCCCGAAGTTGTGGTAGCACTGGGCCGCCGCAATGTTGGGATGGGCGAGCACGAAATCGGCCACGGCCCGGGTCTCCGGCTGCGACAGCGGGTAGTCTTGGGCGCCGTACTGAATGTACTTGGGCTGCCAGTCATAGGGGTAGTTGCGGTTCATATCGTAGCCGCCCTTGCCGTCCTCGTTCACCCGGCCGTCGCCGTCGTTGTCAATCCCTTCCCAGCCCAGCAGGGTGTACTCGCCCGCCTCGTCGGGCTTGGCCCGGACCATCAGATATTCGGGATAGTCCGGATGACGCTTCCAGCGGCCCTGTGGGTCCTTGATCCGCATCTGGGTGATGCACCCGTCGCCGTTGAGGTCCTCGTAGTCGTCCTCGTCGGCCACGCCGTCCCGGTCGTTATCGACCGGCGAGGAGCCCCCCCGGGACGACATGGCCCCGTTGCTGTCGCGCAGCCAGCGGTCCCGGCCGTCCGGATTCACCATCGGCATCAGATAGAAGACGTAGTTGTCGAGCAAAGCGGTGACGCGGTCGAGCCGGCCATACTGATGGCACAAGTACCAGGCCGTATAGGCGACGACCTCACCCGCTTGGACCTCGTTGCCGTGGATGTTCCCATCGATGTACATGCCGGGCTTGCGTGCGGGGTCGCCGACGCGCCGGGCCGTCACTTCCAAGCACCACAGATCGCGTCCTTCCGTGGACTTGCCGATAGAGTACAGCTCCGTAAGATCGGGAAACGCCTCGTGCAGCCGGGCCAGAATGGACCCCAGGCCCGCGTGGTCGTAGAACCGGTTCCAGGCGACTTCCACCTTCCTGGGGTACGATGCGCCGAGCGCAGGCAGCGCACCATCCACCGGGTCGAGCACCTTCGGCTGGCCGCCCGACGCAGCCGACAAGAACAAGCACGAGAGAATCGACGCTACTGCACAGAAGCGAATCTTGGATATGGATGTCATGACCTTTGCCTCTTACAGATTGAAGTTGTAAGTTGGAAGTGTGAAGAGCCTCCACTTCCCACTTCCAACTTTGGGTCACTTGTTCTGGGCCGCCTTCAGCAACTCAATCGTGCCTTCCGCCCGGCCGGCCAACATGGACACGACTTGGAAGCGGACTTCCCGTCGATTGGCGGCGTGGATCGTATACCGCGCCTTGGCCGTGCCGCCGCTGCCTGCGAGCGTCGGCAGGAACGTGGTCTTGGCCCCGGAGAGGAAGCACTCAGGTTCCAGCTCCAGGACGACCCGCGTCGGATACACCTCCTGCGTGGTCTCACCGTGAGAAAGGGCGGTCGGGAGAAAGCCCGTATTGACCACGTGAATCTGGATCTCATAAACCGAGTCGGCCAGCAGGTGACATTCGATCTTGCTGATCCCGATCCGCGGGAGCTTGCGGGCCAGATCGGTCAGGAAATCCGCCTGCTGGGCCGCAACGTCGGCCAGCATCCCCGCCGGCGGATTCGTCAGCGCGAAGGGCCGGTAGCCGCCCACCTCGACGCGCCGGCCCGGGAAATCCGGATGCTCGATCGCCTGCCACGAAACGAACGCCTCGGGGGCATGCTCGTCGAACCACTTGAGTTGCTTGCGCTCCTCTTCGTCTCGCTTGCCCTGGCTCTTCGGCGATTTCTTGTCGGCCTTGACGGCATTGGGATCGAAGGAAGCGTCCTCCTTCTTATCCTCGCCCGCCGGAGATTTTCCTTTCTCTTGCTTGGGTTCTGAGATCGCGCGGGCGAGGGCCACGTCCCAGGGGCGTGCCGCCAGTGAGAGCCGACCCCGCTGGAAGTACATCCAGTCGCCAAACGTCCCCGGCTCGGAGAGGCATTCCATCTCTTTGCCCAGTCCGATGGCCTTTCGATAGAGCTTGCCGAACATTTCGTAGTAGCCCGCGTCCTTTTCATCCAGAGCCTCCATCGGCTTGACCCGGCCCGGCGACTTGGCCGCCTTCGGCGTCTTACGGAGATTGTCCGCGGCCCCATAGGTCAGGACGATACCAATATTCGGATGCGCCCCGACGAAATCGGCCAGCGCCCGCGTCTCGGCCTCGCTGACCGGATGAGGACCCGCCTCGGCGGCGAAGTACTGGTAGTCGTGAGGAAAGTTGCGATTGAAATTCGGACCGCCGGGGCCGTCCTCGTTCCAGCGCTTGTCATGGTCGTTGTCGATCCCCTCCGGCAGCAGTTTCCAGGCGCCCTTCTGGCCCTTCAGCGGATCGGCCTTGAGCAGCAGCCGGCCCTCGTTCGGGTCGAGGACGTACTCGCCCTCCGGGTCCTCCACACGCATCATCGTGATCAGGCCGTCACCGTTGAGGTCTTCGCCGGGGTCCTCATCGACCAGTCCATCGTGATCGTCGTCGCGGGGAACGTGGTTGCCGCCCATCTCGATCTGCGGATGGGCGAAAAACCGCTCGCTGGCATCCGGATTGAGGCAGGGAACGACGTAGATGGTCGTCGCCTTCAGAAGCTCGGCGGTCGGTGGGTCCTCCTGGTACTGCCTCATCAGCCATTCGACCCAGGACACCGCCGTGAACGGTCCGACCAGGTCGTTGCCCTCGATCCCGGCGACGACCAGCACGGCTGGCCGCGTGTTGCGGTTCTCGTCGGACCCGACCCCGACCTCCACGAGCCAGACCTTGCGCTTGCCACGCGACTCCGCCAATTCCCGGACGCGCACGAGGTTCGGGTCCTTCTGCGCGAGGCCGGCAAGCTGCTGACTCATCGACTTGGAGCTGTAGTACTCCGTCGCTCGCGTCCGTGCGGCACCGACCGACAGCAGGGCCATGAGAACCGACAACGCCTCTCTTCGATAGGATCCAAAGTCCACGGCATCATCCTTAACTGAGCACTCTCACAATCATCGCGCCGCCCCACTCTACCGCGTGACGGGCGGTCTGGCAACAGATGAGGTCTGATTGGGTGCAGGACCGTTCTCGCGACCCCCACCGGCAGGGTTTGGTTGTTGAGAGATCGTGGAGCGGTTGCGACGCTCGTGACGGAGCGTCACACAAGGTTTCCGCTCATGATATGCTCATGTGCATCCTCCTTTCTCAAGCTTCTCCGGTCGCACATTGGGTTTGTTTCACAGCTCTCGCCCTGAGCCGGATCGTTCCTAACCTCTGTGCCGCAAGGGACTTGGCTGTCATTCGACCCGGCGCCAATTGGGTTTGAGGCGGCTCTTGGTAGGTTGGGCGTCCCCGCCCGACTTCTTCTTTAGGCGAGCGAGGACACTCGCCCCACGCAGGCTCACTACCCGCCAATCCGCCCTCCGGCACCGCTCCCTCCTTCGACGGCTCCATCTCCCGCATCAGCCGCTGCTTCCGCAGCTCGCCCATCGTCCGGTACAAGCTATGCTCGATCCGCCGCTCATACATCAGCAGCCGGTCGAGGACCCGGGCATTGGAGTAGTCCCTCACCACCACCCGGCCGAGAGTCAACTCGGCGTCATCACGCCCCGCCTCACCCGCCGGGCGGGCGGCCGGCTTGAACCCCAACAACGCCGGAAGCTTGATGACCGGCTCCGTCGTCAGTTTCTCATACATCGCATCAAACCGCCCCCTGGAGCCGTTCCGCCCGCTGGAGCCGCCACGAGAGACTGACCACCCGCGCCGCCAACATCGCTTCCACCTGCCCCACCGGGGCCAGTTCCCCCAGCATCTGGTCCCGGTAGAACTCAAACTCCCCTGGATCTTCCCCCTTGATGACCACCTCCTGTGCCAGCAGACCATGCTTGACGGCATTCTGCGCGACGGTAGTCTTCCCCTCCGGGGGCCCCTCCACATTTACCATGTACGATTTACAACTCACTATTACGTTGTCTGCTTATCTTACTCACCACTGCATTCGGCGTCAAACGAAATCCTCGCCCTCCTGTGACTTTTTTCCGGCCGTACCGGGACAGCGACAACCCCTTTTCAGGCATGGACTTACAAGAGGCCCTCCACAGATTGCCCAGCTTCCTGAGACCACGGAGAGAATGAAATCGCAGAGGGATGGGAATGAACGCGGATACGGACTCTGTCATTCCTGCGCAGAGCCTGCCCCGTTCGGCTGTCGCTCAGGGCAGGCTCTGAGCGCAGCCGAACGGGCAGGAATCCAGGTTCTTTTTAGCCACGAATGGCACCAATACTCGTGCGTTTGGTGTGATTCGTTGTCTCCAAGATTCCTCTTTACGTGTTCGTCGTGGTGCGCCCATAATAACAAGGTGGCCTCTCGGGGATGCAGTAGGAACCCTGGTCCAGAGACTTGGACGTGTTGGGAGAAAATGTGAAATGCGTAGGTGTGACCTCAGTATCCTCGAGGCAGGGGAAGCAATCTCAACCCTTGGCATGGAAGATTGCTTCGCTTGGCTCGCAATAACATGCTTGAAACCGGACACTTCGAACGTGAAACTCGCCTCTGTTTGTTCGGACATTCAAAGGACAGTGCACGCGGCGCTGTCCTTTTCTTTTGCGCCAGGTGGTCACACACAAACCCGCGGGTTTGGCCTTGACGCTTTTGGGCCTCGCCACCAGAATAGGGCCCGTGAATACCGATGAACACCAATTCGTCCGCCCAGATCATTCGGAGGTAGTGCCATGAACCATTGCTCATCGCGGCTTTCGCGCAGGAGCTTTCTTTGGACTTCGGCAGGAGTCATCGCGGCAAGCAAGCTTCTGCACGCTAAAGAATCAGAGACCAAACCGGCGCCGTCCCAAGGCGTTCTCGACCGCCGATCTACGGTCTCCCTCGCCGGCGGCAACGGCCGGCGTGAAAACGTCTGCCAGTCCCTGGTAGCGATTGAGGATCAGATACTGCCCGTCTTGAAGACCAAGAAATGCGTGGTCATCAAGCCGAATATCGTGAACACCGCCAACCAGTTGGCCTCCACGCACGTGGACGCCTTGCAGGGCATTCTGGACTTCCTTGCCCCCCGCTTCAAAGGTCCCGTCGTGATCGCGGAGTCTTCCGCCGGCTTCACAACGGAGGGCTATGACCACTTCCACTATCAACAGGCGATCTCAGACCACAAGCCGCTCCGGGTCGATCTCGTCGATCTGAACGAGGAAGGGAAGTACCAAACCCACACGATCCTGGACGGCGACCTGCACGCGGTGCCGGTCCGGCTGGCGGCGCGGCTCCTGGATCCCGAGGCGTACGTGATTTGTTCCGCCATGCTCAAGACGCACAACACGGTGGTGGCCACGTTGTCGATCAAGAACATGGCTCTGGGCGCCCCCCTGCACAGCGCCCGTAAGGAATCCGCCCGCTGGAACGATAAACGCCTCTACCATGGGGGCGTGCGCCAGACCCACGTCGATATCATGCTCACCGCGCAGAGATTGCAGCCATTCTGGGGCGCCGCGGTGATCGACGGTTACGAGGGCATGGAAGGCGACGGACCCAACGACGGCACCCCCGTGCCATCGCGGATCGCTATCGCCTCGACCGACTATGTCGCCGCGGACCGCGTCGGCATCGAAGCCATGGGCATGAATGCCGCCCACGTGGGATATTTGGGCTTCTGCGCCCAATGCGGCCTGGGACAGGATGATTTGTCCAAGATCGACATTCGAGGCGCCAAGCTCACCGACGTGACAAAAAAGTACCGCATGCACACGGATACCGAACGCGAGCTCAAATGGATGGGACCCATGACGGAGGTGCCGGAGAAACTCGGTTAACTACGATAACATGGTCAGCACCGTCGCATGCACGTGATCGGCAAACTGCTCAAACCGCGCTGCCTCTTTCTCGGTCGGTTTGCCGGTGGGCGTCAATCCCAGATCACCAGGGTAACGAGAATCCGTATAGATATCTGTCAGTTCGCGCAACAAGTCAATATCCAGAGCCTCATGGAACTGGTCTGCGACGACCTCCCAGAGTCTTCTCAGATCGTGGACTCGGGGCACATTCCCCTTCTGTTCTTCCGCGACGGCCTTGAGACACTTCTCGACGCATTGCTGGGCATGAAAAGCAACAACCCCCGTCAGGTGTGGATTCCCGCGCAGAGATCGGATGGCATCGAGGTCTTCTGCCGCCTTGATGAGCCATGCCTGTGTAACGGGCTTCATACCTCCACCCCTTGGCTGGCGATCTCTCTCGCGAAAGCACTGCCCGAATCCTGAAACCGCTTCCACTCCGGTGCCGTATACACAAGCACGTCCAGCGCGTAGTCCCGATTCAATGCGTCCAAAGCCCGTCGAACGAGAAGACGGTTCATCATCCGGTCACGGTAGGTCGTGGGCACCGCTTCGCTGTCCAAAATGACAATCAGGTCGATGTCGCTATCCTGATCCGCCTCACCCTGGGCATAGGAGCCGAACACGATCACCTTCTCAGGGTGCAACTCCTTCAGAGAGTCCCTGATCTGACGCCTCAACTCGTCCGAAAGCTCCAATGTACCTTTTCGCATAGATGCATTCTACGGACCCAATCGAGGGCAGTCAACCATCGTGCCATTCTCGCTTGATTCGCCAACGACTCATGGTGCCTCGCCGCGCGGCCGAATCACTAATCAAGCTCTAACCCCAGGTTGCACGAGGTTGCAGAAAAAAGTACCTGACACCGTCCCGTTCGCCTTGGGGTGCAGCGGTGATCGACGGTTACGAAGGCATGGAAGGCGACGGGCCAAACGATGGCACATCCGTGCCCTCACGCATCGCCATCGCCTCGACCGACTATGTCGCCGCAGACCGTGTCGGCATTGAAGCCATGGGCATCAACGCCGCTTACGTGGGATATTTAGGCTTCTGCGCCCAATCCGGCCTGGGACAGAATGATTTGTCCAAGATCGACATCCGGGGCGTCAAGCTTGCCGACGTGGCGAAAAAGTACCGCCTGCACCCGGACATGGAACGCGAGCTCAAATGGATGGGCCTCATGAAGGAGGTGCCGGAGAAGCTCGGCTGACCATACCATCGCTATCCGAATCGTATCGTTATCGGGGTGATTCCGGGGGAACCTTATTCATTCTCAGTCTTGAATTGAGTATAGTGTCCCGAGTGGCGGTCCGCTAAGTGGACCGCCACATGCGAAATCTCTGTTTCTGACCTGAAAACGCGGGTCAGGGTGGCAAGAATGACCTTAACGGACCGCCATTCTATAGTGTCCCCAGATATCCAGAGTTACAAGAGAACAATGCGAAATCGCGAGATCTCGGACATCTGCTTGTACCACATACCATGTGAATTCGCCATTTCAACGGTTGGCCCTGAATTCTCCAGGCTGCAAAGTGTAGCCGGAAAGAGACTCCGGAAAGAAAGGACTGGCACTCGTATGGATATCGCCTCGCTCCACCTTTCGGCCAATTCTGGTCGCCACCACATCGCAAAAATCGTCAATAGTCTTGGGTAAGCTTGCATGTTCAAGCAGGCGGCTTGTCGCCTTGTCCGATAGTGGGACATGTGATAAGTGATCGGCGGGGCTCTGGGCGATCATTTCTACGGCCGCCAGGTACAAGCGAGCGAGTTCGCTCACATTCAGCCAGATTCTGCCATCCCGCCCTCTGTAGAGGCACATGCCCGGGTCCACAGACTCCTCGCATACAAAGAAGGTGATCCCGGGTTTGGGGACACCCTCATGGGCAATCCCACATCTGACGAGGCTATAGAGCACTTTGGCCTGATTTGGCGCCAGATCCAAATATTCTCTGATGAACGCCTCTGACCTCTCACGGCTTGACGTGCCAAAGCCGCATTTCATAGCCCCCACCATGTCAATTCCATTGACAACGCATGCCAGAAGAGGACCAGCAATGTCCATTTTATGGTCAAGCAGCGTCCGAATGTCGCCACAGTTGTACTCTACCACTACTTTCTGGAAGAACCTCCTAACATCATTTTGAGGGTCCATCATCGAGTGCGGGGCTGTGCGCGAAGATTTATCCATCTCTGTGTTTGGCCACCCCAGAAACCTTGTTGTAGAAGGGCAATTCGCCATTGTTCTGTTCCTTGAATCGCTCGATCCAGAAATCTTCCCATTTGACCTGATCGTCGGGATCGTCAATAACTGAGTATTCCACAACATCGAAATCCCAATCCCTACGCTCAGGCGCCTGAAGTCGCTTTTTGATAGGCCCCCTCCCAATGTAGACTATCTCACCGCTTTCCCTTGAGTACCGGTAGATCCCGACAACCTCGGACGGAATGTCCGTTGATTCGCGCGCCCGGCGTTCCTCGAATGCTGGACAAATGTGGATGACCCACTTGTTGCCCTCCTTCTTAGGTGAGAAGCGACGGTTCTTCGCTGGTTGCTTCGTTACAGAATCAATCCACCTATGCTTTCGTATCGTCCCCGTGGCAGCACACTGTAGGGCCTTTCTCTTTTGACCTTTCTTGTCTGAGCTGGCAGCCGATAATGCAAAGGAGTTTGGTCGATCATCAGAATGAAACTCGAAGCCTATTCTGCGATGACACATGTCTACGTAGACGGTCGCGCGTGATCCAGGCTCAACCTGGGCCTGCCTTACAAAAGCGGCGCTGAAGGCGAAGTGAGATCTTGAGATCGAGATAAAGGGTGCATCGCTGCCCTCGAAGTAATCTTCCCTGGTTACTAGGTCCCAACCCATGACTTCTCCTTTCCCGGAGACTATAGACTCGCGTCTTGGCTATTCATAGGGGAAACCGGAAATAGTCACCCTTTTTGCCCTTGTCCTGTCTGGCTTTCTTTCTCGGCTTTTGGATTCCCGTGGACATCCCACTCCTTTTGGCCTCACCACATCTGCCCTGCCCACACAGGGTTTCAACCCATTCGAAGGGGGGAATACGGGTCCCACCTACCCATTTCACATTTTCTCCCAACAGATCCAAGTCTCTGGACCGGGGTTCCTTCTGCGTCTACCAGAGCCCCTTCATTCCGAGTTCGCGGCCTCATTGTAGCACCCTGTCGACAGAGATGTAAAGAGAAATTGCGGAGATAAGGCAGTAGTCGGTAGTCAGTTGTCGGTTCACAGTTGACAGTTCTCAGTTCCCAGTTGTCGCTCCGTCCTCCGTCTTCTGCCCTCTGCTCTCGATCCTCTGGCCTCGGCGTCGGACCCGGGGCCCACAGCCGGGGCGGCTGCGCTACATTCCCTTCGGCTCGACCTTTTCGAACTCGAAGAAGGCGAAGTTGTTGCCGGTGTTGTAGTGGAAGGTCAGCAGTTGCCGCCCCGCCTGAGGGAAGGTGATCGTGCCGATCTCGGCGTAGTCCCAGGTGTGGAAGCTCTCCGTGGCCACCGGCAGCTTGCAGGTGGCGGCGGGCTTACGATTGATGTCAAAGGTGATGGTGTTGGCCTGGTTCGAATAGAGGGCCCGGATCTTGTACGTGCCGGCGGCTTTCACATCCACCGTGTAGCTGCACCATTCCCCATCGGCGGTCCAACCGATATAGAACAGGTTGACCGGAGGATTGACGGCGTTGGGATGATTGAGGTCGGCGAAGTCCTTGACGTAGGACAGGTCCATCCCCTCGTCCTTGCGGAAACCCCAGATGTACGGGCCGGCGTGCGGGCGCTGATGATTGGGCTGCACGTTGAGCTCGCCGCTACCGTGATTGATCGCGTCGGTATCGTGGTAGGCCACCCCCTCACCGCCGAGGTCGTAGAGGGCGCACTGGAGAATGCCGGGGATGCTCTGAGCACCGGCCTTGTAGACGAAATCCTGGAACGGCGTGCCCTTGTAGTCGCCAAGCACCGTTGAAGGACCGCCCTGGACGAGCGGCAACACGGACAGGCTCACAACCAATATCAGTAGATGCTTCATAATGATGGGACTCCTACCGGCAACGGGGACGCACTCCATTCTCCACCCGTGCACTCATATTTCTCTTTCGGCTCTCAAAGAAGCATCATGACGAACGCGCGCAGAGCACGCAAGCAGAAAGTCGCCGAATGGGACTTCTCTCTGGGGGAAATAAAGGTGTCAGGTACTTTTCCCTGGAGTACTGAGGAGTAAAACGCGGGACACACCCTATGATTGACTCACTACAACAGGGTTTGTCCGTCTTAGTTTGGCCCCATTTTTCGATACGCATCGACACCAAGCACAAGTGGAACGTACCCTGCCGATAGCCATATATTATCCTTGCCTTGTCTGGTTTTCTATGGGGTGTAACCCTACCTGAGATGAAACACTTTGCCGATGTTCCTCTTGGCCAAATCGCCGGGGCCGTGGTATCATTTGACATGGCTTCACAGGGGACTTCGCCATCGCCGTGTTGTGGGGGTATGGAGCGGCTGGGTATGGATCATCTGGATGACTACCGAATCAAGGTGCGCTACCAAGACCTGGAGGGCCTTTCCCAGATCGGCTTCAAGAGGCATGAGGTCCGGCTGGACGATCGGTTCTCCACGGTCGATGAACTCATCCTTTCGACGAAGGCGTATCTGCACCGATTGGACAAATCCGCTGCGCTCCTGTACGAGGTCCCCGATGCCCGGTTCGGCGTCGCCGAGAACAACGGGCTTCTGGAGTTGGCCGTGGCGGACCACCAGGGGGAGTACACGGGTCTCATTATCGACGTTCTCGCTCCGGATCTCGCGTAGGCACAGATAATGGCCGACGATATCGAGAAAACCTGCGGATTCGTCCGGGCCCGGCTTCGGGATGCCCTGGGCATCATGGAGATGTCCGAAGACGACTATATGCAAAGGCTCAAGGACAGCATGAGATTGCTGGCGAACGCGCTACGCCGATGACAACACGTCTATGGCCGATGCTTCCGGTGCCCTGGAGTTTCCTGTTCGACCTCGGCCGGACTGTGAAGAACGAAAAGACAGTTTAGTCGAAAACTCTCACAAAAGTCGCGTGTGCAACTCCGGTCCCGACAAGGACTAAGGAGCCTCCCATGAAACATCTTGAACCACGAATGACACCAATGACCCAGCGCGGCCTCGCTGCGCTCGGCCGCAACCAAAACTTGCTCGCGCCAAGACGCCAAGAGCGCCAAGAAGAGAAGACGGATGACAGAAGACAGCGAGTCCAGGAACCCTTGGCGATCTCTGCGTCTTGGCGAGAGACATAATCGTTTGTGTCTCCAGGCTTTGCAGCATCCTCACGAGGAAATTTGCGCAAGAAAACAAGATTCTAATAAGTAGTAGTACGAATATCTGTAAGAATTCTCCCCTCTGATTCGTGGGTTTCGTGTGATTCGTGGTTCCCCAGAAAGCCCCCGCGCCTCCGCGACGCCCCCTCTCTTGTACCTTTCACACGTGGCACTCTTCACACCTGTGGCCCTGCCGCCACCCTTCGCCCCCTTCGCCCGTGTTACCCTTCCGCCCCCCCGGCCTCCGGCGGCGTCGATTTTCCGCTTGCTTCCATCGAGAACTATGCACTATAATAATGCTGCAACATTGAATGAGACAACTTTGGAGGCCGACAGGAAAGCTGGCTCCATGTAGGGTCTGTGCTCAATGTACTCCGGTAGGGCGCGATTGGGAAAGCTCAATGGATAGCAGTAGTCTCAGAAAGGCACGCTCTGTTGCGGATATCGCAGTAGCGAGGACGATCTTGACCTGCCCGAATTGCCTTACAGAGAATGACAAGTCGACGTTAATCGGACCCGTGTTAGCAGAAGCAAGAAGGCAGCGTTCCAGGGGGAAGGCATTGCTGGTGGCTAGATGCATTGGATGCCAGTTCCCACTTCCAATAGAGGTGCATAAAGATGGAAGAGTGGAGCATCTGGACTTGGACTCTGACGTCCAGGCAGAGGAATACCAAGCCCCGTTGGATGAGGTCCCCGAAGTCGACATACCCATGAACGAAAAGCAAGCCAATACGGCATACAGAAAGGGACTGAGGTACTTCAAGGATAACAACTACCCCTGTGCCTATGCACATTGGAAAGCTGCTCACAGGTGGTTCTCCCGGAAACAGACTGCGAAGCAAATGACATCAGCACTCATGAGCAACATGGGAATGGCTCTGGGAAACATGCACGACTACGCGCGGGCGCTCATTTGTTTTGAAAACGCCTTGCTTGATATGGACCAAGATCGCGACCCCGATGCGTACGCCACAATCGTGAACAACATTGGGGGCACTCATCTCAAGCTCGGCAACATGCGAGAAGCAGAGGAATATCACAAGCGGGCTTATGAACTGCACCTGTCTCAAGGGGCGGATAAGTCTGCTCTGTGAGCGTCCGGCGAACCCATTCCTCCCGCCCGGGCGTTTGGCATCACATTTGCAGACTACGCTTGGTGAATCGAAGGCAAAACGAGGGATTGTGGTGGGATGGGGAGAGTCCGGTCACTCGGCGCGACTCTCTAC
>JAPLMX010000034.1 GCA_026386805.1 Phycisphaerae bacterium | reverse complement strand
GGACCGCAACAGGGTGGCGCTACTGGAGTTCCTCTTTCCCTTCACGATTCTTGACTTCGATCAGAATGCTTCCGTTGACTATGGGCGGATCCGATCGTTGCTGGAGTCCAAGGGAAGACCGATTGGCCCCATGGATTTGCTGCTGGCTGCTCAGGCAAAGTCGCACAACCTGATTCTGGTGACCAACAACGAGAAGGAGTTCAGGAGAATAGAAGGCCTGCGAATCGAGAATTGGGCGACAGCATCTGAATGATGATCTTGGCTTTCCGGTCTACGTTTTTGTAATCGCGCGGGCGATTCTGTACAGTTCTGTTGAAGCTTGGTCATTCGGAGAAATCCCTCATTCCCGCAAATCCTGTGGGGCAAGAGAGTTATGGCTTGTTCTGGTGGATCGCCCGGACGGCACAAGATTTGCACAGACAGGGCAGGACGCGGTATGTCCGCAGATGTCGGTGTGTTCGGGATCGCTGCTTATGAACCTGTTTACGTATGGGTCCTTGATGTTCGACGAGGTTTGGTCGCGACTGGCGCGATGCGACTATCTCAAGCGGCCGGGGCGGCTGCACGGATTCACCCGCAGGCGGGTGCACGACGACGTCTATCCCGTGATCTTGAAGTCCAGCAATGGCGTCTGCGTGGATGGCGTCGTGTATTTCGGCGTCGGCGATGAGGACCTGCGCCGGCTCGATGTCTTCAAAGGACCGGCTTACGACCGGCAGACACACGCCGTGGTGGTCGAGGGCGGCGAGAAACGCCCAGCCGAAGTCTACGTCCTGAATGAGGATTTTTCCCACCTGGTGACCGCCTGCAAATGGGACCCGCAGTGGTTCGCCCGTACCGCCCTCGGCGTTTTCCTGAGCCATTACCAGGGCTTTCGCTGACCTACCTCGGCACGATCTTGAAGGCGACGTCGTTGCCGGTGTTCGAGGCGTGGCCGCCGGTCGTTGTCAGCTCCGGGATTGTCACGGTGAGTTTGCCGTCACGGCACGCGACCGTTTGCGAGTCCAGGTATCGGCCGCGCCAGGTGCGGTAGAGCCGGACCTGGTACTCGCCGTCCTTCAGACCTGAGATCGTGAAGGAGTCTTTTGCCACGCTGGTCTTGGCGTTGACGGCCCAACCGAAGATGAGCTTATCGCTCTTCATCGCCCAAGCGTCACAACCGCTCGCATCCACCTGGGCTGGCAGCAGGTCGAGGTGGGCGAAGTCGATGTCCGCGACGAACTGGCGGAAGTACCGCATCTGGTTCGTGACGACGCTGTCGTTGAGCATATCCGACCAGGCCCACCAGAAGGGCGTGCAGCACAGGCCGTTGGCTAAGCTGACCCACAGGGCGTTGTGGTACATGGCTAAGTAGCCGGGCGTGCCAGGCTCGTAGTACGTGTGGTCCCAGCCGCACTCGCCGACGAGGGCGGGCTTCTCGAAGCCCTTCCACAGGTTCTGTGTCTGGGTGGCGTAGTTGCGGTAGCTATACCGTAGCGGGCTCTCGTCGCTCGGATCGACCTTACCGGTCTTGGGCATGGGGTGGCCCTGGGCTTCGTAGATCTCCCGCGTGGCGATGTCGAAGATCTTGTACCCGCCGGGCCACCATTGGCCGATCCCGCCGCTTTGCGTGCCGGTCGTTGGGCGGCCGTAGGGATCGTGCTTGTTGAAGAAGGCGTCCATCTTATGGCACCACTCTTCGGCGGCGGCCTTGTCGCACTTTTCCCAGCCCTCGGTGCCGTTGATCTCGTCGATGATGAACCACAGGAATAGCGCCCGGCTGTAGCCCCAGCGGGCGATCATGTACCGATGCAGCTTCTCCTCGTACTTCCACGCCTGGTCGCTGGCGAAAAAGCCCGTGGCGTCGGTGACCAGACGATAGGGATTCTCGCGGTAGCGGGCGTTGCCGCCGCCCCAGACGGCCTCCGAGATGAAGGAATGGAACCAGATGTTCCAACTGATCTGGATGTCGCGCTTCTCGCACCACTCGAAGACCTGGTCGAGCCGATCCATACGGTTCTCATCGTACTTGCCCAGCCCCGTGTTCAGCGTCTCGAGCGGTGTGTGGAAGAAGCTGATGAAATTGCCGCCCCGTCTCTTGAGCTCGTCCAGGTTCGCTTCGGTGATCGCGCCCCGGTTGCGCTCAAAGCTGTCGTTGTACCAGAGGCCCACGCCGTAGAAGGGTGTGCCGTCGCTGTACATCAGGTACCGCTGGTTAGGGGCGATCCGGACGAAACCGTGATGGGAGGAGTCGGCCGCCGTGAAGCTGCCGGTCTGGCTCTGGGCGGTCCCTTCTTTGTCCTTGACCTTCACGAGGTACTGCCAGGTTCCTTTCTCCGTCGGCGCAAAGCGGACCATCCAGGGACTCGGCTTCTGCGAAGGATTGTAGAAGCCCCAGATCTTCGACACCTTGCCGGAAGGGGAGGTGAACTCGGCCCACAGATCGACCTGGTCCGGGTCGAAAGGATTGGTGTAGGCCGCCTCCAGATCGACGGACAACTCGGACTTCTCATACAGACCCACCGAGGCCGGCGTGCTCGGTTGAGCAGAGCGGAGGGCAGGCGGAGCGGCAACTACCGGCGTGACAATTCCCGCGATGGCGATCAAGATACCCAGGATGTGCTTGAACATGGCGTTCTCCTCGTTCGTTACTCCCCGGTGAATTCCCATTGACTTTGCCCGCCTCTTTTCAAGGCGATCTGATGCTTGTGGGGCTGACCTTGATTGGGCGTGATGGTGACATCATACGAACCATAGAAGCCCCGGAATGTGACTTGGCCTTTCTCATCCGTCTTGACGGTGAGGTTGGTCTGCCACTGCCGGCGGATCAGGTCCTTCAGCCGTGTGTAGACCGGCTTAGGCTCGTAGTCCTCATGCAGCAGGCCGCCGCCGGGCAGCCAGATCTGCCGGTCGGACAGGCCCCACCAGTTGATCGAGACGACCGCCGGGTGCCCGAAGCAGAGCTTGTAGAACTGCTCGGCGAACTCGGCCTGGGTCTGCTCGCTCCACGTCCCCTCGCGCCAGCCGCCGGTGATGGGCTTGCCGGCCGACTGGGGGATGAACTCCGTGACGTGCAGCGGGTAGCCGAGCCCGCCCAGCCGATCGAGCGTGGTCCGGACCTTCTCGGGCGAAAACCACTCCTCGCGCGGCTCGTGGGCCTGGATGCCGAGTCCCGAGATGGGCGTGCCGCGCCGCTTGAGCTCTGTGACAAGCTGATAGAATCGCTCGCGGTCCGCCTCCCGAGCGATGACCATGAACTCGTTGAGAATCAAATGGGCCTTGGGATTGGCCGTGTGAGCGGTTCGGAACGCCGGATCGACGTAGTCAGCGATCTCCGGGATCGGCGCCTGCAGGTAATCGTTGGCTTTGATGTCCTTCCAGGTCCGGCAATGGATCGGCTCGTTGACGACGTCCCAGATGTCGATGGCGCCGGCGAACCCGCCGACTTCTCTCGTGACTCGCTGGAGCACGCGTTCTTCGGACTCCTGCGGCGAGAGCCCCGCCAGCCACTTCGGCACGCCGGCCTCGTTCGTCCAGACGAGGGGATGGCCCTTGGTCGTGATACCGTTCTCGGTGCACCACTTCACGGCCGCGAGGGTCTCATCCCGTACCGTGGTCCCGGGCTGGGACTCGTAGCTTGCCCAATAGAAGGGGAACACCGCGAAGTTGAACAGCTCGCTGAACCGCTGCTTCCACAGGTCGGGCTTGGGGAGGCTCCGGCCCCGGACCAGCTCGAACGCGATGCAACCGAAGAGGAACTCATGCCCGGTCTGGCGAACTTGCACCGAAGCATTCACAATCGGTTGGCCCTTGCCGTCCTTGAAGCATAGGATGGCGTTGCCCTTACGACACTGCTCGGCATCGCGCTGCGCCCTGGCCAGGAACTCCGCTTCGACCGTGCGTGTGTCCTCCGCATATCCTGCCACACAAAGAGGCACGACCAGCATGAGCAGGGCGACCGGCAGAGTCATCCTCGAACGATGTGACTGGAAGGTCTTCATGATGGCTCCTGTGATCCATAATGACGCTTACGCATTGCGTCACGCAAGATACCAGAGGTACGGATGTCAAGCAAGGACCTTTACGCTCGCCAGGGGCGTTGGCGGGTCGGGCCGGCGCTGAGGATCTTTCGGGCGATGATCGTGTCCTCGCGAACCTGGAAGTCGAACATGCCGGCGCAGATGAAGTCGGCGCCGTTCTCGTAGGCGTACTGGAAGGCCGCCTGCGGCCCGATGGCGCCGGCCGCGAGCACTTTGAACGCGATCCACGCAGTGGTGACATCCCGCATGAACTCGACCGTCTCCTGGGGTTGCGTGCACCAGACGTTCTCGGTGTCTTTCGGGCCGCCGACGTGGAAGGGCTCCCACTTCTCGTCGCGTGGATTGAACGACCAATAGCTCGGACTGTGCAGGGTCTTCATGTAGAAATCGGGCTTCAGGCTTGCCTTTTCGCAAGCGATCGGCACTTGCAGGTCATGGGCCCCGATGCCGGCGACAATGCCGGCGTCCTTGAGGCACCGGAGCACCTCACCCAGCAGGTCTATCTGCCCGTCTTTCACGAGGGTGTCACTGACGTTGCCCTGGAGGTACGCGCCGACGGCGCCGTTGTCCACGGCCCTGCGAATGTCCGTTCGGAAGGCTTCGAGGCCGCGCGTGGCCGGCTTGATTTGCACGATCCACTGGAGCTTGCCGCCTCGTTCGTTCCAATACCGCGTGAGCAGGCCGATGACGTGATCGTCCAGCCGCAGGATCGCCGTGTTGATGCCGCACTGTTCACACAGCTCCCAGGTCTCGAAGACCTTCTCGTCGGTGAAGTACTGACGCAGCAGCGAGGACACGTAGATCAAGTCCCGGCTGTGCGCGTTGCCGCTGGTCAGGTTGCCGCCGACGATCAGACGCGTGACCTTCAGCTTCCCGATCTGTCCCGTGGGCAGACTGCCCATTGGACCGACGGGCTCGGCCGGCGCCGGCCCTCTCCTCAATTGCGCAAGCAGCGTCTGCTCTTCGAGACTCAACGCCACGGCCCCGGCAGCAGATCCGACCAGGGACCTCTTCAGGAAGTCCCGACGATCGAGTTGGCTCGCCATGCTGCACCTCACTTCCAATGGTCCTGATAGTTCATATAGTGCCCGTGGGGACATCAAAAGCGTGGCGCGGGCGTCCCGGCCCGCGGTTCGAAGGCGGGACGCCTTCGACACGACGCGGCCAAGATGGCCGCGACACAATCGCCTTACGGCGTCACCACCAACGGCTCGTAGAATTGCTCCGGGCGCGGGCCGAGGGTGTTGGTTAGGGTGCCGAGATTGTCGATGGAACACTCGATTCGGTCGCCGGCTTTGAGGAAGTTGCCCGTTGCGACACCTACGCCGGAAGGGGTGCCCGTGCAGATGATGTCGCCCGGCTCCAGGGTCATGATGTGACTCAGGAATGAGACGATGTCGGCCACGGCGTAGATCATCTGTGAGGTGCTGGCGTTCTGGCGAATCTCGCCATTGACTTTCAGGACCATTTTGAGGTTCTGAACGTCGGCAATCTCATCCGCCGTGACGAGGTAAGGCCCCATCGGGCAAAAGCCGTCCGCCCACTTGCCGCTGAGCCAATCGTAAAAGTCGTCCCACGGCCGCTTCTGGCGATTCTTCGAGAATGTCACGCTCCGGGCGGAGACATCGTTGGCAATCGCATAGCCCGCGACGCAGGTCAACGCTTCGGCGGCTGCGACGCACTTGGCGGCCTTGCCGATCACGACCGCCAGTTCCAGCTCGTAGTCGATCTCTCTACTGTAAACGGGCCAGGAAATGGTCTCGCCGGGGGCGAGGACGCAGGTGGCTGGCTTGAGGAAGGGCCGGGGCACCGTCGTCAGCCGAGGCGAGTCCGATAGGCCGAGGTTGAAGCCTCGTTTGAGGGCCGCCTCTTTGATGTGCTCGCTGTAGTTGCCGGCCAAGGCCAGCACCTTGCCCGGGCGGGGGATTGGCGCCAGGAGCTTCACGGAGTCCAGCGGGATTGTTTTCGCTGTCGGCCCGGCCAGTCGTTGGAGTTGACCCGAGGACGGCAGGCCCCGCTCCAGAACCTCGCTGATGCCGCGGGGTGGATTCGGGCCTTTCCACGAGGACGGAATATCCACGATGCCGCGATCGGTCAGGATTCCGCACGAGACGGTCTCGTCACGTCGATACGTCAAAAGCTTCACGTTCGTAGTCCTCCTGGGATTTACGATTGGACTTCTGCAAAACGGACATTGGGCCTACTTTGGGAAGGAAGAACCTGTTTCACGGTTCTTCCTTCTCAAACTGTACACAATCACGAGAGCATAGGTTACGTGAATTCTTCAAAGAAATCGAGAAACAGATTTCCTTGAAGAATATAGGCCCAATGTCCATTTTGCAGAAGTCCAGTTACTATACTATTGCGGCTCACGCAGGGTGGGGGCCGCAATCATAAATCGTAAATGGCAAATCGTAAATCCCCCGGCACGACCTATAATAGCGTCGAGCCTCGCGTGCTGCGTCCTGCGGCCGGCAGGTTATCGGATTTGTCTCAAGGGAAAAATATCTCCAGGTCGATGGTAAGGATACCGGACGGTAAAGCTCCGGCTGCGATTTAGGGTATGCCAGGAAGGGATAACTCGCAATGACGCTACGGGAGATTCTGACCGGGACGAGCAATTGGCTGCGTTTCCGCCGATATGAGCACGCCGGACACTGCGAACCGGCGCTCGACAACGATGGATTGTTGACGGTGGCGTTGGAGCCGCAGGAGGATTTCGAAGGCACCGGCTCCGTCCGTTCGCCGCATGGGCCGGTGATGGCGGGACCCCAAACGCGGCATAACGCGTTTGGGAACCCGGTCAACTCCGTTACAACGCTGGATCGGCGTGAACCGGCGGAAAAACTGCAGGAGGGCTTCAACCGGCTGATCGATCAGCTTGAACAGATCAACGGCCACCTGAATCAGCAACTCTCGCAGCATCAAGAGCTTATGGGCCGGGTCAAGGAGCTTCCGCAGTTGCTCGAAAGCCTCCCATCGGTGGTGGACAACCAGAAGAACCTGACGAGTCAGCTTCTCGAACAGCTTCGCACGACCGCGGCCAAGGATCAGCAATTCGTCGAGACGGTGAGCCAAATCCCCGCCGAAACGGCCCGGCAGACCGATACGTTAACCCTTATCAATCATCAACTTGCAGCCTCGGCCGATACCGATGTCCAACTCGCCGAGAGCTTCGTCAAGTTCAAGGACACCCTGGACCGGCTCAACCACAACACCGCCAGCAACACGGAAGGCATCGTGCAAATGAGCAAGACCTTCGCCGCCAGCGACCGCTATCTCAAGTACGTCGTCACCAAGCTCAACAAACGCTACGCCTGGGTTCTCGCGATAGCCATAAGTGTCTGCGGCGCCGCAATTTGCACGCTGGCGGGGATCGTCATCTACCTGGCGAGATAGACGAAGTCGTTGCGTGGGTGGGCGGGTGTTCCAGACCGCTGTTCGTGGCGGGCATTGAACGCAACTGAATTGCGTACCACAACCACGGTGAAGTAGGTGCTTGTAGTGCGGCAGACGGTAGACCCAGCAAATGCGGTGTGAGCAGGGCTGCTGCCCGCCGTGATCCCAGGACAGTACCCCCCAGATTCCCCCGTGTTACTCTTCGGCCGCCGCCGCCACCGGAGCTGAAGCCGCATCCGCCGGCGCATCTGCAGCCGTAGCCATAGGTGCATCCGCATTCTCGTCGGGCTGCGGATTCTGCCTGGCCTCTTTGCGTTCCTTCTTTTCCTCTTGCTTCTGTTTCTTTGCCAGTTCTCTCATGCGTTTTCCGTGGCTGTAGTGGTTTTTTCCCAATTTGGCTTCCTTACAGAGACATTTATGATTCGGAAACTACGCATATCGCAGCCTTTTTGCGTCCGGACGACCATCGGCTGCTCAACTGCTTGTAACACAATCCGCTCGATAAGTCATGTGATTTCCATAAATCTCACACAAAGCCGCGAGGGCACAGCGTTCAATCTCGCAGGTGAAGAAACACCAGGCACCTTCAATTCTCCCACCGCCCTTCACATCTTGACAACCGGGAGTACCTCAGTCATTCCTGCGACGGCAGGAATCCAGGAGGTTTCTCCAACCGCAGAGGACGCTAAGGGACGCAGGGGAAATAACTCAACTACGGCTTCGGCGTGAGCCGATAGGGTGTGCCGTGTACACCGATTCCTTCGCCCCCCGACAAACGCGCAGACCCGGCGCGGCGGCCACGGCAAGAAAACTCTGGCGCGCAGTTCCCGCGGAAAAAGCACCTGACACCGTCCTGTTCCTCTTCTTCATGGCCGTTCCTTTCGGGGGGTAGTTGGCAGTTGACAGGTGACCGTTGGGAATCCTGGCTCCTGCGGCGCGGGAGTGTCCGCCGGCTCTCCACGCACAAGAACGCGGCGACTTGACAAGCGTAGTACATGACGAGACAATGCTAAGGTCAAGGTATTGCCACATTTGCTTGCCTTGACAATGCAGTTGTCCAATGTAGGCTGAACCGATGGAGATGAAGTCTGAAGGTTGAGCTATGAAGTACTTTGTTGTATAGAAGAGGGGAAAAGATGAGAACTGCGATTGCCATCCTGATGATGTTGGCTCTGGCGGCCGGTCCGCTCTATGGCGGCGCCAACGACCAGCCCCCGGCGACGCCGGCCGAGGAGCAGCCGGAGGTTCTGACCAGTGGCCCGGTGCACGAGGCCTTTGCCGAACCCGTCAACCTGCAGGTTCAGGCGGGCCTGGTGGTCCCGGATCAGCCGCCGGCCAAGATTGAGGAGGTCCCGCCGGTGGACAGGCCCCAAGGCGCCCAGTTCGTCTGGGTGCCGGGCTACTGGGCCTGGGATGCGGGCCGCAATGGCTACCTCTGGGTCAGTGCTTGCTGGCGCGCCGCTCCGGCGAACATGTACTGGGTCCCGGGCTACTGGGCCAAGGTGCCCGAAGGGTGGGAGTGGGTAGCCGGTTTCTGGGCGCCGACCGGCGCTCAGAAGATCCAGTATCTGCCGGCCCCGCCGGCGCTCGACGACGTGCAGCCGCCGGGTTTGCCGCCATCTCCGGACAGCATTTGGGTCCCCTCCTGCCAATACTGGTCCCAGGATCACTATGTCCCACGGGCAGGATACTGGATGCAGGAGAAGCCGGGCTGGGTCTGGGTGCCGTCTCACTACGTCTGGACTCCGCGCGGCTATGTATTCGTCGGGGGGCACTGGGACTACTCGTTGGACCGCCGGGGCGTCCTGTTTGCACCGGTCTATTTCCCACGGTCCGTCTATACGCGACCGGGGTTCTCTTACTCGCCCAGTATCGTCATCGACATCGGCATCCTGGAGGTGAGCCTGTTCACCTATCCGCGCTACAGCCACTACTGTTTTGGCGATTACTACGATGATGCCTACCTCCGCCTCGGCATCTTTCCGCGGTTTGAGAGCGAGGGGAGCCGCACGTGGTACGACCCAATCTTCGAGTATGACCGCTGGCAGAACCGCCGGACCGACCCTCGCTGGGAAGAGAACGAGCGGCACCAGTACGACCTCCGCAGAGCCGACACGAGTCTTCGACCGGCGAGGACGTATCACGAGATGGTGGCGCGGCAGGCCAAGTTGCCGGAGGCGCAGCGAAGGGACCACCAGATGGCCCAGCCGCTCAGCAGGGTCGTGGCCAACAAGGCGACGCCGCTGAAGTTCGAGCCGGTCAGTAGCAGCGAGCGAAAGAAGATCACCACGCAGGCGACCAACCTGCACAAGTTCCGCGACCAACGCAATAGCTGGGAGTCCCCAGCGGCAAGCAAGAAGACCATGCAGCCGCTCGCGGAATCCAAGGGGGCTGTGACACCGCCCTCAGAACGCAGAGAGTCGGCGCCCGCGTCTGTGGATCGCAGGGGTCCGACGACCGGGCCAGCGGCGTCCACACCCACGGATCGCAAAGGGCCGGCGACTTCGCCGACGGCGTCCACGCCCACGGATCGCAAAGGTCCGGCGACTGGGCCGACCGCGTCCACGCCCACGGATCGCAAGGGTCCGGCGACCCCACCGACGGTGTCTACACCCCCGGAGCGCCCGTCTGGGTTCGTTTCGCCCCGCGCGCTCAAGGTGACCAAGCCGGAGACCGTGAAGATCCCGAAGCCGCCGATCGTCGGCAAGTCGGCCACGGCCAGCAAGCGGGAGGCCGCCCCGCCGGCCAAGCCGGTCGAGGAGCGTCAGACTACCCGAGACACCAAGAGCAAGGATACAAGCAAGAACAAAGACAAAGAGAAAAACTGAGACTCTTGTTCACGGGGACGCACCCTATGTTCGGTCCCCGCCACACGGGTGGCTTTGGATATGCACATCGCCCGCTTGGCCGCCCGCCGAAGGGCACGTGTAATACCGGCGATCTCGGGATCAGTCGTTGTTGTCTTCTTGTTCATGCGCGCCTATTGTGGCCCTGAAACAGCCCCAGAGACAGCATTTCCGAGCCGACATGCCGGAGAAGAAGCACCTGACACCGTCCCGTTTCCTCTGGAGCATTGGTTTTCTGTCTTGTCTTCTGTCGTTGCCGTTGCGAGAATATGCCATGTTCAGATGGCAAGTGATCCGCCGAGCTAAAAGGAAGAAGGACCAGCAGGTGGCTCCGGTTTTCGTCGGAGGAAACGGATATGAAAGTCGATGAACGGATCAAGGCTTTTGTCGATCTCCGTGAGGCGGGATGTTCAATCGATTCAGAGGACTGGACGGAGGCGGATACTCGCTCCAAGTTCATTGACACAGTCCTCATGGATTGCCTGGGATGGAACGAGTCGAACGTACGCAGAGAGCGGTCCAATGATCGCAAGCGATTAGACTACCTGCTGTCCACGACCCGTCCCGTCTTGGTCGTAGAGGCAAAAAAGGCAAGCCACGGTTTTCCCATTTTGAAGACACCGCTCTCCTCACGTTGTCAAATCGATAGGTTCATGAGAGCCAATCCTGGCATTCGCGAGGCAATGCTACAAGTCGTAGATTACTGCCGTCGGTTCTCGGCCCCCCTCGCGGTACTGACGAACGGGCGGACCTACATCACCTTTGTGGCTGTGCGCACCGATGGGGTGCCTTGGGATGATGGTGATGCGATGGTGTTCGCGGACATATTCGACGAGAAGTTCAACTTTGCCTACCTGTACAATCTATTAGCTAAACACAGCGTCATCGCTGGGAATCTGGTTTCTGAATTGCTGACCGATGGCATACCGATCCAAGCCCAAAGCGTTCTGTCCACGTATGTTGATCCAAACGCCATCGTTCCTCGGAATCCGATTGGACTAGCCCTGGAGCCGCTGTTGGTGCAGGTCTTCTCAGATGTGGCCAAGGAGGAGGATTCCATCGATGTACTGGAAAATTGCTACGTCTTCCCTGGAGAGACATCACTGCGCAATGAGGAGTTTGAAGCAATTCTATTGGATAGGGCGCCAAGGGTCGCCGACGCCGTCTTGGATGTTTCTTCGCGAAATTCATTCGATAAGTTCCAGGAATATATCAAAGACTACCTCAGCCGGACAAGATGGGCTCAGACGATCTTCGTGATTGGGGGCGTGGGTGTGGGGAAAACGACCTTTCTAAGAAGGTATTTCACGGTCGTTGCTCCGCACGATCTTTCAGGCCAGAATACGTGCGCGTTCTACATCGATTTTCGCAAGCCTGGATTGGACCCCAAGAAGATACCCGAGCTGATCTTCCGTCGCCTGCGAGAGCAGATCCTGCAGCTCGATGAAAAAGACGTGCCCGGCGAAGGCAAGGATGTTCACTACGATTTTGTCTCGCCCGAGGGTTTGCAGCAGGTCTTCTGGCCCCTCATGCAGAGGTTTCTAAAGGGTCCCGAGGGCCGTCTGAAGGAGATCAATGGTGAGGAATTTGAAAAGGCGAAATTGCATTTTCTGGCGCGTCTGAGCGAAGACGATTACGAACTAGTCAAAGGCGCGTTTCGCGTCCTACGCGAGCGATACCACCGCCATGTTTGCGTCATCCTCGATAATGCGGATCAATGCAAACCAGAATATCAAGAGGCAATCTACCTTTTCTCGCGGACTCTCGAAGATGACCTCCAGTGCCTCATCATAGTTGCACTTCGTGAGGAATGGTATTGGCGTTTTGCTAAGAAAGGCGGCCCACTATCGGCATACCATGATGTCGTATACCATATTCCAGCTCCACGCGTGAGGGACGTGCTATCAAGAAGGCTCGACTATGCCATCAACCTGCTGGAAACATACCGGGTGCCCCCCGCTGTCGCTTCCCTGCCGGGAAACATCACACTTGAGGCGACCCATCTAGTGCTCCATTACTCTTCAGTTGATGGATAGAGCCGTTTCAGCTTTATTCTGGCATCGGCCGTCGTGAATTGCCAGTTGACTTTGACCTCGGCTTTGTCACGACTTTTTTCCCAAGCGTGCGTCTGCCGCCGCAGGTCC
>JAPLMX010000039.1 GCA_026386805.1 Phycisphaerae bacterium | reverse complement strand
TACGATGTCCGGCATCCGGATAACCTGCCGGCCAACCCGGAGTGCGGCGGCAACGAGGCCCTCGCGGACGCCGTCCAGCGCATCCAGAAGCTGGGCTACGTCGGCTGCCTGCACGATAACGTCCAGGACATGTACCACGATGCCAAGAGCTTTAGCCCGAGCTACATCGAGAAGAATCGGGACGGCTCGCTGATCAAAGGCGGACGCTGGAACGGCGGACGCGCCTACATGGTCTGCGCCCCGAAGCAACTGGAGCTGGCCCAGCGGCCACAGAACCTCGGCGCGATTCGCGCTTTGTTCTCGCCCTGGAGCTACTTCATCGACACGACCTACGCGGTCGGGCCGCGCGAGTGCTTCGACCCGAACCACGCAATCGGCCGCAACGAGGACATCGCCTGGAAGATTCGCCTGAGCGACTATGCCCGCAACACGTTCGGCATCTTCGGCAGCGAGTGCGGCCGGGAATGGGCGCTGCCCCACAGTGATTTCTTCGAGGGCCTCGTCGGCGTCAACGGCAACTATTACCACCAGCTCAAACCGGAAGACCTGGGCGCGAGCGTGATTCCCTTCTTCGAGATGGTCTACCACGATTGCCAAATCGCCTACGGCAAATACGGCTATCGCGCCGAGGACGCCGCCGAGCACGTGGCACACCACGTGCTGTGTGCGCGGCCCTTGTACTACCACTCCTTCCCCGACCATCTCTATTGGCAGAACAAGCCCGGCGAACGTCGCGGCGGGAACACGGGGACATCGGATCGCGCGTCTTACACCCGCAGCGACAACGGCTGGGCACAGGGCATGCACCCGGTGGACATCTTCGTGAAGAACACGCACGAAGTCCTCGGCCCGCTGCACGAGCTAACGGCCTACAACCGGCTGAGCGCCTTCGAATACCTCACAGAGGATCGCAGCGTCCGACGGGCCACCTACGGCGAAGGCAATCAGGCGGTGAAAGTCACCGTCAACTTCGGCCAGACGCCGGCAGAAGTCACGTCTGAAACCGGCGGTCGCACGGTCCTGCCACCCTGGGGTTTCCTCGTGGAAGCGCCGCGTTTCATCGCCTTGCACGCCCGCACCTGGAGCGCCCAGGATTACGGCAACGGGGCTCTCTTCACGCTCCGCCCGACCGATGGCAAGGACCTCAAGGACTCCGCCAGCGTTCGTATCTTCCACGCCTTCGGCCCGGCGACGCTCTCATGGCAAGGCAAGACCTACGAGGTCAAACGCGAGGAAGTGCTCAAGCTGATCGGAAAGGAATGAGTCAGTGGTAGTGTGACAGCGGAATCCGGACTGAAATGGTTTCTGCGTATCATCGCGATCCCAGCGATACTGGCTTTCCTCGCGGCGGTGATGCCTCAATCCTGGCTTGTCTACTGGGCCAACAGGGCGGCCCCGGGGACCCCGACAGGAATCCTGTTCACCTATCTGGCCCGAATGTTGATGGGCATGTACGGCCTTACAGGGCTGCTGTGTCTCATGATGTCAACCGACATCCGGCGTTACCTTCCCCTCATCTGGGTCCTGGGTGCCGCGAGTGTTGTAGGCACCATCATCGGCTTGATCGCCCTGTTCGCGACGGTGCCGCCGGACCATCGGACCGTCTTTTTCTGGGTCGTGTTCGGTGACTTTGCCGAAGGTCTGGCCCAGGGGGTTCTGCTCGTGGTCTTTCTTCTGCACATACCAAGCCGGCCGCGCAAGAATGAGCCAGTGGCGGTATGACGGCGGAGTTGAGTATGATTACTGGGGTCAACCGATTCGTCTTGGTGTTGCTGCTCGTCGCTGTTTCTGCATCGGCTTCTGCGGCGTCCGATCTGGCGAGCAAGTTCTCCAAAGCGGAAGCGGCATTGCCGCTCATTGAGCGGTTCCCGATGCTCGCGCGCTTGCTGGCTCTTGACGATCCGTGGGAACTGGTTCCCCGCGACCTGGCGGCCAAGCTGTTCCCCGCCCAGGTGAGACTGGTCCAGGGCTCCGAGGACTACCCGTTGCTCTTTTGCGGCCAGCGTTCTGGACAGTGGCCGGGCCTGCCAGTCTGGAACCAGTTTGCCTATGAGACGGAGTACTACGCCTTCGACCCCGCCCGGCCGGTCATCCGCCTGCATTTGGGCCGGCCCTTGGACGCCGGCATGCAACTGATCGATTATTCCCAGTCGGACGAGGCGAAAGCGCTATTTCCGCTGCTGGAGGATTCCGTGCGTCAGGAAATGGCCGACAACATCCGCAAGACGGTTGAGGCACTGCGGCCCTATGGTGCGAAGGAGCTTCCTTTCCGCCATCCACGCATCCATGCCTACCTTCTCCCCGGCGGCACCAAGCTGACGTTCAGCGATTTCACCGGCACGGGGAGAGGCTCGGTGTACCTGCAGATCGATCTGGAGCCTCTGACGCCGGTGGTTTCGCAGCAGGGCATCCGTCTGCCCGCCTTTCCCGGGGCACAGGGCTACGGCGCCTATACGCCCGGGCGCAATCCGCGCGTCTCGGGCCTGTGGCTCGACTACCGGAACAACGTCCTCCACTATTTCTGGGACTCCGGCTATGGTGATAGCACGGATGATTTCCTCAAGCTCAATTACCATGGCCAGTGTGGTTGAGCACGGCCAGCGGCGTGAGGCCTTCTTCGATGGCATGCATTTCCAAAGCGGCCAGTTCTATGCCGCCGGCAACGTAATTCGCAACTGCGAACTCAAGAAATCCTCCCGCGTTCTGGACGTGCCGCCCGAGATCCTGATGAAGGCGCCGTTTGCTGCGGTCCCGGTCCAGACCCAGACGGCCAAGAAGGCGTACACGGACGTGCTTCGCTGGGGCGGGGCCAGTCTGCCCGCGCGTGATTTGATCACCACGTACGTAGCCAAATGCGTGCACAACGACACGGGGGACGTGCCCGGAACCACCGACGACTGGCCCTCGGCGGGCTATCCCGTCTACCAGCTTGCCGCACCACTGCCCGACAGCGACCACGATGGCATGCCGGACGAATGGGAGGCTCGCTACAAGCTCAATCCGCACGACGCCTCAGCTCGACTTCTGCCCTTTTGTAAGGCGGACAACGGCATAGAAAAAACACTGGTGGAATAGGCAGACTCCTGCCGACGCTTCTTACTGAATTTCGCATAATATAGTGACAGATTTTTCGCATAATATATTGACACCAGCGTTTCGTTCTCGTAGGCTGTCCGCATGGACAGAAAAGGACGAACACGAAGGGACTTCGACGAGTTGGAGAACCGCCGAA
>JAPLMX010000135.1 GCA_026386805.1 Phycisphaerae bacterium | reverse complement strand
AGACTCCACGTTAGCACCTCCAAGAGGAAAAGACCGCGAGAAGCGGGAGGACCAGGGTAGTTGAATGTTCGATTAGTCACGCGATGGCCCCTTTTAGGGGCCTTCCTCATACCACCGGCTCTGCCGGTGGTTCTGATTCGAGTCTTCCAAATCCAAAATACGAAACGGGACCCGGGCCGCACCGGCGTTTTGGTCGTTTGGATTTTGGGTTTGTTTCGGATTTCGAATTTCGTGCTTCGAATTTCGCGTCTATCCTCAGCGGGCGGTGTACATGTCTTTTGGTCTGACGGCGTAGTTGGGGCTATATTCGGGACCGTACATGGCCGTCGCTTGCTGGCGGATGTCGTCCATGATGAGCGCGAAATCCCGGTCCGGGATGATTCGGTTCTGCGGCTGGTTCCCGTAGACGACGCGCAGAATCTTGTTTTTCTCCCACTCGTGCGGCTCGATCTCCAGCTTCACCGAGAAGCCGTACTGGGCCAGCACGTCGAGCCTGGGAACCGAAAGCGGGAGGGGCTGGGCGTCCGGACACGCCGACACTTCCGGCACCAGGGTCGGCGTGCTGTATCCGTTTTCGAGACCGATGTCAAAGTTCCGCTTCTTCATGTTCACGTGGAAGATGATGTTCCCGGTGAACCACCGACCTCGAACCGATTCGCTTGCTTGTCTGGCGACGCGGGCCGGCTGGATGCCGAGCTTCTGCATCTCCTGATCGAGGACGATCTTGACGGCTTCGTTGTACTTGTGCTGCGAGTCCAGCAGGGCACGTGCCCCGACCATGGTTCCCAGCAGATTCGAGTACGAGTCCTCCCACGAGAAGGCGGAGGGGAACTCCGGGAACGGCCCGATGCACTTGAAGCCGTACCACGTGAGCATCTCGTGCCAAGTGGTCATCGTGAAGGTCAGGTACGGTCCTACTGCCAGGGCCACCTCCTTGGCAATCGCCATCTGCTGGATCTTGGGCAGGTGGTCCCAGTTCGCGGGGTACGTGAGCGTGACGAAACTCCTCGACCGGTCTACGGCGAGTTTGCACGAGAAGCCGTTCTCGTGATTCATGAGATGCCGGTACGTGGCCGCCGTCAGGTAGGCCGTCCAGTCCGCCGCAATCCGAACGTGAATGACGTCGATATGGCCGCCTCGGCACGTGTAAGCGATTCCGTCTTTCTCCGACAGGCGGAAACAGTACCCGTGCGTCCCCAAGTCTGGGCCTTTGAAGAACGTGCCGACGTTGGAGCTTGGATAAGACCCGAACCGGATGCGCGGCGGGTCGCTGAACCCGTGATAGATCACTTGGTCCGCTGGATACGAGAGTGCCTGATCCGGCATGATTCGGCATCCGGCCGTCATCGACGCCAGGGACAGAAGGCCCACGAAGCACGATCTCCCGAACTCACGAATTATCATTACTATACTCCACGGTTGCATGGGCCCCAAAACGCAATCCACCGCGTTGGGGACGCCGAGGCAACTCGATCATCCGTTCGATCATCCGTTTCAACGATTGGTTCGTACTGGCAGATACGTCGTTGGATGAACGGACTGATGAAGCGTTTTGCCGCAATTGGCCTACGCAATCGACCCAAGGCCGCGGAATCGCACCAAGGGGACTCCCCAAGCAGGAACCGTGTGCGACCGGCCGGTCGAATCACCCAACTGGACCTCCGAACCAAACATGCTGCACAGAAGTGCAGGTGTCCTAAAAAATAAGTATTATACCACAACACGGTGCCCGGTTCCACCCCATTGTGCGCTTGCACCAAGAATGTGGAATGCCACGGGATCGCGGCACGACGGGACCGCGCAGACGGTGAAATCGTCGTTCCTCCCGATCCGCCACAGGTCTCGCCCTTGTGTCGCCTGGAGGCGGCTCACTTCGTCGTCTCATTCTCCTGGAGCGGACGAATCTTGACGTTGCGGAAAGAGACTTGCCCGTGGTCGCCTTGGAGGGCGATGTACCCGTTGTCCGATGTGGCGAACAGGGGCATTTTGCCGAACTTGCTCTTGGCCACGCGTTGCTGGAAATCGTCGCTGCCCAGCACGTATTCGAAGTATTTCACGCCGTTGACGTCGTGCTCGCACTTCTTGGGGCTGATCAGCACGCGAATACGATTCCACTGGCCGGCGGGCTTGGTGGCGTCGAGGGTCTTGCCTGTCCTGGGGTCGGTGGGGGGCTGATACAGGGCGTACAGCCAGCCGCAGCGGACCGGGTCTGCGGCGGCGGCGTTGTCTTCGAGCTGGACTTCGGGACCTGTCGCCCACGCCGTGCGGGCCTCGTCCGTGACGTGGTACATGATGCCGCTGTTGCCGGCCGGCGAGATGTTGTAGTCGATCTGCAGCTCGAACCAGCCGTACTTGTCGTTGGTGCACAGGTCGCCGGCGTTGTGCGGGTCGGCGCAGATCAGGATGCCGTCCTTGACCTGCCAGCCGGGGCGGACGCTCTCCATCTTGAAGCAGTGCCAGCCTTCGAGGTCCTTGCCGTCGAACAGCAGCTTCCAGCCAGCCTTCTTCTCCTCCTCGGAGAGGGTGTTGGCCTTCGCAGCCTCGGCGGCATCCTCGGCGATCTGCTTCTCCAAACGCGTTTTCCACTCGTCGCCGAGCTCTTGCACGGTGTGGCCCGTGATGGTTTTCCACAGCTCCTCGTTATATTTGCCTTCGCGGGCGGCCGCGTTCAAACGCGGGACGATGTCCTTGCTGTACGTCTCGGTGACCCAGTTGAGGAAGTTGCCGCTGATGCGATAGTTGCCGTCGTACTTCGCCCGGGCGATGTTTCTGCTCGTGATCTCGGCCCCGCGCGTCTGCGGCTCGTACAGGAACCAGCGGATATAGTCGCAGATCCCCTCGACCAGCCACCCGGGCGTGCGGGTCGCGTTGGGATTGGCCCGGCGGGCCAGGCCGTAGTTCTGCACGACGTGCGCCAGCTCGTGCACGATGGCGCCCTTCGCCTCGCCCTGGAGGTTCTGCCGGAACCAAGCGGCGGCGCAGCGCACGCGGGTCCCACCGGTCGCCGCCACGCCGTTCATGCTCGCGCTGAAGATGATGCTGACTTTCGTGGGAGCTTCATAGCCCTCGCTGGGCAGCATCTTGACCAGCTTCGGATACCAGTCCCGCACGACCGGCGCCAGGTCTTTGTGTGCCCAGTCCGTCAGGTCGAGCGTCTCGGTGGTGTCGAGGGTGATCTGATAGGCCCCGCCCTCCACCTCGACGATCTCCCGGCGGCCTTCACCGGTAGTCGCAGCGGCGGATGCGATCGGAACCGCCACAGTGGTGGGATCGACCACGTCGATCTCGCTGTAGAACGTATTGCCAAACGCATCGGTGTCTTCCGTGCGGGAGATATCGAAGAGAAGATAGCGATACTTGCCGATCGTGCCGGCCGAATCGCCGACGCTGACGGCGTACTGGCCGCCATCCGCGCGTTCCTTCGACCGCGTATCGACCCGTGCAATCTGTTTCCAGCCGCACGTTTGCGGGTCGCGTCCTCTCTTCGGCTGGGGATCGAAGCCGTCGGCATTGCCCAGGCCGGCGTACAGGGTGTAGACCTGCGGGCCGCGCGTCCCGAGATGCCACGAATACGTGTTGACCTGCTTGATGTCGAGGGCACTGCCCAAGTCCACCAGGATCCGCCCGCCGTCGGTGCCGGCCGCGAAGAAGAAGTTCTCCGCGGGCTGGTCGTCCTCGGTGGGGACTTTGCCGTCATGGAGCTTGGCGAGGTCGCCGCCGTTGGAATCCCGCCGGCCGTCCACGAGGGTGAACGTGGCCTTGGCGGCCGCGTCGCTCTGCGACGGGGAGGGGACGTTCTTGAGCTGGAACGCCGCCGCAGACGCGCTGCCGCCATGCTCGACCATGGTCTTGATCTCGGCCTGCGAAGCTGCGGCCAGCAGCAGGATCGCCAAGGCTCCAACGATGGACACGGTGCACGGTTTCATACGGTTCTCCTTCTTATGCAATAGGGCACAATCATACGGTATCCAAGTCCCTAATGGAAGTGAGAACGCCGCAACTATGGCTTCGAGACAAACGGGTTGCCTTTGAGGTAGAACCGCAGGAGCTTCCTGGCCCAGGGGCCGGCGTAGTCCACGCCAATGCGAGGCCGCTTGACGATGGCGAAGCCGGCCGGCTCGCCCGGATCGGCGATGTAGAAACCGTCGCTGAGCAGGTCGTGGCCGTTGAGACGCCTGTCGATGTGCAGCGCCTGGCATAGCAGGCCGGGACCCTGCGTTCGACCCTCGACATTCTGCACGGGTTCGACCGCCCGCAGCAGGACGGCGGAGGCCACACCCTCGGGCTGCGTCACCACGTTCATGCAGTGATACATCCCGTAAATCAGGTACACGTAGGCGTGGCCGGGCGGGCCAAACATGATTTTCGTTCGCCGGGTCAATCCCCGGGCGGAATGGGCCGCCAGGTCGTGCGGGCCGAGATAGGCCTCGACCTCCACGATCCGACCGCTTCGCTCCACGCCGTCGGCTACATGGACCAAGTGCTTGCCCAGCAGCTCCCGGGCGACCACGATCGTGTCCCGGTCATAGAATGTGCGAGGCAGCTTCTGCATGATCGACCACCACAAACTCCGGCGTCTTGGCAACGGCGGGAATGTAGTGGGTCCGAGCCTTTTTGTCAAGCACGGCGCCGGGGAACATGAGTATGGAATCTCTGTCTGTGAGGCGACTGCGGATACGATGGACTGGCGATGCCGCCACAGGTTCTGCCACGGTTCCCCTCGATGACCTGCTCGGCCGGCTCTGCTGACACCGCGACCCACAGTTTCTGCCTGGATGCTTGCCGATGATAGCGGATGTGGCGCAAGACTCGTGAGTTGCTTCACAGCGAGCCGGTGCGGCTCCTAACCTTCTTGACGATTCGATTGAAGTAGAGCACGCGGTCCACCTGCTCGTGCCGCACATAAGAGGCTACCTCCGACGGTATCTGGCGTGGCTCCCGTTTCAGGTAGGCGTAGGCGTACCCCCCCAGACGCAACATCCCTCCGATCAGCAACGGGTGCTCCAGAAAGCACCGGCGCAGGGACTTGACCACCATGAAGAGCGGATGCGTGGAGAGGCCGTACTCACAAATCCCCTGGGCGAAACGCGCCCGCAGGAGACTGCCGGCGTTCCGGAGGCCCGTGGGACGCTGGTGCACGGCTTTCAGTTGCGGAAAGGACCAGGTTCTCCACCCGCGCATCCTCGCCATGACGCACGCACACGTGTCTTCCCCGCCGTGGGCCAACGGCACATAGCCGCCGATCTGTTCGAAACACGTCCGTCGGAAGACTTGAATGGCCTTGGGGGTCGAGCAACAGTCATGCAGAACCGTCTGCAGGCGGCCGTCCACCAGATTCTCATAGACGCCCGAGGCTACACCCAGGGCGGGGTCTGCCTGGAATTGCCGGAGAATCCGCTCGTAGTAGTCCTTGGGCAGAATGATGTCCGCATCGAGGATGGCAAGGTACTGTAGGGTGGACTGGTGACTTGCCGCACTCCCTCCGTGATGGCGCCCACGTTGCTGGCGAAGTAGGCTTCCGCGGGGTTTCGCCGCCGGCGCAGATACCGAATGAAGCTACACGTGCGTGCGTAAGAGTTGATAATGACCGCGGTTTTGTCGGTGGAACCGTCGTCCACGATGGTCCATTGTACCGGTCGGACCGTCTGTTGGATTACGCTCGTGATAGTGTGTTCAATGTAGTCGGCCTCGTTGTAGGCCGGGGTAACGATAACGTACTGCTCCCTCATGACTCTCTCGCCCAGAGGTGACAACGACGCCCGCGCATTCGGTTCACTCGTCACAGGAAGAGGCGTCTACCCGGCACAGCACAGTCCCGGAGGAAACGGAACGGCCGGTATGGCTCGTCAACTCGGAGCACTCCAACTCATACCCACAGTGGCATCCTTGTGTTGACTTACAGTCCTTTCACCATGTATTATAAAGCAATGGCCAGAGGCAATCAAGGAAAAACCTCGCAAATGTGCCGCTCGCCACGCGTGTCTGACGCCGGGTCGGCGTCGTAGGCTATTCCGGTGCGGTGATAGGAGACGAATTCCTTGACGACGGAGCTCCCATGATCGAGTTCTCACGTATCTACTGCGGCCGGTCGATACGGATTGGAGCGGACCTGATCCGCCAGCGGATCAAGTGCCCCGCCCGTGGCCATCCTGTTCTGGTTTGCGAGAAGAAGCCGGAAGACGCGTCTGGGCCGGTGCCCGAAGAAGAGGCGAAGAAGGCGCAGGCGGCCGATTTCTGGGCGGCAAAGAGCGATCAGGAAATCGCGGAGTCTCTGCTGCTGCCGGCCGAGGTGCTAACGGAGCAGCAGCGGCGCAGGCGGGCCGACCAGCAGTTGTTCTCCTTTCTGGTCCCGCGCTACGACGATCTGACGCTTTTCGCCCTGGGCCTGCTGTTCGTGCTTCTGTGGCTCATCGGCCCCGATCTCCAGCAGAACCTCATCGGCCTGTTCACGAGTCGGTGGCCGAGAGGCCAAGTGATGGTTCTCCTTGTCGTTGTCGCGGCCGCGGCCACCGTGGGTTTGGCTCTGTCGCTGGTCAATGTGTTTCTCCGGAGAGAGAAATCGGCTCCTGAGAAGTGTGCCATGCTGGCGTTTGCGATCACGGTCACCGCCGCCACCGGCCTCTATGCGGGCGGAAGGCTTCTGACCCACAGTGAAGGCGGGCTCCTGGTCTTTCCCGCCTGGAACATTCTCAACGCGGGTCTGCTGCTGCTCTTGTTCCGGCTGGGCGTCGTCGATACGGATGGTATCGTTGATGAGCAGGCCAGCGTTGCCCAGGTGGTCATCACGGTGATTTGCGTCCCCGTCCTGCTGACCGTCTGCCGCTACTACTTCGAGCTGCACTGGGCGGTCACCTTCTCGATCGCCGTGGCGTACACGCTGAGCCTGCACAACGGGATCCGCGCCGTGTTCGGCGTGCGAAGACCGGCGCCACGCAGGACACAGAACCCGTAACCCGTTATCCAAATAGGAGTACACCTCGGCATGAACCGTGGGATCGCAGATACGAGATTCACTGTGGGAGAGATCGTCGCCAGCGGCGGGGATCTGTACTGCCTGCACCTCAAACGTATCCTACCCATCTTCCTGGTTGTCTACGTTCCGATCAATATCGGCCTGTCCTTCATCCCGGCCGCCGACTGGGCCGAGACGTATGGCGATCTCGGGCCCAGGATGCACATGGCGATCATCCAACTGACGGAGTTCTTCCTCGGCACTCTGGCGACCATGGCCCTGGCCAAGCTGATGGAGGAATCTCTCTACGGACACACCATCACGTGGCTGGCGGCCCTGCGCCACGCGGCTTCTCGCTGGGGAGCCGCCATTCTCACCGGCCTGTTGGCGATGCTGATTGTTTTCGGCTTGACGCTGCTGCTGATCGTGCCCGGCGTCATTTGGGCGATCTACTACAGCTTCTTCCTCTTCATCGTGGCCTTGCGAGGCTTGTCGGGAAAGCAGGCGCTCGATTATTCCAGGGCGATGGTGAAAGGCCAATGGTGGCCGGTGTTCACGTATCTGCTGGTCATCCAGCTTCTGGCCGTCCTCGCCGCGATTGTCGTGACGGCTCCCTTCGAGGTTCTGCCCAAGTACCGGCTTCTCAACATCCTTTCCAACACGCTGTCGGACATCGTTTCACCGCTGTTCCTGACGATGACCATCGTGTTCTTCCTGAACAACGACTATCTGCGGACGTGGGGGGAACCCGCGAATCCGCCGATGAACGATCCCACAGGCATTCCGCCCTCAGCGGAGACCTGAAAGGAGTTGGGAAGAAGAACTTGCCGATATCTTGCAGAAGGTCAGCACAAAAGAGGGCTGTGGCATGACGGCCACAGCCCTCGATAGAGACCGACAGGCAAGGGAGTTTTACAGCACGCCGCGTCTGCGCAGGTGGCTGACAAGCGTCGTACCGATGGCGGCCAAAAGGATTCCCGCCGGGGCCGGAACGTAGGGAGGACAGCACGTCGCGATGCGTACAATCTCTTCCGATAACAGCCGTGTGCAGCTCGCGGGGTGCGCGGGCCTCGTCTCCGACAGAACCGAATCGAAAGGAGTGTGTATGAGGCAATCATCTGAGGTCACAGTGTTTTGGGGCGCGGGCCCTCTGGGCCGATACCTCGTGGCGGGTATGGCCCTGGTCCTGGGGCAAGTGCTCGGATCTGATGTGGTGCAGGCACAGGCCCCCGCGCGCGAGCGGATCTCCTTCAATGCCGACTGGCGATTCACCAAGGACGATCCGAACGGTGCGGCCGACAAGCTCAGCTACAACAACATCAAGGATTGGGTCATGGCTACCGGCGTCGAGTTCACCAAAGACCCCAATCTGGCGAACAAGAAGCGGCCCTCCGGCAATCTCGGTGCCGAGGTCGCGTATACGCAGCCGGGATTCGATGACAAGGGGTGGCGGCCCGTGACAATCCCGCATGATTGGGGTATCGAGGGTCCGTTCAAACAGGAGTACGCCGGCGGGACCGGCAGGCTCCCGTGGTGGGGCGTGGCCTGGTACCGCAAGCACTTCAGCGTGCCGGCCGGCGACCAGGGCCGACAGCTCTACCTCGACATGGACGGGGCCATGGCCTACGCCAATGTCTGGCTCAATGGCCAATACGTGGGCGGCTGGCCCTACGGGTACGCCTCCTGGCGGGTGGATTTGACGCCGTACGTCAAATTCGGGGCCCAAAACGTGCTCGCCATCCGCTTGGACAACCCCGCGAACTCCTCCCGGTGGTATCCGGGCGGCGGGATCTACCGCAACGTCTGGCTGGTCAAGACCTCGCCGGTGCACGTGGCCCAATGGGGCGTGTACGTGACCACGCCGGAAGTGGGCAAGGACAACGCCAAAGTCAACGTGCAGGTCACCGTGGACAACCGGTCCGGGACCGCGGTGGACGTGACGGTGCGCGCGGCGATTTACACGCTGCCCCAGCGCGGCAAGGGGATCGGCGCCTCGGAGCGGGTGCGCTTGCCGGTGGCCGCCGGGACCAGCGGCGCGGTGGCCTTGACCGCCACTATTGATGCCAAGCCCGTGCTGTGGACTCTGCAAAAGCCGAGCCTTTATGCCGCCGTCGTGATGGTCGAGCAGGGGGGAAAGATCGTCGATAGCTATGAGACGACGTTCGGCGTTCGCACGATCCAGTTCGATCCGGAGAAGGGCTTCTTGCTCAACGGCGAGCGGGTCAACTTCCAGGGCGTGTGCGATCACCATGACCTCGGGGCCTTGGGCACTGCCATCAACATTCGGGCCCTCCAGCGGCAGATCGAGCTACTCAAGGAGATGGGGTGCAACGCCATTCGCACCAGCCACAACCCGCCGGCGCCGGAGCTGCTCGATCGGTGCGACCGCATGGGCATCGTCGTGATGGACGAGGCCTTCGATTGTTGGAGCCGGGGCAAGACGCGGAACGACTACAATCTCCTATTTGCCGACTGGCATGAGAAGGACATGCGTGCTTTGGTCCGGCGCGACCGCAACCACCCCTGCGTCGTGCTCTGGAGCATCGGCAACGAGATCCCCGAGCAGACGAGCGAGCGGGGCGCCGCCATCGCCCGGGAACTCTCACGCGTCGTGCACGAAGAAGACCCCACGCGGCTCACGACCTCCGGCTGCAACAACGCGCGGCCCGGCAGTCCCTTCGCTGCCGCGATTGATGCCATCGGCGTGAACTATCAAGGCTCTCGTCCTTCCCAATCGCAACCCTACGGCACCTATCTTCCGTTCCACCAGGCCAGCCCGAACGTATTCCTGTACGGGAGCGAAACGGCCTCGACCCTCAGCTCTCGTGGCGAGTACACGTTCCCGGCGGTCGCCGCCACGGCCCACTGCGAGGAGCAGCCGTCGCACCTGCAGATCCTCGATCCGACGATTTGCACGACGAAATGCCTGCCGGTCTTCAACGCCCCGTGTGTCACCTTCTGTCCGGCGGGTGTCCGCGAGGCGATCCACGGTCAGCCCAAGCCGGCCAACCCCTCGAACTGCCTGCACTGCAAGACCTGCCAGCGCAAGTGTCCCTTCGACAACATCCGCTGGACCGCCCCCGAAGGCGCCGGCGGACCACGCTACAAACGCATGTAAGAAACCCGGCGAGGCCCCCGTTGGCCTCGCCGGGGTTCTATCTCACTTGGACCGGCTCGTAACAGCCGTCCCGTGTGCATCTATTCCTTTGCTCCGTGCTTACGCAGCAACTCAGCAACTTCGGTGCGGCCCTGCTCTTTTGCTTTCCACAAAGGCGTGTGACCATTGCTGTTTCTGGCATTTACGTCTGCCCCCTTGGCAAGAAAGAGCTCGACTGTCTCCTTTAGGCCGTACGATACGGCCCAGTAGAATGGCGTTGAACTGGGATTTGCACCTTTGTCAAGGAGCATGCGCGTCATATCCAAAGAGCGGCATAGGGGGTCTACCGTGTAATGCAGAAGCGACCAGTCACTTCGGTCTTTCGCGTTTGGGTTGGCGCCGTGATCCAGAAGCAGTCTGAGAATATCCGGTCGGCCATTCCAGACTGCCTCGAACGAAGGAGCATAGCCCCAGGTTTCCGCGTTGACATTGGCGCCCTTTTGGATAAGAATTTCGGCCAAGTCCCCGTAGCCGTGCCTGCACGTCAAATGCAGAAGAACATCAACGGGGGAGACATCAGCTCCTTTGTCAATAAGAAGCTTCATTACGTCTTTGTGGCCAAGCTGGGCTGCACAAAGTAAGGGCGTCTGGTCATTTCTTGTTTTGGCATTCACATCGGCTTGATTGGCAAGGAGTAGTTTCGCCAAGTCGCTGTCGCCCTTTTGGGATGCGATGTGCAAAGGTGTTTCTCCATTCTTGTTCTTTGCGTCGACGATTGCGCCATGGTGGATAAGCAATTCTGTCACTTCTTTGGAACCTCCGTCAATCGCGTAGTGCAGCGGCGTGCCCAAGCCTTCTGCCACGGCGCTGGCATTGACCGAAGCGCCGTTGCGGATGAGGAATTCTGCGATCTCTCTCTGACCTGCACCTGCCGCCGCGTGCAGCGGTGTCAGCGATGATCCATCCTGTGCCTCGGCACTGACACCTTTCTCCATGAAGCTCTTTACCTGAGCAAGGTCTCCTACATAGGCCGCCAAATGAATCGAGGAGACCTCAACCCCTTTGGAAATGAGCAGCTTGACGGTGTCTTTGTGGTTGTGCACCACGGCCAGATGGGCGGGCGTTTCACCATGAGCATTCGTGGGGTTCACATCGGCGTCGTTCGAGATGAGCCGCTCAACGATATCGTTGGCGCCAGCCACAGCCGCATAGTGCAGAGCGGTATAACCACGCACGTCCTTGGAATCAAGTAGTGCAGAGTCCCCGCGACCCATCCAGCGCACCAAGATTTCTGCCGTGTCCGTACGTCCCAGCATGGCGGCGCGGTGAAGAGGCGTGAGACCGTCATTCGTCTTCTCATCAATTCTGGCACCTTTGGCCAGAAGTACCTCGACAATATCTCTTCGGCCACTTCCAGAGGCGACATGCAAAGGTGTCCAACCATTCTTGTCTTTGGCGTTTAACTGGGCTCCATGGGAGACAAGTATGTTCGCCGTATTCGCTGTAGCGACTGTTGTCTTGTAAACCACCTGAGCGGCCAGATAGAGGGGCGTTTGACCGTTGTCATTTCGCGCGTTCACATCTGCACCTTTGGCGATAAGAAGCTCCAGTACATCTCTTTTGGCATCCCAATAACGAGCGGCAGAATGCAGGGGCGTATTGCCTGCTTTGTCTCTGGCGTTGACATCCGCCCCCTCGGCGAGGAGCTTCTGGACCTGCTCCTTGTCATCGTCAGCCGCGGCTTGGTGCAGCGATTTGGCAGGTTTCTTTTCGGGCTCCGGCGCGGCCGTGGGCTCCGCCCCAGCGGTCAGGGCCAGTGCGGTTGGGACGATTAGCAGAGCCGCAAGCAATACCACAATTGCTGCTAACAAGCTCGGACGTCTGTAGAATCTCTTTCCTGGTCTTACTGAATTTCGCATAATATAGTGACAGATTTTTCGCATAATATATTGACACCAGCGTTTCGTTCTCGTAGGCTGTCCGCATGGACAGAAAAGGACGAACACGAAGGGACTTCGACGAGTTGGAGAACCGCCGAA
>JAPLMX010000201.1 GCA_026386805.1 Phycisphaerae bacterium | reverse complement strand
AATCCTGCCAAGCATCCGTGCTACCTCCATGCAGCTACCGTGCCCAAACACATGGTCTGATAACTTGGCAAATATTTCGGCTATCTCAGGCGATTCGCTTGAAAATCAGCGCCTTGAAAGGGCTGCCCATGCTGCCCTTGTCAAGCTGCGCCCGAACGGCCTGCGGCTAAAATCCATCCTACATTGCTGCATGGGCTGAAGCCCATCCTACCCGCTTCTCTCGTCATCGGCCCTCGGGGTTCAGGCGAATGTCGGCGAGAGAGTCGTACGTCTCCGGCATGCGGTCGCGTGGGCCGATCGAGCGCCAATACCCCACCCAGTCGAGGCATTCGCGTTTGTTCAGGTCCACCTCGGCCCAGAAGATGCCCTCGCGGCCGGCGTTGGAGGCCAGAATCCGGCCCATGGGGTCGATCACGAGGCTGCTGCCATCGTACACGGACGGCACCATGTAGACGCCGTTGTCGCGAGCGCGAACCCGGAAGGTCGTCTCGCCATCGGCCATGCCGTCGTGGTCCGGCAGCGTATTGCCCCAGGTCGGGGCCAGGATGATCTCGGCCCCCTTGAGGGCGAAGACCGCCGCCGGCTCCGGGAAGAACCAATCGTAGCAAATCTGAATCGCGACCCGGCCGAAATCCGTATCGAAAACCGGGTATTCGTGCCCCGGCCGAACGCCTTCCTTCCATTCCTCGCGCGGCAGATGGGTCTTGCGATACTGGCCCGCGACCCGCCCCCGGCGGTCGAGCAGGACGGCGGTATTGTAGACGACATCGCCGACGCGTTCCGTCAGTCCGGCCACGACCCAAATCTTGTTCCGCTGGGCGGCTTCTCCAAGCACCTCGGTCGCCGGTCCCGGAATCGGCTCGGCGACGTCCTGCAAGGTGGCGTCCGTCCCCACGCGGGTGATCGTCTCACCCAGGCACACGATTTCCAGCCCGAGCTTGCCCGCCGCGTCGATCTGTTCGCACCAAAGCTTGAGGTTCTTCTGCGGCGTGCTCTGTTTCGGCCGCAAGTACACCGTCCCGATCTTGACCTTTCGCGGCCCTGGATCAGCCGTCAGTTGCACACTCACCTGTTTCCACAGCACCGCCCCCTTCCCCGGCCACTTCACCTCCAGCGACAGCCGCGCGGCATCCACCCCCTCCGGCGCCACCAGCACATCCGGGAACCTCGCTGTGGCACCCTCCAACACGGGTCCGCGCACCAGCAAACCGGCGACATGATGCGGCCTGCCGCCCTTGAGCCAGCCGAGACGAACGATCACGGACCGCAGCGGTGCCTCGATCCCTCGCAGCTCGCAGACTGCCGAGACGCGATAAGCCCTGCCGGCCTGAATCCCACGAATCTCCTGCATCACACCGCCAACGGCGTACGGGTCGCCGCCCGACTCCACGAGCAGCCCGCCCGCCACGCCGCGCACGGAGCAAGCCGCCTGTTCCCACTGCGGTTTCCATCGCGACCAGCTTTTGGGCAGCGTCTGCCCACTTTCCGTCTCAAACTGCGGATTGGCCACCAGTTCCTGCGCCTGTCCAGGAGCTGAACACGCAGCAGTCAGCACGGCACAGAGACACAGACATTTTACGCAAATCTGTCCATACATCATGTCTTCTTTTCTCCCTTGGCCCGCAAACGTTCCGACACCGCCGTGGCCACGCGTTTCACGTATTCGTCACGGTCCATTGTGAGGGCCTGGATCTGGGTCAGGGCTGGGCGGGCCTTTTCGCCAATCTTGTCCAGAGCGATCACCGCAAACAGCCGGGTCTTGTCGGTTGGATGCCTCAACGCTTCGACCAAGACCGGCAATCCCGCCTTTTCATCGCCCCAGTCGCACACGGCGTGGGCGGCAGCGATGCGCACCACGACCGATGGGTCCTGCAACATCGCCGCCACAGCGGGCTGGGCCAAGCTCGGACCGTCGCTGGAGGCGTGCAGACCCATAACCGCCCAGTATCGAACAGCGGGTTCGGGGTCTTTCAAGTACGCCAGCCAGGTGGACGCCGCATTGGGTCCCTGGTAATCGGACTCCTTGACCTTTGCGAGCCGTTGGCGCAGGCCCGCCGCCTCGACTTCCTGGCGCCAGTGTTTGGTGTGGGTCGCTGCCGGCTTGTCTCTGATGGGGTCGCCCAGCTTGAACGTCACGGCGTCGCTATCCCGAAAGCCGATCCGGCAGGCTTTGGCGCACAAGACCTCCTGCGGTCGGACTCGCACAGGTGCGACATAGAGTTCCCAGCCTGTGGCGCTCTTCGGGTTGCCACCGATCCGCCAGGCGATGGATGCTCCCTGTGTGGCGCAGGCAATGGTCACGGTCCCACCCTCCTTGGCATTGCCCGTCTGGCGGATGAAGACCGGCTCGGCCGTCTTCTCGTATTGACCGCCCGGCCGCTTCATCTCGTCGAACATTGGCTCCGGAACCAAGCCAACATCCATCGTGTCGCGATACCACTCGTTGTGGACTCGGCGCATCCGCTCCAGCACGTCCTTGTGCTTGGGGTCGCCCGCCAGGTTGTTGATCTCGTGCGGATCGGCCACAATGTCATAAAGCTCCTCCACGGGCTTGGTTGGCTCGAAGTACTGCTTCTGCGGCCCTTGGAGCTTGCCTTCGGCGTTCAAGCGGCGCATCTCCTGCATCGCAGGCATCTGGTTCATGTAGTTGATGTCCTGCCCCCGAGAGAGATGTCCCATGTAGTTGCGGATGTACTTGAACCTCTTGTCGCGAACGTATCGAATCAGGTCGTACGCCTCATCCATCCGGTCGCGGGCCCCGAAGACGTACTCGCGAGGCTGGACCTTCTGCCGGCCCAGGAACGCCCGGCCCTGGATATACTTGGGGATATCGATCCCGGCCAAGGACAGCATCGTGGGGGCAAAGTCAATGAAAGCGACGAGATCATCGACCACCGTCCCCGGCTTGACCGCCTCTGGATTGCTCGGCATGGTGAGCTCGCGCCACTTCTTGGGGACACGCACGATCAGCGGGACCCGCGTGCCGGAATCGTAAAGCCATCGTTTGGCCCGTGGCAGACCCCGGCCGTTGTCGCCCCAGAACCAGACGATCGTGTCCTCGGCCAGACCGTCGGCCTCAAGCTGATCCAATAGACCCTGGACCTGCTTATCCATGAGCGTGATCAGGTCGTAGTATTGGGCCCAATCCTGCCGGACCTTGGGGGTGTCCGGGTAGTACGGCGGCAACTGGGCCTTGGCCGGGTCGTGCCGCTCCTCGGAGCCCAAACTGTCGAGGCGTTTGCTCATCGCCTGGCTGCGGTCGCGGATCTGGCCCTCATGGGTCGTCAGGATGTTGAAGACCGCGAAGAAGGGCCTGTCCTTCGGGCGATTTCGCCAGTGTGCCCTATTGCCGCACTCGTCCCAAGCCGTCAGCGGCGGGTCGAACTGATAGTCGGTCTTGGCGTTGTTCGTACAGTAATAGCCCGTCGCCCGCAGGTACTCCGGGAAGCACTTGACGTAGTCCGGCGGGACGCCCTGGCACCGCATGTGGTGCGTGCCGAGGGTCGTGGGATACATCCCAGTGATGATCCCCGACCGCGTCGGGGCACAGACGCCGGAATGGGAGAAGACATTGTCGTATCGCACGCCCTGAGCAGCCAATCGATCGATGCTCGGTGTCACGGCGTACTTGTCGCCATAGCAGCCCAGATCGGGATTGATGTCCTCCGTGCTGATCCAGAGGAAATTGGGCCGAGCCGATTTCGGATCGCGGATTGCGGATTGCGGATTCGCACCAGGGCTCAAATCCGCAATCAAAACTGCCGCCGAACCCGATGCCATCCGTAAAAACATCCTGCGGTTTAACATGCTATCGGCGTGCATCATCACTGCCCTTCAACTCTTCTCACTCTTCTCACTTTTTCTCCTTCTTCCCTTTTCTGTTCTCTTCCGGCGTGCCCAGGATTCTCAGGGAGTCCTCGATCACGGGCAGGGCCTTGGTCTGGACATGGGGACTGCCAGCCTTGCCGGTGACTTCCATACGGACGACGGCGATGCCGAGGCCTTCCGTGAGGGACTGAAGCACGGAGGGTCCCGCCGCCGCCACGCGCTGGCCGCGGGCCGTCAACGTCAGGTTGATCTCATCCGTGGGCAGGTCCATCGTGCCGGAGCCGGTGAAGGCGGCGCTCTTACCGGACAAATCGAGCTTCGAAATCAACAACTTGTCGGCCCGGATATAGGAATCGATCCGCATTCGCTCGAACGCGTAGTCCGTCGGCTCGTTCAGGCGCAGCACCGACAGGACATTGCCCAGGGGCGAGACCTTGCCGACCTGCATATTCGTGATATCGATGTGGCAGACTCCGCGCCGCTGCGCGTCGGGGCTGCGCGGCGGGGCACCCGCGCCGGCGGCGACGACGTGCGTCTCGTCGCTTTTGGACTCCCCCATCCGGGCGCGAAGACTCAGCGCAGCATCCATCGTGCCGCTGGAGGCGGAGGACGAAGAGCGGATGACGGACGACAGCAGCTCCCGCTCCTCCCTACTGTCCCTCTTTCCGCCGGCCATGAGGAACTGTTGCAGATCCACGTCGTCGAGCGCCAGCCGGAGCTGGTACTCCAGACCCGAGAACGGCGACGAACCAAGAAGATCAGAAGGTGAGAAAGTAAGAGGCGAGTTCTTGCCTTCTTCCCTTCCTGCCTTCTCTTCTTCTGTCCCCTGTCCTCTGTTTTGGGCTTTGCCGATCTCCAGGCTCCCCAGCAGCTTCCCGCCGTAGCAGTCGCCGACGAAGTTCTCGGCCGTCCATTTCTGTGCGTTCGGATCGTAAATCGCCTCGACGTCGGCGTGGGTGACCGTTTTGCCTTTGACCACGAACTGTTCGGCGGCCAGCCGGGCATGGCCCTTGGAGAACCCGTGCTTGGTGCTGTATGAGCCTTGGGCCTCCAAGGTCCCGGCCAGTTCCATCGCGGCGCCGGAAACCCTCAGGTTACAGGTTCTGAGGCTGGCCTTGCCGGCGAACTCCACGAGGGCCTCGCCGGAAGCGTCTTTCGACATCTTCAGCGTGGTTAGGTCCAGATCGAACGATCCCTGGGGCGACAGCTCGCGATACAGACCGGCCAACGTCTTGGGCAGTGCGCCGCCCAGGCTCTCCGTGAAGAGCATGTCCGTCGCCTTGACGGTGAAAGAGCCATTGCCAGGCTTGCCGTCCGCCACAGTCGCAGCGCCATCGACCTGGATCATCGATTTCAGATTGCGGCCCCGGATCGGAGTCCGGGGTGACAACATTGCGGATTGCGGATTGGCATCGATGGTCTGCTGCGATCCGGAATCCGAAATCGGGCCGTCCAGCGGCCTGGCCGTGATGCCCTGGAACACGATGCTGTCCTTCGCGAACGTGACGGCCCCCCGAACATCCTGCAGGGGATAGGGGAATCGCTCGTGATTGATCTTATCTCCCAGGCAATCCATCACGACCGTATACTCCGGCGGTTCGTTGCTATCGGCCTTGTTCAGCTCCACGACCAGGTTCACGTCCCCCTCGGGGTGAAAGGCGGCGGCCTGACTCGCCACGGCCGGCGGCAGCAGGCCGATCGTCGCCGGACCCAGGGACACCTGCTGGGCCGTGATCTTCATGCGGCATTGCTTGAGCTTGTCGTCTGCGCCGAACAGGACACCCCCGGTCATCGCCACGGGACTGCGGCCGTGCCGGCCCTCGAGTTTGCGAATGCTCATCGAATCCGGTGTGATCGTCGCCTCGGCCGTGATATTCGAGACCACCAGCGGCGCTCGCACGACGGGCGACGCCGGCTCCACGGGACTCGTCACTTGCCCCCCTGGTTGACGAGAAGGCTCCGGAGGGGCCGAGAGCAGCTTCAGGGAGCCCTTCTTGCAGGAAACATCGGCCAGGAAGCTGACCCGCCGAAACGCCTTCGAATCGGCGGGACCGACGCGGTTGGGACCTGCGACGGAGAAGGCGGCGCGGGCGTCCCTCTCCCGCGATTTCAATGCCAGCCCGGGATGGGCCGCCGGGATAGCTCCCGAGGGGGCGAAGCCGTTCGCGTCGTCCATGCTGAACACCCGCACCCGGATGTCGGCCAGTCCGTTGACATCGAACCGGCTGTACAGCTCGCGGTGCCGCGCCGGCAAGGCGTCTCGCAGCGTGCCATCGAGCGGGAGATCCTTGGCGTCGATCGAGAGATAGCACAGGGGCGTGCCGCCGGAGCGTTCCGTCACCTTGCCGCTCATACGAATCTGCCGGCCGGCCGCCTGAGAGACGACGTCGGTCAGCGTGACGCTGTCGCGATCGAAGAACAGGTTTCCGGTCAGTCCGGCGAGCGGGTACGGTAAGTCCTGGAAGGCGGCCGTCACGTCGTTGAGGTCCACGGACAGATACAAGCGATTGTTCGTCGGAGAGGTTCGCGCCAGCCGGTAATCAACACCGACCGTGCCGGTCGGCCGGAAGGTGTCCCACAGGCGTTTCTGGTTGGGGTCCAGGGCGGCGTAAAGGGCCTGGTCCAGAAGCATGTTGCGGCTGGTGATTCGATACTGGTACTGCCGGTCGTCGCCGGCCCCCTTCGTCCAACCGTCGATGCACACCTCGACGGGTCCGTGCTTGCCTACGAGCTGATTCGCACACATGTTGGACTGCGTGAATTCCAGCTCGCCGGTCAGGTGATCGAGCCGGTAGGGGAACTCACTGTCGCAGACCGAGATGTCCTTGCAGACGAGCTTGCCCTCGATGTCGCTATCCTCCAGTCTCTTGAGGTTGCCGCCGGCCTTGATCGTGATCGACCCCACAGTGCCGGTCGGCTGGTACTCGGCGAAGAACTCCCGGAGGCTCTGCATCGGCCCGGACCCTGCCACGGCGGCCGGCGCAAGGAAGCGCAGCATGTCCACCTCCGGCGCATGCTTGCCATGCAGGTCCTTCATGCTCAGGTCCAGCGAATATTTCCCATCGCTGCCGTACCGGAGCACTCCCGCCAGGAGATCGATGGCCCACGCCCGTTCGAGGGAAGGGATGTCCGTCGAGGACAGCCCGCCGGCCACCGTGAGCTCCCCCGGCCCCACGGACGCCGCCGGCGGCCGCCAATGGCCCTCCAAGTGGCTCTCGCCGTAGCCGCCGGAGAGCTTGGCGGTCTTGATCTCGAAGGCATAGCCCGGGTTGCCGTTGGCATCGCGCTCGAATTGCACCTCCACGGGAATGGACATGACGACGGCCTGCTCGCCGCCGGAGATCTTGCAGTACCGCAGCTTGCCGCGCACCAGGCGGATGATGGGAACGTCGCCGCCCCCGCCGCGCGGGGCGTTGAACCGCAGCGAGCCGAGGTTCCACCGCCCGGTGTCGAGGTCCAGTTGTGCGTCCAGCAGGAAGTCTTCAATGCCGAGGGCCGTCACGCGGGGCGACAGCCGGATCAGGCTACGCCGGTTGAATTTCGCGTAGACGTGCTCGGCCCGCAGGATCGTGTTATCGTAGAGCGATGGTCCCTGTTTCGGCCGGATCACCAGGCCCATGACGGTGACCGACCCGTCGCGGTGAGGGTAGAACGCCCCCGTTTCGACCTGGGCGTTCAGCAGGCGGCCAATTTCCGCGGCGGCGATCCGCGGCAAGGCCCGATATAACCAAACGCCCACCCCGGCCGCCAGTGCCGCGATGACACCGACCACCGTCAGCAAGCCGATGAGAATCCGGCGCCGCCGTCGTATCCGGCTCGCATCCGCTGTCATATCCAGGATCGTAGCGCGTGGCATAGTTGAACTTAAGATTTACGATTTGAGATCTATGATTTAAGATTCAGGATCCACCGGCCAATCTTCAATCCTAAATCATACCTTAGAATCATACCTTCTCACCGTTTCCGCCCAATCGCCTTGTCAGCGATATCGCGGCGGCAGTAGGCGCCGTCGAAGTGAATCCGGTCGACCGCCTCATAGGCTCGGGCCTTCGCCGCGGCCACGTTCGTCCCCAGGGCCGTCACGCCGAGGACGCGGCCGCCGTTGGTGACAACGTCACCGTTTCGCTGCCGGGTGCCGGCGTGAAAAACGACCACATCGTCCAATTCCTCGGCTTCTTTCCAACCGGTGATTACCTTGCCCTTTTCATAATCGCCGGGATACCCGCCGGAGGCCATCACGACGCAAACCGCCGGTCGCGGGTCCCACTTGAGAAAAGCGTCCTCCAGCTTGCCGTCGCAAACCGCCAGAAAGACCTCCAACAGATCGCTCTGGAGCCGCATCAGGATCGGCTGCGTCTCCGGGTCGCCGAAGCGGACATTGAATTCGAGCACCCTCGGCCCGCCGCTGGTAATCATCAGGCCCGCATACAAGACGCCTTTGAAGGGTGTGCCGTTGCGGTTCATCGCATCGACGGTGGGCACGAGGACCTCGCGGCTGATCCGGACCATCATGTCGTCGGTGATGATCGGGGCCGGGCTGTAAGCGCCCATGCCGCCCGTGTTGGGACCCGTATCGCCGTCGCCGATGGGCTTGTGGTCCTGGGAAGACTCCATCACGTAGATGCTGTGGCCGTCGACAAACGCCAGGATCGAAGCTTCCTCGCCGAGCAGCATATCCTCCACGACAATTCTGGCGCCGGCGGCCCCAAAGATCCGGTCGACCATGATCCTCTCGGCGGCCAGAATGCCCTCGGCCGGATCGTCGCAGACGATCACCCCTTTGCCCTTGGCCAGTCCCGCCGCCTTGATCACCACCGGCTCATCCCGGCTGGCGATATACGCCTTGGCGTCGCTGAACCGGTCAAAGACACGCCCCTCGGCGGTCGAGATCGCTCCGGCCCGCATCAACTGCTTGGAGAAGGCTTTGTCCGCCTCGAGCTGGGCAGCCGCGGCGTTGGGGCCGAACGCCTTGATCTGGGCGGCCTCCATCGCATCGACCAGGCCCTTGGCCAGCGGCTCCTCCGGCCCTACGATGGCCAAGCCAACTCTTTTCTGCTTGGCGAAATCCACCAGGGCAGGGATATCGTTGTCCTTGATCTCGACGTTCTCGCCGCACTGGGCCGTGCCGGCGTTGCCGGGTGCGATGTAGAGCTTGCCAAGTTGCTTGGATTGCCGCAGCTTCCACGCCATCGCGTGTTCACGCCCCCCGCCGCCGATCAGCAGTACATCCATAGAAGATTTCCAATTTAAGGTTTACGATTTGCGGTTGAAGAACGACAAGCTCACGCGGAATCTCAAATCGCAAATATTGACTCCGCGTGATCCTACCAGAACGGCCGGATTCACTCAAGGCGATCTTTGGCAGACGAGCCCCATGTACACGCGCGGAGCTTCCCTCCAGCCAGCACAGACGGACGCAGCTTGCCCTACGGAGCGATCTTGCCTGAGAATGTGACGATGCTCTGGGCCGTCATTGGGAAAGCCGCCTTGGCATCCTTGACCACCACGTCGCCCACGTCCTTGAGGTTCTCGGAGGCGGAGGTGCGATATGCCTGCAACAAAGCAAGGCCACTGAGATTGCGGAAAGTCAGAGTCAGGGACTGCTCCTGGTCGGTTGGGTTGAGGGCTACGACGGTCAGATCGCCGTCTTTTTCATGCAGGAACGCGCCCACTTGAACGGTGCCGAATCCAGGCTGGGCGTCAATGCGCCGGGCGCCGGGCCGGATGAATTTGGTGTAGTGCATGGCGGTGTAAGTCTTCGGCGTGTACGTGTTCATCACCATCAGGGCGTGAATGCTCTTGGTGCCCTCCGTGATCTGCCAGGGAACGAAGGCTGAACAGTTGCCGGCCACCAGCGCGTTGTGAAGCGCGTTGCCGACACCCTGCTGAATGGGGGCGGGCCAATCGTGGCCACCGGTGCCACCCTCGGTGATCCAGAAGGGCTTGCCGGTATCTTGGATCAGGTCCCAGAATTGGCGGGATGAATTGGCTGACATCTCGGGCTTGACGCCATCCTCATAGCCATGCGTGGCAAAGACGCCGAGGGCCTCCAGGGCCTTGGGATTGTCCCGCACAGCTTTGACGTAGGAACCCGAGCCACCTTCATACAGGTGGCTGGTCATCGTCTCGGGGCCGAAGATCTTCACGCGGCCGCAGCCCTCGGCGTCGAGCATCTCGCGGAGCATCACGACGATGGCGGCGAAGTCCTTGCCGTCCCAGACGCAGCTCTCGAACGATTGGGAAAACTGCACCTCGTTGCCGGGGCTGACGGCGCAAAAGGGCACGCCCTGCTTGTCGTGCAGCTTCACATATTCCACCATCCACTTGCAGAAGTGCCGGAAGTACTTCGGGTCCACGCGGTTATCGTTGCCGCCGTAGCCACCGGCGCGAATGGCGCTGGACTTCGTATCCGTGATGGATTGGTTCACCTTCATCCAGGCCGGCGGACTCCAGACCGTCCCGACGACCTTGATGCCCGGATCGAGCTTGCGAATCCCCCGGCCGAAGTCGACGAAAATCTGGGGCCGGCCGCCGTCGGCGTTCATGTCGAAATCGTCGCCGCGGATCTGGGTCCAGTCCTCCGCCGGCTTCTCGAAGGTCGGTCCCCACATGTTCACGCGGAGCATGTTGCATCCGACGCCCTCGACGTAGATTTTCTGAAATTCCTCCGTGCGGTAGAGACTGCGGAACCGATCGGCCCATGCGATCAGGCACGTGCCGAAGCCCTCCATCGTCTGGTACCGCTTGGCCCCGTCCACCGTAACATCCGTGACGGAGCCACGAGCGGCAAGGCTGGGAATGCCGACGACAAACACAGACGCAATCCACCACACCAATCGACCACCCATCATCATCTCCTTCAAGTTTGGCGATCCTCCGAGGTTGGAACGTCCATGCGTGTCCGGCGATTCCGGACCTCCGGCATTCTAACGAGGTTGCGGGGAGTCAGACAAGATCGAGGAGCGTGCGATCTACCGAGTCTCCTGGGGCGACAGGCTCGCCTGGTCTTCCTGACGTGGAGGCGGCGTTGCCTCGACCGGCAACAGCTCCCTCAGGACGACCGTCACCTCCATCGGATGGGTATCTCTCATAACGGTCAGAGCCACCTTCGTACCGGCCGGCTGCTCGAACGTTGAGGTATCACTCATCCACCCGTTGGGATCCGTTTGCCAGCCGGCGACGTCCCGTCCGCTCACACGCAGGAGTCTGTCGCCGTCGCGGATGCCCGCCTCGTAGGCAGGCCCCCCATCCAAGACCTTGGCCAGCAAATCGGCGGATTGGCTATCCGCCGGCAGAAAGACCGCCCCGGCCCGGTTGTAGTCGTACTTCTTCGAGTAATCCTGCTTGCTGCGGATGTAGACGCGGTTCTGTCGGCCATCCACGATCAGCTCCAGTCTGGTCAGAGCCTGAGAGAGAATTGCATTTTGGCCGACAGCCTCATTGGAAGTCTGTCGCGAAGTCGAATGGCCCCAAAGGCCATCCCTCGTGACTGCACCTACGGCTCGATTCCCGTGCCAACCGATTTCGGACCTTCTTTGC
>JAPLMX010000109.1 GCA_026386805.1 Phycisphaerae bacterium | reverse complement strand
CCGCTGCAAAAGCGGTTGGTGAAGCTGTGACAGCCCAGCGACGAACGATCCGTGAGAGCCGGATGCGGGAAATCCGCCCGTCCGGTTCGAGGAGGGGGGACTGAGCGGCCATCAGTCGCTCAGTCCTCTACTCTACCGGATAAACAACGTGACTGGCCGTCCTCCGCGTCCCGGCACTCAGACGCAAGAAATGAAGGGAGAATTACCGTCGCCCAGGCGCGGTCCAGAGCAGCTTCTGTCATATCGAGATTGCCCTTGACAGTCTTTCTCGGAACCTGTATGATATACATTCAACTATTGTCATGCAGTCACATTTGAAAAGTGAATAGCGAATGGGGCACGAAGACGAGCGACACGCAAGAGTCGTCCCAACTCTGTGGCTTTGTGGCTCCGTGTGAGAACGAAGTACCTGTATTTCCAGGCCGACGATGGGAGCCAACTCCGCTTATCCCTTCTTTCGCCTTCTTTCGTTTCCCCGCCCGTTCGGCTGTCGCTCAGGGCAAGCCCTGCGCGGAGATGACATTTCTTTCGGCTATCACGGTTTGCGTTGCGGCCGGACTTCGGCCCGTCGAGAGCCTCCGGGTCGAGCGACGAGCTCAGTCGAGCCGAGGCCGCGCCAAGCTCTCCGTGCCTCGGCGGTGAAGATTCGTGCGAAACAAAGCCAATTTCTCCAACGGCAGGCCCGGGGCCGGCGCCCCGGATCGGAGAGGGCCGCATGGGCTAAAGCCCATCCTACGAGACCCGGTAAACCGCCAATTCGCGGCTGCCGCGGGCGTATGCAGGGGCCGGGGATATCCGCCCCGCCCGGCCGCGCCAAACAAAGCCAATTCGCACGGACAGCGGCGGGTGGGGGTGGCGGAGCCGCCGGGGTCGCCGGGGGGACCAAGCGAGCGAAACAAAGCCAATTGCCGCGTCCCTGTCGGCCCGACCTCCGCGCCTGCCGTGCGAAACAAAGCCAATTGGCGAGAGGCCACTATGGGAAATAAGTGTTTGCGGGAACAAGAGTTAGGAGGAATTTGGCCCCAAAAGGAGGCTTGGAAGAACAAAGCCAATTCTGTCGTTACTCCTGCGGCAAGCGGGCCAGGTCGGCGTCGGAGCCGGCGATCATGAGGATGTCGCCTTCCTGGACGATCGTGTCGGGGGCGGGGACGTTGATGATGGAGTCTCGTTCTGTCTTGCGGCCCCAAGCTTCGCTGTTGCGCTTAATAAGCACGAGATTGACGTTGTACTTTTGGCGAAGCTGCAAATCCATGACGGTCCGGCCGCCAAAGCTGGCCGGGGCCTCAATGCGGGCGAGGCTGTAGCCGGGGGCAAAGTCGATCTTCTCGCCGATCTGCGGGGCGATCAGCTTGTAGGCCCAGCGCTCGGCCGATTCGATCTCCGGATAGATGACCTCGGTGGCGCCGACCTTCGAGAAGACCTCACCGGCGGCCAGACTTTCCGCCCGGGCGTAGATCTGCTCGACCCCCATCTGGCGGAGGTTAACGACGGTCAGGACCGCCGCCTGAAAGCCCTGAGCGGTGCCCTGGCCGATCCCCACGGTCACCACGTCCACCTTGTCGATGCCTTGCGACCGGAGGGCTTCCATATCGGTGCTGTCCAGCCGGACGGCGTGGGCCACCTGGTCGCGAATCAGCTCCACTTGGTCCCTCTCCTTGTCAATGGCAATGACCTCCGCACCGCTCATCGCCAGGGCGATGGCCAGCTTCTGTCCGAATCGACCCAATCCAATGACCGCAAAGCGACGCATAACCAACCTCATGTTTCTTGTTGTACGACCCCGTCAGCCGACGACGATGGCCTCATCCGGATAATTGTACCGGACCGGCTTCGCATTGAACGCCAGGGCCGCCAGCAACGTCAGGGGTCCGAGTCTGCCCGTGAGCATCACCAAGATGATAATGAATCTGCCCGCCGTCGTCAAAGAGGGCGTGATGCCGGTCGACAGGCCGACCGTGCCCAGGGCCGAGGCGACCTCGAAGAATATCTGCATCATGGTGAAGTGACTCGACGCCTCCGTGATGCACAGGCCCAGCGTTGCCCCGAAAAGAGCCACGACGAAAAGCACGGCCACGGTGATCGCCCGGCGGACGATCAGGAGACGGATCGAGCGATTGAAGATCTCGACGTCTTCCCGTCGGCGGAGCGTGGCGACCACGGCCATGAGGATCACGACGAAGGTCACGGTCTTGATTCCGCCCGCCGTACCGCCGGGCGAGCCGCCGATGAGCATCAGCAGGATCAGGAGGAACTTGCCGGCATCGGACAGGGCCGCAATGTTCACCGTGTTGAACCCGGCGGTCCGGGCCGTGACGGACTGAAACAGCGCATCCAGGAGGCTGAAGTCTCTGGCGGCGGGGCCTTGGCCGGTCAATTTCTCAAAGGCAAACAGGGCCAGCATCCCTCCGACGATGAGGCAGACGGTCACAGCCAGGACGATCTTCGTCTGCAGCCACATCCGCCTGGGCCCCTGCTGGAAGACGGGGCAGCGTCTGTGAATCGACCTTTTACAGATGCGCAGGGTCCTGTCCAGGATGACGCCACCCAAGTCGTACAACACGCCAAAGCCCAGCCCCCCAAGAACGATCAGGGGACAGATCACCAGGTACACCTCCCAGCACCGGTTGTAGCTGATGAGGCTGTCGCCGAACAGGCCAAAACCCGCGTTGCAGAAAGCGCTGATGGAATGGAAGACGCTGTAGTACCACTGATGGTGAACATCCAGGACCCGTCCGGGGACATCATCCCACAGGTGCAGCAGGGCCACAGCGCCCGTCAGCTCGATCAGGGCGGTCGCGATAAAGACAAAGACCACCATTCTGTTGATGCGACTGAGCGTGCCTTCGCTGAGCAAGTCCTGGATGGCGGCGGATTCCCGCACGCTGAGCGCCTGTCCCAAGAGCAAGGCCAGAACCGCACCGAGAACGACGATGCCCAACCCGCCAAGCTGAATCAGGGCAAGGATGACCAATTGGCCCATCAGCGTGAAGTCGGCGCCGGTATCCTTGACAGCCAAACCTGTCACGCAGGTGGCGCTGGTGGAAGTGAAAAGCGCATCGACGAACGGCAAAGAGGCCCTTCCCGGCGTCGCCTTCGGCAACATCAGCAGGCACGCGCCGGTCAGAATCAGAACGATGAAGCTGGCCACCAGCACTCGGGTCGGGTCTTTGCCCGTGGCCGCCAGGCGGACGCAGACCATGAAGAACTTGATCGTTACATCGACAATCAGGTACAGGGCGATCGCCCAGTGCTGGATCTGGCCTGGCTCGGTCCGGCCGAACCATCGTCCGGCCCCCACCAAGATAACGACCAACGCCATCAGCATGGGGATTTCGTACCAGTTGGCGACGAGGTACTCGCGCCTCGACTGAGCATTGAAAAAGCGAATCATCTTGCCGCCAACGAAGATGAACAGCATCCCGGTAAGAACGCCGGCCAGAAGCCGAGTGGGCAAAGGAGGCTCATAGAAGCCGAATGAAAGGGCGAAGGACGCCACGATGGTGGCCGATGCTGCGGCCTTGACCCCCGTCAACACCTGTTCGAGCGTGCTGTTCTTGTAAGCTATCTTCATACCGTACTATCTTGGCGCCGCTGCCCGGCAAAGAAGCCCTTGTACACTCTTCGCCGACCGGATGCCAACAAAATCGCACAGCCTTACTTCGCGCTGTGCGACGGCATTCTACGGCGAAGCAGTTCGCGCCCTTGTCATGCTGAACGGAGTGAAGCATCTGGCCAACGAATGGAACCAACGCCTCTCACCTGCTCGGCCCAGATCCTTCGCTGACGCTCAGGATGACAGGATAGGAAATGCCTGCCTCAGGCGACGTCGGCCAGGCCGAGGGAGTCACCGAACTTGGCCAGCAGCGCCCGGCGGATGCTGCGATGCTCGGGCTGGGCCAAGGTGGGGTCCTTGGAAACCAGCTCGAACGCGTGTCTGCGGGCGATCACGAGCAGATCGTAGTCGTCGATGATATTGGCGATTTTCAAATCGGGCAGGCCGTGCTGGCGGGCACTGAACAGCTCGCCCGGCCCGCGAATGCGCAGGTCCTGCTCAGCGATCTCGAAGCCGTCATTGGTCCGGGCCATCACTTCGAGCCGGCTCTTGGCGACCTCGTTGTCCGTCTCGGCAAACAGCAGGCAGTAAGACTTGGACTCGCCCCGCCCGATCCGGCCGCGAAGCTGGTGCAATTGGGCCAGGCCGAAGTGGTCGGCCGACTCGATGACCATGATCGTCGCGTTCGGCACATCCACGCCCACTTCAATCACGACCGTGGAGACCAGCGCATCGATGGCGCCCTTGCGAAAGCCGGCCATGATCCGCTGCTTTTCGGCCGAGGGCATCTGCCCGTGCAACAGCGCGACCTGGAACTCGGGGAAGACCCGCTCGGAAAGCTCCTTCCACGCCTCCGTGGCCGCGGCGATTTCCTTGCTAGTCTCCTCCACCGAGGAAATCCGCGGGTACACGAAATAGGCTTGCTTCCTGGCCCGCAGCCGGTCGCGAATGAAGTCATAGGCCCGCCGGCGGTCCTGGGGATCGACCTCGCGCGTGACCACCTCGCCCCGGCCGGGAGGACAGTGCTTGATGATGGACACGTCCAAGTCGCCGAACACGGTCATGGCCAGCGTGCGCGGAATGGGCGTGGCGGTCATGACCAAGCAATGCGGGGCGCCGTCTTTACGCAGCTCGGCCCGCTGGTGCACGCCGAACTTGTGCTGCTCGTCGATGACGACCAGGCCCAGATGTTGGAACTCGATGTCCTTCTGGAGCAAGGCGACGGTGCCGACGACGATGTCCATCTCGCCCTGCTTGATCCGAGCGAGCGGCTCGTCGCGCTTCTTGCCGGTCAGGCCCCCGGTGATCAGGACACGCCGGACCTGGCTATCCTTGAGATATCGCTCGATGCTTAGGAAGTGCTGCGAGGCGAGGATTTCCGTCGGCGCCATGATGGCAACCTGCGTCTTGTTCGCGATGGCCAGCAGAGCGGCGTAGAGCGCAACCACGGTCTTGCCGGAACCAACGTCGCCCTGCAACAGGCGATTCATGGGCCTGGTCTGGCCCATATCCCCGGCGATGTCCGCGATGCAGGTGTTCTGATCCTCGGTCAGCAGGAAGGGAAACCGCCTACGAATCCGGCTGTCGATCTCCTCGGTCAGCGTGCACGGCGTGGCGGAGGCGTCGTGCTGCGTCCGATAGCGCCGCAGGCCCAGACCCAGTTGCATAAGGAACAGCTCATCGAACTTGAGCCGGCGTTGGGCCTCGGCGAGCTTGTGCTCATCGGGCGGCATGTGAATCCAGGCGAACGCGTCCTGGCGGCCGATCAGCCCGGCTTCCTTGCGGCAACTGTCATCGTAGAACTCGTCCACCAATTCGTCCAGATGGTCCAGTACGGGCAGGATGATCTGCTTGATCTGCCGGCTGCTCAGGCGGCCGCTGGCGGAGTAGACGCCGCCGCTGAAGTGCTTGTCCGGCTCAGCGTGGGGGCTCCCGGGCTGCGGCTCCTCGGCCATCATGAACTTGGGATTGGTCAACTGAAGCTGGTGCTTATAGACGTTGGGTTTGCCGGAGGCCACAATCACCTGGCCCAGCCGCACTTGGTTCCGCAAATAGCCGCCATTGAACCACACGATCCGGCAGACGCCCGTCTCGTCGGCGACAATGGCCTCAAACATCGGCGGCCGGCGCTGACTCAGGAAATCGACCGACTCCACCAGGCCGATGATCGTCGCGGGCTCCTCCGCCCGCATCTGGCCGATCTTGATCGGTCCCGGCGCGAAGACCCAGTCGCGCGGGAAGTACTCCAGCAGTTCGCCGACCGTGTGCACGCCGAGCTTGGCAAAGACCTCCGCCCGCGCCGGCCCGACCCCCTTGAGGTACTGCACCGCCATCGAGGCGGTCATCGCGTCCCTGCTATCGGTCTGTTTCTGAACAGCGGCGTCCATAATTTACGATTTACTACTTACGATGTGGTAATGCGCCATCCTCCCAACGCTCACCCACATGAATACCAAATAGTAAATCGTAAATAGCAAATCGTCAATCGAAGAAGCCGTGCTGACCGATGAGCCTCACGAATCGGCAGCCGCAGACGTGGTTTTCGATCAGCTTGCCGTGATGCTTTTCGGCGACGACAAGCTCCTGCACGGAGGTTTGGCCGACGGGGGCAACGATTACGCCGGCCTCCGCGAGCTGCGCCACAAGGGGCTGGGGGAATTCCGGCACGGCGGCCGTGAGGATGATCCGGTCGAACGTCCGCTCCTCAGGCCAGCCGCAACTGCCGTCGCCGACGCGAAACTCCACGTTGTCGATCCCCAGCTTCTTCAGGACGGCCTGGGCGGCTGCCGACAGATCGAGCGACCTCTCGATCGTAAAGACCCGCTTGGCCAGGCGAGCCAGGACCGCCGTCTGATACCCGCTGCCGGTCCCCACTTCCAGGACCTCGCAGTCGCGATTCACGCGTAGCACTTGCGTCATCAGCGCGACGATGTATGGCTGAGAGATCGTCTGCCCCTCGCCAATAGGCAGCGGCCCATTCCCATAGGCCCGCCAGCGTTCCTCCGAGGGCACAAATTCCTCGCGCGGAACCTCCGCCATGACTCTCAAAACCTCCGGATCGGTGATATCCCGCCCGCGCAGATCATGCCGGAGCATGCGCTCTCGCGCCTGATCGAGGCTGTCATGGTTCTTTCGCTCCAACATGGAGCCCATAATGGGTCGCGGGCCGCACTTTGGCAACCCAATTTCACCACGCCGCCCGCCCGTCATGATAGAATCGCCAGTGCGTTTTCCTGTAAACGATCCGGGTCGTGCGGACCTCTATATGGGTAGAGATCTCAAGCTGCATGCAGCAGGGCCTCGGCTCGAACCGGCTTCTCGGGGAGGTAGCAGCAACTGTGTCACAGAAGTCCTTTGAAAACCTGGTCCAGGAACATGGCCCGCAGGTCCTGCGCACGGCGCTGCACGTGCTGCACGATGCGAGTCTGGCGCACGATGTCCATCAGGAGGTTTTCCTGGCCATCTGGCGCCGCTGGCACCGGTACAACGGCAGTGTGAACTGGCCGGCGTACCTGTACCGTGCGACCGTGCGAAAAGCTCTGGAAGTGGCGCGGCAGCCTGTTCGTAGTGTGCCCGTAAGGGCATTCCAAGAAACGCCTCACGGCGTCACGACAAACGGCCCCGATGATGTGTTGCAGGCCGAGGAATTGCAGCAGAAGCTGGCGGCGGCCCTCGCCCGGCTGCCGCGACGCCAGGCCGATGCGTTTGTCTTGTCGCGTCTGGAAGGGCTGGGTGCGGCCGAGATCGCGAAGATCATGGATTGCTCCGAGCCAACCGTCCGCGTCCATTTGCATCGGGCCGTGCTGCGGCTGGCCCGCGAGCTGCATGAGTACCTCAGTCAATAATGACGGTGAATCATGAATCCTCACACTACAACCAATGAACAACTCGTCCGATTCGTGCTGGGCGAGTTGTCCTCCAATGAGGCTCGTGAGATCGAGTTGCATGTCCGGCAGTGCGAACCATGCCAGGAGGCGGTAGGACAGCTCAGACGACTGCTCGACTGTGCTCAGGGCATGGCCGCCGTGCCGGTAGAGGAGCAAGCGATCGAATCGGCCAACCGCGCGGTTTTGCGGGCGGCCCAAACACAAAGCAAGGATCAACCGCGCCGCGGGGTGCAAGCCCGCGTGGCGCTTTTCGGGAGAACGATCATGACGAATCGAACGATGAGATTGGCCGTGGCGGCAGTAGTCGCCCTGGCCGTAATCCTCGGTCTGAGCCTGTTCACCGGCGACGGGGCTGGCAAGACCTATGCCAAAGTGGTGGATCAACTGCACAAGGCCCATACTCTGACCTACAGCCTGGTCACGAAGACGGGTGTGGAGAGCATGCCAACCGTACGGATGGACTTCGCGTACCGAGACACCGGCCACCTCCGGACCACCACGGCCGACGGCTACATCACCGTGGTTGAAGCAACCGCCACCGGGGCCAAAGGCATCAGCTTGGTCCCGCCGACGAAAAGCTACGTCGTGTTCGAGATAACCAACGTGCCGGATGACCCCGCCAAGGACCCCTGGGCGACGGTCGAGAGACTCCGGGCCCTGCCGGCGCAGGCGAGCCAGGCCCTGGGACGCCAGGAGATGGACGGCCGCACACTCGACGGCTTCGTCGTCCGCGAGGACGATGCGACGACAACGGTCTGGATCGATCCCCAGACCGGTCAGCTCGTCCGCGCCGAGCTGGAATTCGCCAGCGCCCCGGGCATGAGCATGATCTTGAGCGATTTCCAGCTTGACGTCCTGTTGGACGACTCATTTTTCACTCTCCAGCCGCCGGCGGGGTATGTCCCGGTGCAAGTCTCGGCGGACGCCTCCCAGGTCGGCGAGCAGGATTTCGTCGAGTTCCTGCGTCTGTGGACCAACTGGACGGTCGATGCCACCTTCCCGCCGAACGTCAGTGGGGTCGAGATTGCCAAGGTCGCCGTACAGATGGCCCGCGAGGGAAAATTCGTCGGCCCGTACGCGCCCGCCTACGGAGCCGAGCGGCAGCCGCAGGTGATGTATCGAGGTATGGTGTTTGTCGGCCGATTGCCCGGAGGGACCTGGCGGTACGCCGGGCAGAACGTCCGCTCCGGCGACCCGCTGGCGCCGATCTTCTGGTACCAGCCGGCCGGCTCGGCAACCTGGCGGGTCATCTACGCCGACCTGCACGTGGCCAACGTCCCGCCGGAAAACCTGCCGAAGTAGACCGAGTGAACCTGCCAACCAGCCGTACGACGCCGGGCCTCTGAGCCCGGCGTTTTCCTGCGCCATGGAGGCGAAGATCAGAACAGCAGCTTGATCGCCGCGGCGGCGGCGAGGAGCTGGATGATACTGTTGAAGGCTTTCTGCGGGATACGCCGCAGGAAGAAGACGCCGGCAATGGAGCCAAGAAGAATCAGCGGCAGCATTATCAAGCCCAGCTTTACCGATGCGCCGGTCGTCAAAGCCAACTGGGCGCTGAACGGGACTTTGAGCCAATTGACGGCGAAGAAGAACCAGGCGCTGGTGCCCACGAAAGCCACCTTCGGCAGACGCATGGCCAGCAGATAAACGACCATAACCGGCCCGGCGGCGTTGGCCATCATCGTCGTGACCCCGGCGACAAACCCCAGCGTCCCGGCGAACCACCATTGCGTGGGGATCGGGGCATCCTCGCCCTGCAGACGCGTGCGCCAGAAGTGGACGGCCAACATGGCGAGCACGATGATACCGATCAGGCGCTTGAGTTGACTATCCGTGACAAACTCCATGATCTGCCAACCGGCCACGATCCCGAGAAACGCCGGCGGCAGCATCCGCAGCACGTGTTTCCATTCGGCGGCCCGCCGGTAATAGCCGGCCGCGAACAGATCGCCGAGGATGAGCATGCCCAGCATAACGCCCGTGGACTCGCGCGCGTGCTCGGGCAGCGCCATCGCCATCAGCGGCACGATCAGAATCCCCAAACCCGGCAACCCGGTCTTGCTCACGCCGACCAGAAAGCCGCAAAGGCCCACGAGGAACCATCCTGTCGAATTCAGATCGAACATGCTCTACCCTATCTCGTCACGGGACTGCGCGACAGCCCGGACCAAAAGCGATGCACTCTACAGGTTTCACAAGCACGCCGCAACAGAGGCAGTGTCCTAATTTGAAGTTCTGCGGTACGACAGCCCTGGAAAAAATCTTGGACCCGACATCAACTACGGCAACGTCGATTTGACACCGAACTCCGTGGCCTCCTTAAGGTGGAGGACACCGACGAAGGCATCGAATTCATCGAGTCCAGTGCTACGCATGGGGCCATAGTGCCAGAAAGACCGATAAACAGAGCCGCTACGTGATTGTGCTGAAGATTCCTCCGATTGATTCCCCTATTGCCGCGCTTCGAGCTTCGGTAGCATCAGACTTCACGAATGCCACATGAATTTGAGTTCTTGGGGGAATCTTCGCACAAAAGTGTTGACAAGCAGTTAATATATATATAAACTCTGATCGAGTTAGTGGCGACGCTGGTCATTAGGAATGATGGCTTGACAAGCAAGTTCAATTTCCCAGTGGACTTTGTCCAAAAGGCAAATGGAAAGCGTCCCAGCAAGGAATTCTATGATAGCCTTGAGGACGATGTCCAGGCCAAGTTCATTGCCATTGCAAGACGGATTGACCGGTCTCTTGATGGGAGTCTGAGAGACCGAAGTTGCCCCGATCTCAGTTGGAGGTGCGATGGCCACTCCAAGCTGAATCCTACGCGCTCTTGACCTTCCTGGCAACACCTTATTCCTGAGTTTCATCCTGTAATTTGGCCTCCAGCATCCACAATTGCTGATGGCCCAT
>JAPLMX010000062.1 GCA_026386805.1 Phycisphaerae bacterium | reverse complement strand
CAGGTTGCGGGCCACCTGTGCCATCCACCGCCCGTCCGGCTCCGGCACGATCCCAGCGATCTCGACACATCGGGTGCACTGCTCGATCACAAACAGAACGTGGTAATGCACCAGTCCTCGCAGCGTCATCACCTCGACGGTGAACAGGTCGGTCGCGGCGAGCACCTCCCAGTGCGACTTCAGGAACGTCGACCAGGACATGCCCTTGCGGCGTCGGGGAGCTGGTTCAAGGCCGTGTTCCTTCAGGATACGAGCTATCGCAGATCGGCTGATCGAATGGCCCAGGTTGTCCAGCGCCCCTTGGATGCGACCGTACCCCCACGAAACGTTCTCCTTGGCCATCCGGACCACGAGTTGCTCGACCGACTGCCTCACCTGCGGCCGGCCCACCCCACGCTTGGCGCTGCTGTCGTACTTGCTGGCGATCAGCTTCCGATACCAGCGGAGCACGGTCTCGGGGGCTACAAGCGTACACAACTCCCCAAGGAGTCTCCGGCCCAGAGCCTTGCCCTTGGCGGCAAGCCGACGACGCTGGTCATCGGTGAACCGAATCCGCGCTTGCCTCCGAGCTGCTCCCGGAGGACGCGGTTCTCTTCTGTGAGGAAGCCGACGACGTCCTGCTGCTGCCGATTGAGCCAACCGGCCAACGCCACGACAATCACCTGCCACGTTTGGAGGACCATGGCCGGCATTCTACCGTCTCACGTGGCTTGCGGGCAGGCCGAAGTACCTCTTTCATGGCTCCCCCAACGTGCTTGCTGCTCAATCACTTGGGGCGCGACCGAATATTCGGACCATACGGGCTGCGCCCCCTGAGGAATATCCATCACGACAGAAGAATAAGTGGATCTATATCCACCGAGTGCGCCCTCAGTGAGGGAAGTAGAAGTCGAAGAAGATGCCGGTGCAGAGTAAGGTGTTCTTGCTGGATTAGGCGAGGATGCCAACGCTACCGGTTGCGGGACAGCCAGCAGCGGATCCGGCGCAGGCTGGCGAACGGAGAGAACCGAGACCTGAAGCATTGACACCCCGGGCGGTCCGGGGTAGACCTACGCGTAGGCGCTAGGGACAAATGGAGTGAAGCATGAATAACTACAAGGCAAAAGACATATGAAAAGGTTGATTGCGATCTTCCCATGTGTTTTTGCGATGCTCGCTTCCACCGTCGTCATGGCGGAGCAACCGCAAAACGATCCTGGAGATGGCCGGGTTAAGACGCCGCGCATTGACGCGCTGGCCGACCGGGGTGTGCATTTCACTGACGCCCATTCCACGTGCGCGATCTGCATCCCTTCGCGGTACTCCATCCTCAGCGGAACGTACTATTTTCACGCGAAGTTCAAAGGCAGGTAACCCATTTGGAAAGGGTATGTTATGAAATTTAGAGTTCTTCTTTCTTGGGTTGTTTTCGGGGTTGGCGTTGTTAACTCTCTGTTAGCTGGTCCCACCGCTAACGTCTTTTCACCGGAGCATTTCATGGAGCCGCCAATTGAGGCGCGACCAGGGGCGTACTGGGCTTGGCTCAACGGCAACGTGGATTTGCCGCAGATCACCCGCGAATTGGAGGAGATGAAGGACAAAGGGATGAGCGGGGCCGAGATTTGGGACGTGAAATGTCTTAACAATAAATCGGGTGCAGTGCCGAACGGACCGGCCTTTCTGGGTCCGGAGTCGATCAAGGCCATCTCGCATGCCATCGATGAAGCCAATCGTCTCGGGCTTCGCCTGGGACTGATCGCATCGAGCAGTTGGAACGCCGGTGGCAGTTGGGTCACGCCGGACTGGGGGCTCAAACGACTTGTGTTTACCGAGACGACCGTAAAGGGGCCGTTGACCCTGTCGCAAGTGCTCCCGAAGGCGACCGCGGCCTATTACAAGGACACGGCTGTCCTGGCCTTTCCCTGCACCACCAACAAGACGATCGACAGTACGGCGTCGGTTGTCAACCTGACCGACCGAATGGACGCCAGGGGGCTGCTGAAATGGAACGTGCCTGCCGGCGAGTGGGTCATCCTACGATTAGGTTGCGCCAACACCGGCGAGAAGCTAATGATTCCCAGCCCAAACTCCGTCGGCCTGGTGATCGACCACATGGACTCCCAGGCCGCGCGGCGCCACTTCGAATATATCATCGGCAAGATCCTTGAAGTCCGAAAGAGCATGGACGCGTTGAAGTACATGGAAGTGGACAGCATCGAGGTCTCCCAGAATGCCGACTGGACCGATGGCTTCATACGGGAATTCTGCAACCGTCGCGGCTACGACCCGACACCATACTTGCCACTGCTGAAGGGCTGGAAGTTGGCAGAGACCGATCTGGGTGAGCGGTTCCGACGTGATTTTCTGCTGACCCGCAGTGATCTGTGGATTGATTATCACTATCGAAAAGGCTCGGAGGTGCTCAACCGGTATGGGCTGCAACTCGTGGGCGAGGCGGGACACGGGGGAAGCCCCATGGTGGAGCCGCTGAAAGCGCTGGGCGCGGTGGATGTGCCGCGCGGAGAATTCTGGAACAAGAGGCCATTCTG
>JAPLMX010000196.1 GCA_026386805.1 Phycisphaerae bacterium | reverse complement strand
TTCGGCGGTTCTCCAACTCGTCGAAGTCCCTTCGTGTTCGTCCTTTTCTGTCCATGCGGACAGCCTACGAGAACGAAACGCTGGTGTCAATATATTATGCGAAAAATCTGTCACTATATTATGCGAAATTCAGTAGGGGCCACAATAAACAGCTCTCTTAATGAGGCTTGCCCGGACATCTCCGCCGACAGCCGTATGTTATTCTTCAGCGATCACATGCTTGGGCCATTTCGGCCCGGCGGTTATGGTGGGCAGGACATATGGGTGACGAGGAGGGCAAGAACAAACGATCCCTGGGGAGAACCGATGAATCTCGGACCAGTTATCAATAGCTTGGATTGGGAGTTTTCGCCGAACATCTCGGGTGATGGTTCCACCCTGTATTTCGCTTCCATGCCTCCCGGCGGAACTGGCAACGCGGACCTCTGGCAGGCACCGATCATTCCGATCGTGGACTTCAACGGCGATGAAATCGTGGATATCAAGGATCTGGTCATACTCATTGAACACTGGGGTACAAATGAGACGCTCTGTGACATCGGGCCGATGCCTTGGGGTGACGGCAAGGTCGATGAGAAGGACCTGGAGGTTCTGATGCGCTACTGGCAGCAGGAAATCCTCGATCCGGCGTTGGCCGCGTACTGGAAACTGGATGAGACTTCGGGAATGATGGCTGCCGATAGCATTGAGCCAAACCACGGCACGCTGGTGGGCGATCCAATCTGGCAGCCGGCCGGCGGCAAACTGGGCGGTGCACTGCAGCTTGACGGCATCGATGATTATGTCAGGACCCCGTTCGTCGTGGACCCAGCCAAAGGTCCGTTCAGTGTTTTTGTCTGGGTCAAGGGCGGGGCACCTGGACAGGTGATTCTCTCTCAAGCGGGCGGGGCGAACTGGCTGATGGCGAATGCTCCCGCTGGCATACTGGGGACTGAGTTGAAATCAGCCGGTCGGCAGTCAAGCGTACTGACGTCCCAGACTGTGATTACCGATGGAAATTGGCACCGCATGGGCCTGGTCTGGGATGGTTCAAATCGTATTCTCTACGTTGATGATGTCGAGGTGGTGAAGGATACGCAGGCCAACCTGCCGAGCTCACCCGGCGGCCTGTACATCGGTGCTGGTAGCACGCTCGCTCCCGGCAGTTTCTGGTCCGGCCTGATAGACGACGTGCGGATCTACAACCGGGCCGTGAAACCGTAGCGTGCGCTATGATTCCGCCAGGTCGGCCCACTGGAGGCCGAGTTTGCGGGTGGCGTAGGCGAGTTCTTTCACGTGGTCGCCGTAGACCATCATCCAGTGCGAGTCGCGGACTTCGTTGCACAGCTTCTTCCAGTCGCCTTGGATTTCGACGTCCTGCTGGGAGCGGCAGATCTCGTAGGACGGGTTACTCTTGACGAGGCCTGTGAAGCCGAGCCAGCGGCCGGTGCTGTACTCGGGGTCGAGGAACGTCACCTGCTGGCCGACGGGCATCTCGACTTTCGGAGCGGCCCCGTACTCCGATTCGTAATGCGTGACGATCTTGGCCGGCTCGTAGCGGCTGCCGTCGAGCCGGCGCGGGCTGCTGCAGTGGGCGCACGTCACAGTCCCGTCGTGCGGGAAGGTCGAGTTGTGCAGGAAGACGGGCGTGCCCGCGACGTGGCGCAGCAGAACGCCGGCGGGGATGATGACGAAATCGGACTCGCAGAAGGCCATCAGGCCCTCGTCGTTGAGCAGGCCCAGGGTCAGGCAGGGCGTCGTCTCGGCCATCGGCATGATCGTGCTCATGCAGTTGCGGATCGTGAAGGCCGAGGCATCGTGCTCGCGCATCAGGTCCTTGAACAGGCCATAGAGGACGAAGGCGTTCGTCACGAATTCCTTCGTGGTGGCGAGGGTCGTGTGGGGCAGGGCGAGATATGCGTCGGTCCAACGCTGGGCGGCGGCGACCGTGTCGCGGTTTTCCCTTGCGGCCTGGATGCGTGGGGCGATCTGGTCATACGGGACGTCGATGATGTTGAACCGGTATTTCTCGCGGGCGACCTGGGGGGCTTCGGGCGAGTATTTGCCCCACGGGCCGCCCAGGGCGACGATGCGGGTCCCGATGAAGTTCTTGAGGCCATAGAGGGCTCGGAGCCGCCAGAGCAACTCGTCATACTCATCGACGACGACATCGTCCACGTGGACGGGGCCGTGGTCGAGGCAGGAATTGCGGCCCGGCTCGGGCCGGTCGGTCTGGAGGTACTTCGTGCTGAGGGCCTCGTACCAGTAGTAGGTCGTGCCGGAGCGGTGGCGGACGAAGAGGATGGTGTCCCGGTCCTTCTTCTGGGCGAAACATGCCTTGAGCAGGTCGCCCGATCCCGAGGCGGCGTAGACCACAACCGCGTCATATTCTCTCTCGTGTGCTCTGGCCGCGTCGGCGGGGGATTTGACTTTGAAGACGGGCAGGATCTCCAGCGGCACGTCCGCATGGGATGCCAGTGCGCTGAGCTCGCACGCGATCTTCTGGGCCTCGGCGGCGGCGGCCTGGTCGGTCTGCACGCCGCCCCAGGACTTCCACGAGGTCGCCGGCCTCTTCTCGGCCACGTGGTAGATCAGGACCGGCTGCACGACCAGGGCCTTGCCCGTGCGAACGAGCGGCCGGCTCGCGTCCCAGCCATCACGACCTGCGGCGAAAGCGAAAGACGACGTGCCGACGCCGAGGACACCGGCGAGGCTTGCCGTGGTCATGCCGAGGAACTCTCTGCGGTTGAGCGGATATGAAGACATGGCGATCTCCTGCACGGAACCACGAATCCAACACGCGGGTGCAGTCGATCCAGATACTCACCCGCGTAGCATCAGTGTACCGGAGACATCGGCAAGTCTCAAGCAAAGGCTGTGGGCTGGGCTATTGATCGTCAGATGTCTGATGCAGGTGTTGGGGTGGCGATGCCACCCATTGCTTTTCACTTTTGCATGGTTGGCGGGGCTGAAACACATCCTACTGCTGCGACTATGCTAATGCGGTGGGCAGCACGCCCAAACGACCTGGGTGCCATGCCTACGCCGCGTAGGCATGTTCCCCGATCGCACCCAGCATGTCTACGAGGCGTAGACATGGCACCCGCGACGAAACGAGCCGTCCTACCTCTGGACGTTGCCGCCCGCAGACTATCCGCCAGATTAGCCTAGCCGGAGTACTGCGCGCTGCCCGAAGAACGTGGGGTTCTCCCGCACTCTCTCAAGGTGCGTCGGGGGTCCCGCCGAGGACAACGTCCGCCAGTTCCGGCAGTGGGATGGTATCCTTCGTCTCGATGGTGGCGAGCAGATCGTCTGTGGTCAGACCGTCCAACGTGGTCTCCAGCCGTCGGGCGACGTCCTCGACCCAAGCGGCCATCGCGACCACGACGGTCAGGTCGAAATCGTAGCCGCAGGCGTCTTTGAGCAGGTGCATCGTTTCAGCCACCGTGCGCGATTCGTGGTACGCCCGAGTGGAGGTCAGGGCGTCGAACGTGTCGGCGACGGCGACGATCCTGGCACCCAGGGGAATCGCGGTCCGGGCCAGGCCGTCAGGGTAGCCCTGCCCGTTCCATTTCTCGTGGTGGTGACGGACGATCGCGATCTCGTTCTCCAGAAAACTCATCTTTTCGAGAATTCGCACGGCGATCATCGGATGCTGCTCGACGATCCGCCGCTCGTGGGGCGTCAGGTGGCCCGGCTTGAACAGGACGGCGTCGGGGATCCCGATCTTGCCGATATCGTGGAGCATGGCCGAACGGTGGATGAGGTCCACGTACTTGGGTCCCAGCTCCATCGTCCGGGCGATGCCTACGGCGTAGGCGACGACGTTCTCGGAATGCTTTCGGGCGAAGGGGTCCTTGGCCTCCAGGGCCTGGACCAGGCTCCAGATGCTTTCCATGAACACCTTCTCCGCTTTCTCGGACAGTCCCATGACCCGCCTCTGGAGCCTCTTGATCCTCTCGATCTCGAGCTCGCCGTTGCTGACCAGCCGGTTCATTCCCTGGTTCCACTCCTTGACGCAGTTGCGGCCGGCGTTTTTGGCCTCGTAGAGGGCCAGGTCGGCCCGCCTCATCACGTCGCCAGGCGCTTCATCCGTCTCGGGGAGGCTCTCCGCGATTCCGCAACTCACCGACAACGCCATCCCCTGGTCGAAGCAGATTTGCTGGGCCTTGCTCCGCACGCGTTCCAGCAGAATCAAGGCATCCGCTGCTTTCGTCTCGGGCAATAGCAGGACGAACTCGTCGCCGCCGTAGCGCGACAGGATATCGGGTCCTCGCTTCTCCCGCCGGACGCTATCCGCCAGCTTGCGGATGGCCTCGTCCCCGACGGCATGGCCCAGAACGTCGTTGATCATCTTGAAGTGGTCGAGATCGATAATGGCCACGGCAAACGGCCGTTTGTACCTCTTGGCCCGGTCGGCCTCCTCGTGGAGCTTGTCTTCGTGCAGTCTCCGGGAGCCGACGCCGGTCAGCGGGTCGGTGAGCGAAGTGAGTCTGGCTTGCTGGTATCGCGTCGCGTTCGTCAGGTGGGCGATGACGATTTCCCGGGTCAGCTTGGCCTTGTAGAGCGTCAGCTCCCGGTTGGCGGCGTTCGAGGGCGCCAGGCCGCACATGCACAGGTAACCCGAAAGCCGTTTCTCCTGGCCCGATGCTTCCGGCAGACCGACGATGTCGAGCGGCAGGACCAGTCGCGGCGGCTGGCCGCCGGGACCTCGGCACTCGGCCGGGATATCGGCATCGTAGTAACCATCCTCCGACGAGACGTCTTCGACGCCTTGCGGCAGGAAAAGTGGGCATTCTACTTTCTTTGTCTGCTCCGCGTCTGTCGGGCCGTCTTCGGGAGAGAGAGTAGAATGTCCCCTTTTCCCGCCGACGCACGGGCAGCGGTTCGAGCTGATCAATTCCGGGTCGCGGCTGCGGTCGCCCTGCGGGTACAGGCACAAGACGCAATTGGTGGCGTCGAACAGCTTCGGCGATTCCGCGGCGACGATCTCGACGGCTTCCGCCAAGTCGATGCTCTTGAGGCATTTGGAGAGCATGGCGACTTCCTCGGCCGCCGCGCGGTCTTCCAGAAGCTGTTGTCCCATAATATCGCGGACCGACAGGATGCCCACGACGGTACCGTTGTCCACAATGGGCAAATGCCGGATTCGATGTTCCGTCATGATCTTGCGGGCCTCGCCCGTCGTGATCCCCGGCGAAGCGGAGACCACGTGATCGGTCATGATCTGGGCGACTTTGACTCCGCCGCCGTTATCGGGCGAGACGGCAACGTGGCGGGAAATGTCCCGTTCGGTCACCAGTCCGATAAACGTGCCTCGATCATCGGTGACGATCAGGCAACCCACATTGTGGGAGAACATTCTCGTCGCGGCTTCTTTGACGCTATCGCGATGACCGACACTGGCGATCTCGGCATGACAGTTTCCGGATTCGGACATTCTTGGCCTCTGTAGGGTGTGCCCTGCACACCGTTGTCTTCGGATAGGTCTTGGCGTGCGATGCATACCCTACTGACTATCGGCGGGGCTGCTGGGCTACTTTATCAAGCCGCAGGCAGTCACTGGAGATCCCGGGGTGGCAAGAGTGCTACCGCGATCTGGGCCAGGCCCAACCAAGCCCCGGCACAGGAGTGTTTGCACGATGGAAGAAACTGCACCAGGCCTCCGACGCTCGCGGTTGTGAATGCAAATCTCTTTCTTACAATGGGTTATGGCTGGAAAGAAGAAAAACTCACTTGCGCGGGGGGAAAAAGTGTTACATTATCCGTGGGCAACGGCACTTATTTGCACAATGGTCACGATGGAAAGCACAGCAAAGCTCGGTATGGATAGGCAGGCAGGTGAGATCGAGTTGATCGAGCGGGCTCAGCAGGGCGACAAGGCGAGCCTGAACCGGCTGGCCCAGATCGCCAGAGAGCGGCTTCGCGTCTATGTCTACCGTCTAACCCAGAAAGATGATCTGACACAAGAAATCGTTCAGGAGAGCTTGTTGGAAATGTGCAAAGTACTTGGCAAGCTGCAAAAGACCGACCGGTTCTGGCCCTGGTTATACGGCATCGCGACCAACAAGCTGCACCGGTATTACAGGACGGAAAAAGCCATGAGACATGCAGCGGCTTCGGAGGAGAGACGCAGAGGATCAATGGAAGATCGAGAACACGGATTGGAGGACCTGGTTGGAGAGGAACTCAAACAAATCGTATCTAATGCCATGCAGAAGCTTCGGACCCGGCACAAGGCCGTGCTGGTCATGCGGTGCTACGACGGCATGTCCTACGGCGATATCGCCGAATCGATGGGCTGCAACGAGTTCAGCATCCGCATGCTTTTCGTGAGGGCGAAGAGATCTCTGCAAAAGGAGCTTCTGCGCAATGGCTTCGGCAGAGGGTCGCTGCTGGCCGCCTTGATTGTGTTCGGCAAGATGACCGCTCCGAGCAAGGCGGCAGCAGCTCAATTGACGGTCCCGGCGGCGGCCCTGAAGGTCGGCCTGGCGGCCGGCGTGGCGGGCCTGGCCACGAGCACGACGGGAATCGTTTCCCTTGCCGCGGCGGGCGTCCTGACGGTTGGTGCGGTGGCGACAACTTCTAACACCAAGCCCGCCGTGATGACGCCTTCCGCGGTGGTGAGCGTAAACTCCGGTGTTGTCAGTCCTTACGCGACATCGAGCACGGCCCACGAGCAGTTCTGGTATTACTTCCCCGAAGGGCCGCAAGGCCCGATGATGCTGCGGGCCCAGTCCAAGGCCAGCTCGGCCCGGCTCCTGCAAAATGACCAGGCAAACTACAGCTTCCAGGGCGACACGGTCTGCATCAACAATTACCGGGCGTGGCTGGACGATCTGAGCGTATTCAAGCTCCCGACCGACGGCGCCGAGATGAGAGGCTTTTTGGCGCAGGTGGAAGGGATTCACAACGATATCCAACCGGTGTCCGCCGGAAAGGGCAGGGGCCTGCTGGCCATCGTCGAGCGTAAGACCGAAACCACGGGTGCCAACAAGCCTTGGACGATCAGCAGCAAGAATGTTCTGGACAGTGACTACTTCCAGAGCGACTGGCCGTCCGATGCCCGGATCGTGGATAACCGCGACGCCATGCACCAACGCGGCTGGACGTACTTCCGCGTTCGCGGCGACGTTCGCGGACGGAGTATCAGCGGGACCGGGAGAATTCCCTTCGTCTATACCGCCCTCAGGGGGCACAGCGCCTGGATGAAACTGAAGGTCGGCGATGGAGTGTCCGTGCTTGATGGCGGCGTCGCCGTCCTGCAAGACGCGCAGGGGACGGCCCTGGGCAAGTATCCGCGGGGCAGCTTCTTCAAGGGACTATCGCGGCCCTGGATGGGCCTGCATACGATCGATTCGGTCCGCCGGGACGCGGCCGAGCAGAGGGCGCGTTTTGAGACACAACTGCGCGCCGGCGGCCGCCAGGGGCAGGTCACGGTCCTGGCCGGCAACGCGAAGCTCGTGTACCTGATCGACATCGAGGCGGACCTGGTCCGCCAAATCGGCCTGTGGGCCGGCGGCGCGCAGGTTGGTTCGCTGGAGTTCGAGTACCTCGAGGATGGAGACGGCGCGCCGAGCGAATTCTCCGCCCCGGCGCTCCGGGCCGACCCGTTGTCGTTGCGAGAGAACTCCGGCATCCTCTGGCTCGTCCGGCTGGCCGACGGGACTCTCGGCGGCTGAACGTGCCGGTCTGATACGTCGTAGGGGAGTTGAACATGGCTACCGCAGCCGTGAGGACAAAGGGGGATTTGGTGCGGAGGATCGGGAACGATATTCTGGCTTCGCCGAGGATTGTAATGAGGGGCGCCCCAATCGAGGATTCTGAGCAAACAGCCATGATCGGGGCGGCTGAGAACTTCCCGGGCGCCGGCGGGACTCTTGCGAGTCTCGTCGGAGCGCGGATCACTATAGCGTTAGCGTCTTCTCGTCCACCAGAGCCATCTACGGGGAGGGATACGGCCACGGAATCGGCTGAGGCTTGTTTCACCATCGACACGGAAGTCGTCCTTGTCAAGACTCATGTGGTGGATGACTCGAGGGACTCCGGGGCTGGGAAGCTCCGCCCCGGAGTCTTCTTCCAAACCCGGGGTCATGATTTGCGGACCTCGTGCAACCAAGGCGGTTTGGCAACTGAATAGTTGCTGGTTGTTTAGCGGTGGGTCTTTAGGTGGATGCCTCATCCACCTAAAGATCCAGTATTTTTGACCCGAAAAAAGACAAGTTGGGGAAACCCGACTTTTGGCCCGGTTCTTTTTCTTTCAGCAGCCTCGATGATGCGTGTGAGAGTGATGAATCTGATGCGACTGGTCCTGCTTTCCTTTTTGCTGACGGCGCTCGCGGCCTCGGCGGCCCGGGCGGACTGGACGTACGACTACGCGGACGATTTCTCCACGGACAAGGTCCAGTACGATGGCTACGCGTCCTCTCTGTTTTGGACCCATGACGTCAATCCGCTCCGGAGGCCCTACCTGTATTGTCTCGGCACCGGCGCCGGCCGGGGACTCGTGTTCGTGGATTACCGGGAGGAGCCGGCCCAATTGGAGTACCGGTTCCCCGCCGACTCGACCCAGGCGCACAAGCTGGTCAGAGGCACTCTTCGATTCGATGTCTCGTTTCCGTGCAATGGGGACATCTCACAGTTCCCGCCGGGGCAGTTGCTCTACTCCTTTTCGGCCGAGGGCCTGGTGTGGACGGCGGCCCAAGCCTTGCAGGCCGGACACTATGACATCGCGATCGGCTCGCCCGAGGGGGCGTGCTACGTGCGGTTCACCGGCGCCCGCGCCGTGCTCGACAACATTCGCGTCTCCCTCGCAGCGCCGGCGGCGACCCTGCGCGTCCCGCAGAACTACCCCACCATCCAGCAGGCCATCGACGCCGCCGGCTATGGCGACATCGTCGAGGTGGCCTCCGGTACCTATACCGGGCCGGGCAACTGGAATATCGAGTTTCGCGGCAAGCGAATTACGGTTCGCAGCGCCAACGGTCCCCAGACGACGATCATCGATTGCGGGAAACCGACGGCCGCGGCGGGCAATCGCAGGGGGTTCTACTTCCACCAGGCGGAAGGAGCGGAGTCGGTGCTCTCCGGCTTCACGGTGCGCGGCGGGCGGGTCTTCGGAACCACGATTCCGTCCGACCCCCTGCGTTGGACCTACGGCGCCGCCAACGCCATCGGCGGCGGCATTTACTGTGAATTCAGCAGTCCGACGATCACCAACTGCATCATCGCCGATTGCGGCGCCGAGCTCGGCGGCGGCATCGGGTGCGTCGGCGGCGCGCCCACCCTGATCGGCTGCACCGTCAAGGAGTGTATCGCCGGCGGCCTGGGCACATCCCTCTCCGGCGGCCGAGGTGCCGGTATCGCGCTCGTCGGCCGGTCCATCGCCGAGATCATCAACTGTACGATCCAGGGCAACTCGGGCTACTCCAACAGCCAGGGCGGCGGCCTCTACTGCTATCAGAGCATCGCAACCATCGCCGGCTGCACGGTCTCCGGCAATTTCGCCTCCGGGAGTCTCCAGGGCGGCGGCCTCTACTGCGGAGGCGATGGCACGGACGTCACGCTCCAGAACTGCGTCATCGCCCGCAACACGGCGGATACCGGCGCGGGCGTGTCGATCCAGCGCTTCTCCGCGGCCATCCCCGCGCTCGCGGCGCCGGGCTCGCGCTGCCATGTGTCCATCGTCAATTGCACGATCGCCCAGAACACGCTGGTCAATTCTTCCGCCGGCGCTGCCGGGGGCGTGGAGTCCGCCAGCGCCGATGTCGCGATCATCAGCAGCATCGTGTGGTATAGCGGTGGAACGTCTCTCGTGATTGCCGGTGCGGCCACGGCGACCCCGGTGACCTATTCGAATATCCAGCGCGGTTATGCCGGAACGGGCAATATCAATGCCGAGCCCCTGTTCGTATCCACTTCCGCGCCCGACTATCACTTGTCCTCGACCAGTCCGTGCATCGATGCAGGAGATCCGGAAGCCTCGGCTGTCGAAGAACCTGCCCCGAATGGAGACCGCATCAACATGGGCGCCTACGGCGGCACGCGGCAGGCTGCCAAAGGAGCGACGCACCGCATTTGGCACGTGGACACCACCAGACGCCGAGCCGGGTCCTATGCGACGATCCAGGCCGCGATCGACGACCCGCAGATGCGAAGTGGCGATACCATCCTCGTTTGGCCGGGTACGTACCGGGAGGAAATCACGTTCAACTGCAAGGCGATCACGGTCCAAAGCGCCGCCGACGCCGCCGTTCTCACGGCCCCGGCCGGCTATGCGGTCTCCTTCTACGGCGCCGAGAGCTCCAAGAGCATCCTGGCGAACTTCGTCATCACCGGCTGCGGCGAGGGGGGCGTCTTCTGCGACGGCTCGTCTCCCAGCCTTCGGAATCTGACCGTGGTCAGGAACCAGTTCGGGATTGCCAGCTACGGCGGCGCCGCCCCGGAGATTGTCAACTGCATCATCTGGGACAACGCCAGCGGCCCGCTGTTCCAATGCACGGCGCGCTATAGCTGCATCGACCAGGGCAGCCCGAACAAGGCGCTGGGCAATATCAACGCCAATCCGCTGTTTGCCGACCCGGCCAATGGCGACTATCATCTTCGGTCCCAGTACGGCCGCTACCTGCCGCTGACCGGCACGTGGACGCTCGACAGCGTTACCAGCCCGTGCATCGATGCCGGCGATCCGTCGGAGTACCCGCGGGACGAGCGAATGCCCAACGGCACCAGAATCAACATGGGCGCCTACGGCAACACGGCGTTTGCCAGCTTGAGCAGCGGACCCGTGTGCAAGTAGCGCCACAGCGTGCTACGAGCTTGTTTTTCGACCATAAAGCCTTTCTGCGTCCATATTCACCTCGTGGCGTGAAATTCGAAATCCGAGACAAGCACAAAGGACCGAAACTCCAGATTCGAAACGGGACCAAGCCGGCGACAGCGTTTGGGGCCTTCGGATTTTGGATTTGTTTCGGATTTCGTGCTTCGTGCTTCGGATTTCGAGAGCTGGACCGACCTTTTGGCGTGTACCCTGGGCGATTCGTGGAAAATGATGAAAAATCACGCCCTCGCACACCCATTTGGCTTGAACAATGGGCGGCAACGTCATATAATATCATCCTGAGCCGGTGACTCGGCAGGTCATAGAGTTCTCGGGGTCGTGGAGGGTAAGAAAATCGGCAAGAGATGCCAATCCATCTCTGTTCGAGCCGGTGGGGTAACGGGACCCCAAACGCGCTGTGTCGCGTTTGGAAAGGGCTCCCGCGTGCGAAGTATTGCGCTGGGCGACCCGAACCCAGAGAGAGCGTTCACTCTCGTGGAACTGCTCGTGGTGATCTCTATCGTCTCCGTGCTCATGGCAATTCTCATGCCGGCGCTGAACACGGTGAGGCGCCAGGCGGCGGCGCTGACGGGAATGCGAAACCAAAGGGAGGTCGCCAATGCGGCCAACCTCTTCGCCGGCGACAACGACGACCTCTACCCGCAATCCGTAGCCACAATCGGATTCGACAGCGAGTGGCGTTGGTATGACCCGACGGTGCTCATCGGCAAGAAGAAGCGAAGTCCCCAGATTCACCGCTCGATGAGCGCCTATCTGCACGACTACATCCCGGACGCCAGGACGGTGTCTTGCCCGTCCGCCCCGCAGCAGTACAAGTACCTCCAGGAGTCCTGGGATGCCGGCGATGGCTGGGACAACCCGGACACCGACATGCCCACCGACCCGGTTGACGGCACCTACTGCTTCTTCTGGAACTACATCGGCTATCTCGGCGGGCCTCGCCAGTTGTTCAAAGGGCCTTCCGGACCGGCGGCCGGCGGCCGGCAGAGCCAACTGCTCGTCAGCGATTACTTCGGCTACGGCCATTGGCGAACGCCGGACTCGTTTGCGAGTTGCGAGAAGCTCCCCGGCGGTAACATCCTCGAAGAGCAGTGGCTGGAATCCGCCTGGTGGACGGCCGCCGGCGACCCGAACACCGCCATGCCGCAGGTCAAGCTGCGGGCCGCCTACACCGACGGCCACGTCGAGACCTACTACCCCAATGAGGTCTCGGCTCTGCGCGTCTCCATGACCCCGGAAGGCGCCCCCCCCTATCCTGACGGCGCCGGCAGCCGCGGCATCTTCTACATCCCTCGAAACGCCGTGCGCTAACGTTCCCCGCGTAGGATAGGCTTTAGCCCATGCTGCTCCTGTCCGCGCATGCCCAAACCAAACGCATGGGCTAAAGCCCATCCTACCAGCTCAATCGTCTTGCGGACGTGCTGCCGCCCTTGACCGACGCAGAAGCATGGCTCTCCGACAGGACGACGGACTTGAGCGCCTTGAGATACTGGCCCTCGGGATCGCCTTTGGTCGGGGCGATGTAGCCGCCCTCGCCAAACTCGTTCCAGGCGTATACGAGGACCAGCCGCTCCTTGGTCGTTTGCTCGGGGTGCTTGTCCATCCAATCGATGGCGGATTGCACAAACTGTCCGAAGGCCGCCGGCGTGCGGTCGGGGAAGTAGTATCCGGGTTTCTGGTTCAGTCCCTGCGGCCCCTCCCACGGCCGCTTGTCCCAGCCGGCCGTGACCTCCGGGATGTACGGCTGTTCCGCCGAGCCGGACCACGCTTTCTGGTGGGCGGCGACCAACTCGGCGTACGAATGTTCCTGCGAGCCACCGGTGTAGCCCAAGGTGATATTGTAGTGCGTCCGATACGCATAGCCCAGCTTCGGGTCGCCCCTGCCGCAGGCCGCGACGGCCACGCCCGGCAGTCCCGCCTTCTTTGCCGCCGCCTGCAACGCCGCCAAGCCCTCGCTGTTGCCATCGGCGGGATTGAAGATGATCACAAGCGGCTTGCCGTCCACCGTCACGTACTGCTTGTCCTTGAGATAGGGCATCCACCTCTCGGCCGCCCGAGTCCAGTTCTCGGCGTCGCCGATCAGAAAGCCCTCGTGATTGGCGATCAGGAGACAGTATTTCATGCGGTCCTTATTCCGGGCCTTGAGGAACAAGTTCAAGCCGGTGTGCTTGGGGTCGTCGCGAATCTGCTCGGGCGTCGGGTGCCAGTACCAACAGAAGGCGAAAAACGCGATCCCATGATCGGCGGCCAGGTCGATCTGCTGCTCCACAACCTCCGGCCGGTCGTCCCGCCAGCCCCAGATCGGCTCACGATCCGGGAACTCGTCGAGCATCCGTTGGGTCAGGTGGGTCGGAGCGTCCTTCGCCCACGCTTCGGCGTCGGTCAGCCGGTGTTTCCCGGCCCACCCGTCGAAGTAGTAGGCGCCGACCAAGGCACGCGGCGTCGCCGCGTGAGCCGACGCCGCCAATGTACCGAGCATGACGAGCCCGACGACGTCAACGATTGTCGAAATCCGATCCAAGAATGAAGTCGATTGTGTTTTCATTTCCCGGCCCTCGCCAACATGAGGCAAAACGGAAGTACCTTGAAGCAATCATTCCCTCATGGTAGCCGCTGGGCCTCTGACATACAAGATGGCAAGTCACGGTTGGCAGTCTTGACCTCGGGCGGGCTCTCCATGACAATGGCCTCGACGTGCCCATGTGGGCCTTTGTCACCCCTGCGAAGGCAGAGGTCCAGGAAAGCTGCCGTGCAGGCAGATCCTCGCTTTCGTGGGAACGTTGTTGAGGAGCAGCCCGCCGCGGAATTGTCATTGTGTTGGCGTCTTTGAGAAGGACTTGGACATGTGCATTGCGTTAAACTGTGTCAAGCCAAGACTGGCAGTCGTGGGCCTGCTGGCGTCTCTTGCATATGCGAGTATGGCGACAGACTCATCCGCCCGAGCGATGTCCAGTCGCCAACAAGCGATGGAGGTGGCGAGTCTCGACCGCCAACGGATTCTCAGGCTGGCGGATGAAGCCCTCAGCGTCGCCCCCATTTCGATCACCCAATTCCGAGCCCAGCTCAGCGAGGGCGGTCCGCACGATTTCTACTCCAACGGCGACTACTGGTGGCCCGACCCGAACAAGCCGGACGGCCTGCCCTACGTCCAGCGTGACGGCCAGTCCAACCCTCAGAACTTCTCGGCCCATCGAATGGCCCTGCGCAACATGCGAGACACCGTTGCGGCCCTGGCGGCCGCCTACGCCCTCGACGGGCAGGAGAAATACGCCGACAAGGCGGTGGCCTTGCTCAAAGTCTTCTTCCTCGACGAGGCCACAAAGATGAATCCGAGCCTGCTCTACGCCCAGGCGATCCCGGGCCGCGTCTCGGGCCGGGGCATCGGGATTATCGACACGCTTCACCTGGCGGAAGTCCCGCCGGCCATCCTGGCGCTCAGCCACTCGAAAGCCATGACGCGTGAAACCCTCGCGAGCCTGAAGAAGTGGTTCGGCGATTACGCCCAGTGGATGACCACGCGCAAGTATGGCTTGGACGAGATGAACGCCAAGAACAACCACAGCGTCGCGTTCATGGTCCAGCTCGCCTCTTTCGCCACGCTGACGGGCGACATGGCCAAGCTCGACCTATGCCGCCAACGCTACCAGGAGGTCTTCGTCCCGCAGCAGATGGCTCCCGACGGCAGCTTCCCCCAGGAGCTGCGGCGGACCAAGCCCTACGGCTACTCGATCTTCCAGCTCGACAATATGGCGATCCTGTGCCAACGGCTCTCGACGGTCAGTGACAACCTCTGGACGTACACGCTGCCTGACGGCCGAGGCATCCGCAAGGCGACAGAATACCTGTACCCGTTCCTGCAGGACAAAAGCAAATGGCCGCACAAGCCCGACGTGGAGCACTTCGACGCCTGGCCCGTCCGTCAGCCGGCTCTGCTCTTCGCGGCCCACGCCTTTGGGGAAAAGAAGTACCTGGACCTCTGGAAATCGCTCAACCCCGACCCCACGGACCAGGAAGTCCAGCGCAACATGGCGATTACCCAGCCCCTTCTCTGGCTGATCTTGCCCGCCGACATACCGCTGTCACGGAATTAACCGCGAAATACGCGAACGAGGCTCGTAGGTTCTTCTTGAGCCACAGAGAGTACGGAGGCCACAGAGGAGACCGCCTGACACGGATCTATGCGACCCTCTTCAGACACGGATTCACACGGATAGACACGGATTTCAGGAAACGCAGGTTCTATGTGTAGGGTGGGTTCTCAACCCACGCGTGAAGTCCGAGAGCCAATCATCGATTCAACGGCACCAATCGAGAATTGTCTCTTCCGGAGAATTGCGCTTGCATCTATGTCAGAAATGACATACAATCTAATCGTATGAGCCCGAATGACAAACCCTTGGTTTGGCTGCACGGCGAGGTTCGGACGCCGCCATTCTCGAAGCAAGCCAGGATGGAGGCTGGATTCCTCCTCCGGCTGCTTCAAAAGGGGGAGCTTCTGTCCCTGCCGCATTCCCGGCCGATGCCGTCGATTGGAGATCGCTGTCATGAACTGAGGGTGAACGACAAAGGCCAAACATGGCGGATCATCTATCGTATTGATTTCGACGCCATCGTGATCCTCGAGGTCTTTGCGAAGAAGACGGGCCAAACGCCCGACCGAGTGATCGATACGTGCAAACAACGCCTTCGCAAGTACGATAGCGTGTAGATGCTCAAAGGTGTGCTATGAATAAGACCAAGAAAGAAAGACTGACAAACGCCGGCTGGAAGACGGGGACTGTTGCGGAGTTCCTCCATCTAACAGCGGAGGAAGAGTTGTACGTCGAGTTGAAGGCTTCGCTGAGCCAGCAACTCAAACGCCGGCGAGAACAGAGCCACCTGACGCAGGAAGAGTTGGCCCGGATGCTCAAATCGAGTCAGTCCCGAATCGCAAAAATGGAAAAAGGCGACCCGAGCGTCTCGATTGACCTGCTGATCAAATCTCTCCTCGCCCTGGGAACCACCCGCCGCGAGATCGCAAAGGCTATTACGTGAGTGGAATTGGAACTGAGATGGACCATCCTTATATGCGTTTTCGTGGGTTCTTCTTTCAATCGCATAGGTTGCGCACTCGCCGCGGTGAGTCATACACAAATGGGGCAGCCACTCGGGGTATCTCCGAGGGTCTACACTTCTGACGAGTCTCTCAAGCGTATGGCCAATGGAGTCGCTATAAGTGGAGCCAACGATAGCGCAGAGGGGTGCGTAAATGGGAGGTACTCAAGTGAAAGTTTTCATAAGCTGGTCGGGCGAACGGAGCAGAGAATTGGCCGAGGTTCTCGCGAAGTGGCTACCCACTGTCATCCAAGCCGTGAAGCCATACTATGCGCCAGATGACATAGTCAAGGGAGCAAGGTGGACCCAGGAAATAGGAAAAGAGCTGTCCGAGTGTGCCGTTGGGCTCATATGCCTCACGCCCGAGAACCTGGACGCACCTTGGCTCATGTTCGAGTCTGGTGCCTTGGCGAAAAACATCGACAAGTCCAAGGTTTGCCCGCTCTGCCTCGGTGTCGAGTTCACAGACATCAAGGGACCCCTGGTTCAATTCCAGGCGGCGCGATTGGAAAAAGGCGATATTCGGCGAGTTCTCAAGATGATCAACGGTGAGCTTGGCACCCAGGTATTGTCTGAGGCAGTAGTCGATGAAGTCTTCGACACAATGTGGCCCAAGCTTGAGACAAGGGTCAAGAGTATTCTGGATCACACCAACACTGCACGCGGTGTCGCTCAGCGGAGTGAAAGGGATATTTTAGAGGAGATTCTCATGCTAACTCGCTCCGCTGCGAAGAACTCTCAGCCACGTAGGGAGAGCCCACCCAAGAACCCGACTCGGATTCACGCCATCGACGCCAGTCAGTTCCCTGGGCTGCTACGGTCAGCCATGAAACTATTGTCCTGGGCAGAATCGCAGATCGCTGAAATCCAGGTCTCCGCGCCCGACTTCGCATCCAGGTTCCGAGAGCGTCTGCGTCTCCACGGTGTCGAGCATAATCGGGCGTTGCAGGTTTCAGTCCTCGATGAAGGACGCAAGTTCGTTTACCATGACTGGGATTACATGATGGGTGCCCCAGCATCACTCCTGGGCCATGATCAGACGGACGTATATGACGAGATCTTCTGTCGCGATAGTGGCGCAGTGGCCTGGCTGGATATCGCGACCAATGAGTCTCCGGCAGTAGCGGATGCCTATGCGAGGTTTACTGAATTTCGCATAATATAGTGACAGATTTTTCGCATAATATATTGACACCAGCGTTTCGTTCTCGTAGGCTGTCCGCATGGACAGAAAAGGACGAACACGAAGGGACTTCGACGAGTTGGAGAACCGCCGAAAG
>JAPLMX010000190.1 GCA_026386805.1 Phycisphaerae bacterium | reverse complement strand
GTCCCGCATCCGCTTGTCCGTGTAGGCAAAGCCCAGCCGGTCGAACTCCCGCCGGATCTCACGCACGAGCAGCGGCAGATCGCCGAAATGCAGGATCGGATTGATCTGGCGGTTCTTATCCAGCGACAGGACGTCGTTGAGAATATAGCCTTCCGTCTCCGTGTAGATGCAGTATTTCAGGTCCGGTGGGTCCGGCTTTCTCTGCTCAATGAAGCTTGGATTGAACAGGTACTCGATGCCCGCGTGGTCGTTCAGGATGGCGGCGTGGCCGGTCGCGAGCTTGCGGGCGATGCAGAACTCGGTCCGCGAGTTGTCCACGCCGATCTTGGCGATGTCCTTGTCGCTTCGCAGCGAGACGACCGGGTAGAACCCGAGCGTGCGGAACAGGGCCGCACTCCAGATTCCCTTGCTGCCCAGGGTGGCCATGCTCCGCTTGATGCCGACGGTCAGACCCTCAGCTTTGACGGTGCCCACTTCACTCAGCAGGCACCCCTGCTTCTTGAAGTGCTTGTCGTAGATCTTGTGATAGCGGTCCACGTAGTTCGTTTTGGGCTTCTTGGCGGATTCGGAGTTGCCGCGCGGGCAGAAGCCACCGGTGATGATTTCATCGTCCTCGATATTGAAGACTTCGAGCTGGCAGTCCCGCACGCCGCAGGATTTCTCGCCGAACAGCTCGCGGCATAGCACCTTCCGTTTCTTGAAGGCCATATCGACGATCTGCCAGCCGCGAAAGGCGGTGCCGCAGGATTTGCCCTCCTGCTCCAATCGCTTGATGTTCGCGATGATATCGAGCGCCTGGCCCCAGGCCCCGAACATCTCCCGGTGCGGGTAGGCCTCGATCTCTTTCTCCGTCACCTGGGCCAGAGCGGTCAGAAACGCCGTTCCGAGCGCTGGGCCGCCCTGGGCGGAGCACTTGTTGCCGGAATGCTGCGCGCCGCCGACGAATTTGAAGTAGTAGCTGGCGGCTGTGCCCCGAGTAATTGCCGCGGCGATCTCGTCCCGGCTGAAGCCCTCCGCGATGAGCCGGTTCTCGTCCATTTCCATAAAGACGCCGCAGGTCGAGTCGATGATCGGCACGCGCTCGGCACGCAGGGCCGCCTCCTGGAGCGTGCTCTCGACGTTCAGGTTGATCACGTCGGCCATGTTTTCGAGGGTCTGGCCCGAGCCGGCTTGGCAGCTATAGTTCATCTTCGCTTCTTTGACGGTGCCGTCTTTGCCGAAGCAGGTGAACTTCATGTCCTGGCCGCCGACCTCGAAGATCGTATCCACGTCGGGATTGTTGTGCTTGACGCCGAGGGCGTGACAGGTGATCTCATCGGTGATGCGATCGGTCAGCGTGACGCCCTGCTGGGCGAGTTGCTGGGCTTTGCTCTTGCTCAGCAGGATCTTCTCATAGAGCTTACGGGCGGAGCCGGTGGCGCCGACGCCTTTGATGACGACGTTGTCCTTGTGCTTGGACAGGTATCGCAGGACCCGCTTGAGCGACTCTTCCGGGTTGCCGTGGGTCTTGATGTAGAGCTTGTCGAGCAGCTTTCCGGTCTTGATTTCGACGAGCGACCCCTTGGTCGTGGTGCTGCCGCCGTCGATGCCGAGCACGACCTGGGTGCCAGGCGGGATCTCGGGGTGCAGGGTCTCGTTCCTCTCGTGAACTTTGGGCAGACTGGCCGACAGCGGCGGAGCGAATTTCCTGCGCTCGCGACTATACTGGGCGACACTGTGAAGCTGGCCGACTTCCAGAACGAATGTATTCTTGTCCTCAATCGCTTTGAGGGCGGCGCCGAGGGCGGCGACGTTGTGGTGGTGCTCCGGCCGGACCACGGTGGTGCCGAGCAGCTCGGAGAGATTCTGGCGAATCAGATCGTTCGAGAAGACGCCGCCCGTTGAAATCGCCTCGCCGGCGTTGCAGGCGGAAGCGAACCCCCGGGAGCCAAGGACATCGATCGCGTAGTTTCTTGCGACGGTCCGGAAGAGGCCCGCGAGGTTATCCACCCGCGTCGCCCCTTCGTTCTGCTTATGAATGAGGTCTGATTGGACGACGACGCCGCAACGGGCAAGGAATTCGCTGGGCTCTTTCGACCGCGTAGCCTCTTCCTCGGCCCTGCGGAACATTTCCTCGACCCGGCCCTGGAGCCGCGCGCGGTTGCGGGCGACAAGCTGTTGCTTATCCGGCTCGGCTGCTTTGGCCGCCGGGTCCTCCAATTGCGGCGCGGGCACGTCGCCCTGGAACATCCTGCGGCACTGCTTCTCCACGAGCATACCGGAGCCACCGCCGCACTTGGTGCCGGTGCGCCACTCGACAATGATCTTGCGGCCTGCCGCCATGCCGAAACTGAAGAAGTAGGAGTCCTTAGCGCCGATGTGAAAAAGGTACTTGGCCGTTGGGGCAATGGCCTGGGCGCCTTTCGGGATCGCTACGCTGTCGTAAACGTAGAGGGCACCGCACATCACGCGCGGGAAGGACTCGGCCGCACTGCCGGTCAGTGCCGTGCTTCTGATGGAAGATGGGTCGAACCGAGAGAGGATATCCCGCCATGCTTCGCCGACGGCCCCCAGGGGGTTGGCAAAGTGCATGATCGGGTCGGGGGAGTAGACAACGGCCCCCGCTTCATTCAAGACGGCGCAATGGACGAAACTACTGCCAACGTCAAAGCCTGCAAACAGCGGGCCCGCTGCCCTCGATCCGTGCTCTTCCTTCACTGCCATCGTTTTCTACCTGTCCCCAAAACCACATCGCCATCCATCTTCGCCGAAACGGCCAATTCTCACCGAGTGACCCTCGTGAATCGCCGGATCGAACCGTCTAATAAACCAGTCACCGACAGTACTAACAGCCCCTGTTACTAAAGGATCATCTTGCTGTGAAAAGACAAAGGGCATCCCTGTTAGTTACTCGCCACCTGTGACTTTGTCAAGTCTGCCAAGGAAACGCGCAACAACTTTTCCACAAGGCCAAACGCCCCCCGCCACACCCATCTCGTTAAGCAGCAATAAGTTACGCGACCTCCACCGCGGGACCTAATAAAGTCGGGGCCTATACTACTAATACTACTAGCACATATATCTTAGGATTATTATAGAAGAGTCTTCACCGTGCGGCATCAGGCTCTCGGACGCCGGATGCGGAACGATCGCTCTTTGACGCAAGCCGTGGCACGCTTACATGAGAGACTTGTGAATAGTTAACGATTAAGACGTGACCCCTGGCCCCCCGTGTTGTTGATGCGGGTCAGAGTATGTGCCTGTCAAGCGCGGATGGGGCCACTCCCAAGAGGACCAAGAGAAGAGGCGGTTCAGGGTGCGGGAACTTTGGGGCCTTTCCCCACACAGGGCGTCGCTGAATCGGACGCGTCGGTCCGTCTGTGAGTAAGATCACCCGTGCCTGGAACCAGAAGAGCACCGGGCACAAGCGGAGGAGGCCGGAATCAAGAAGGCGAAGCTCTGAATCGGACTCCTTCCGTAAGAATCCGCCTATGGGCCGTCTTCAAAAGGGGTTCGGCCCCTGAACCGCCTCTGGGGAACGTCACAAGTGCACGTGACGTTGTTGGGATGCTGGACCGGCGGCGGGTACGTGCATAGCGTCTACGCCCCTGAACCGCCCTGGTGCGCATGTTTGCGGGTGTGGCGTTGAAGTGTGAGGGAACCGTCGTTCTGTGCGAAGCAGGCGAGGGACGTGACGCCGGTTCTTCCCCCAATAAGTAAGATGTTCCTGGAATTCACCGTCTGGGCGCGGGGTTACGTCGGTTCATGGGCGGAACGATTTCGGACCGCCCATAGGCGGACGAAGCCGGCTATCTATGAATGACGCCAAACGCCGCCGTCGAACCAGTGGCGAAGCCTTCCGCCCATGGCCGGTCTGAAATCTTTCCGGCCATGAACCGCCTCTTGGCCCTCGCAGGGAACGTGCGTTCCGACGGCTGCCAAGGGTTCCCAAACGCGAAATATCGCGTTTGGGGCCCAACCCCGGGATGGAACCGCCCCATCGAGTTTCGCCCCTGAACCGCCTCTTTTCTTCTCCGTGTCCCCAAGAGCTGCGTGCGCTCTGCCGCGACGCTATGGGCGAAGTGCAGAAGAACCGGATGAGCCAGAAACGTGATGTCCCTTGCGGATGAATACCCCAATTCAGGGGGTCCCCGACATCTCCGAGCGCGCGAGGGGCAAATGAGCCCGAATAAGTACTATTGCAAGACCTGACCCCGTGCCCCTCCCCGATTGCCCCCCCGCTTGCCCCCCCCCCGACCAGGTTTCATGCAGGTTTCGCGCCGCTGACCTTGGCGTTTCTCCCCATGTCCAGCTTTGCTGGCGCCATTGAGGGTAGGCCCTCGAAGTCCAGGGTGCGCAAGGAGCGAATGAGGCCGAATAATCGGTTACCGTGAACTCCGTTATTGACAAGCGGTGGGGCCCACTATTACACTGAGATCGTGGTTTTGTCGAGTGGAGATTCTGTGAACGACTGGCCGGCTGATTCCGTAGCTGTGCGGTAGTTGGTGTGGAGGCACGAGTGGGGAGACTGTGGTCTGTATTGTGGCTGAGAGCGCCGGCACTACTCTTTCCCTGCGATTTGCCCTGAGGGGCTGCGCGGGCAGCGTTTTGTGGTGGCAGCGAACATGACGGCGTGAATGTCACGCCTCTGTCAATTTCATTCTGCGGAAGCAACAAGGAGACAAGGAAGGGGTGGCAAGATGAGCAGATGCATTACAGGCAAATCGATGGCCGCTACGGCGGTGCTCCTCGTGTGCATCTGCCAAGTAGATGCCCAAGAGAAGAAGTCGCCGGGGGCCTGGCTGCGGGGCAAGGTCGATGAGGAAAACAGAGCGGTACAGAACCGACTGAACAACGACGACAAGCTTCGCAATAGGGTCAGCAAGGGGATTGACGGATTTGTTGATAATGTCATCGACTTCGCGGATCCCAACGCTAACAAGACCGAGGCTGGCCGAAAGGCGAGGCAGGCAACCAAGGATACGATGCAGTCCATCCTCAACCCCAGCGAACAAGAAAGGAAAAGGAGGATGAATAGCCTCGTTGACGGCCTTAAGGGAAGTCAAGGATATGGCGGAGGTTCTGGCACTCATAGCAGCGAGACCAGTACAACGTACCAGAATACTTCGAGAAGCTACTCGCCGTCCAACACAACGTCCCGCTACTCGCAATCGACAAATAGTTCGAGACATCCGGACTGGGCCGATAGAATGTGGGGACAATTCAAGGAGGATTTACACAATCAGCCTTTGCACGTCTTCTTGCGTGTCTCCAGCATCTTGCTTATCGGAGGAGCTTTCTGGTTCATTGTGAACATCGCTATTCGAAGAAGGTCGGCTTTCGCGTGGCTTGTCGGAGTTCTCAACGCCCTGGCGTTTTTCGGCGGCCTAATCATCTTGTTTGGATATTTCAAAGGCACTTTTGAAAGTTGGGCAAACGGGATTGGCTCAGTCAAGGAGGCTTTTGCCAATGACAAGTTTAACGGCCAGATGTTCTGGAACTGGTCGGCGTTCTATGTCTCCCCCAGCCTATATGCGCTAAACCTGTTTGTTTACTTCTGCATCCTGGGAAAGAAGCCGGAGAGGTTAATGGTGCAACAGGCAAGGCAAGAAAGCTCACCGCGGCCGGCCAGACCCATTGAGTCGGAAGACTCACAACGCAGAGTTGACAGAATCGCCGAGGATTTCAACGAGATGTCGGATGAAGAAAGAAGGCAACTGATGGAGCGGCTCTCTGAGAAGTGATTGTGCGAAATTCCCTGTCATGGGGAAAGGAAAGAGTAGTATGACGACGGTAAGAAATCAGCCACGGAGAACTCTTTGGGGTCAGCCCTTAAGATAAAATATTTAACTCACATGGGAGCCGTCCCCGCTGTTCTTAAAGCTTAACTTAAGGGCTGACCCGAATGGCACTAAAGCAGGCACGTCCCGGCAACTAACACGACACACACACACGCACACACGACCCGCGTCGTGGGATTTTGCACGGATGGGCAGGAGCGGCTGGTTCGTCTACACGACCCCAATAAGGTGGGATAGCAGACTCGACTTGGCGGAGAAGGATGACCCGGCACAGGCGGTTAAGAACACCACAGGTCAATCCTATTTGAGATTTCGGAAGTTGATCGTCCGATCTACCATACCAATGGTCACTTCGGTATGGGGTCCGAAGCTATGATGATCCTGAAGCTCGTGACCACCGGTGCCCCGGTAGTCGTTCTGCTGAACGAGGGTCTTCTGAATGTCACCGTAGAAATTGGCCATACCGTCATTGTAGTTGAAACTTGTAGACTTTCCCATAAATCATCCCCTTCCTGTCTCTTGCTGAGCCTGTGCCGGGCCAGCGAGCAAGCGGATCGTAGAAGAACGCGGGTTGACGACTTCATACCCCGCCGCTCGGGGGACAATATACCACGAACGGAACACTATGCAAGTGCCGTGTTCCGAAAATTCAGCATATCTCACCGTTCCTATACGGGGGACCCACGCCGCCGGCCCCTCACAGGCAGGGTGCTACCCCGGCTCCCCGGCCCCCCTCGTCCCACAATGAAGCGCGCGTCCTATAATAACCGTCTTCACGCATCACCACACGCGACGCAAGACATAATCCCCATTATAGGACGTGCTTTTCGCACGCACTCTATTCGAGAGTATCGGCCTTGCGTCTCGCTCCGTCTATCGGCCCAGTGGGAGCAGAGGGTCAGGGGGGCAGAGGGTCACGTCTTAAACGATAACTATCCGGGGGTCTTCTGTAGTTGCCGGGCCAACCCAGTCGCGTCCGTGGTCAATCGTGCGGACTTCGAGGCTCAGCCCTCCAATTGCCAGTTAGGGCTGCCGCGGCATGGGGGCGGCGGGGCTCCCTTTCCGGGCAGGGTCACGTTAGTCCCGGTGGGACAATGGTTTACAGGTCATACAACAAGGGCCATTTATGTGTATTTTGTTGTTGACAGTGACAGGTGGTGGTAGTACCATATACACCATACTGCCCGCGTGGGGCGGCCCGTAGTAAAGCGTAATCGTCATTCGTAGATTCAGGAGGGGATCCTATGGCTACGGAAGCACAAATTGCCGCGAATCGGTTGAATGCCCAAAGATCCACCGGGCCGCGGACAGCGGAAGGCAAAGCGGTCGTGGCCCAAAATCCCGTCAAGCACGGCCTGCTAGCGCGAGAGGGAGTGCTGCGGGGGGAAGATTGGGAAGAGTTCGAGCGGCACCGGGAAACGCTGATGGAGCAACTGAACCCGGCCGGGGCACTGGAGGTGATTCTGGCGGCGCGGATCGTTGATCTGACCTGGCGACTGCGCCGGGCCGCCCAGGACCAGAACGAGACCTTTGGGGCGTTGTACGACCGGCATACGGCCGGGGCGCCGGAGCCGGCCGGACCGGCCGAACGCGGGGCGACGCTGGGGCGGATGATCCTGGAGGATTACAGCGCCGGCGCGGTCTTGGAGCGGCTGCTGCGCTACGAACGGCGATCGAGGGCAGTCTGCTGCGGAACGTGAACGAGCTGCGCCGTGTACACGATCAGCGCCGCAAGGCGGACGGGGAGGCTGCCGATACCCTGGCCCGCTGGCGGGAAGAAGATGACCGGGCCCGAAAGACACAGGCGTTTGCGCCCTGGCGTCCTGCGGACAGCCCTTTGCGGCCGGACGTCCCAACGACGAACACGCCGCGGTTTGAGGCACCCCATCAGTGCGATATTCCCTCCTGCCCGGACACCCCTGGCGCGGCCAACGCTGCGGTAGGAAACGAAATGTGCGAAACAAACCCAATTGGCCCTGAGCCGAATACGAGCCAAGCACCGTGCGGCACGGTGGTTATGAGCGCTTCGGCTCCCGAGGGGCTGCGAAAAACAAACCCAATTTGGAGCGCACCACGTGGCACGGGCATCCCTCCCGTAAGTCCGGATCATGGGCGGGACGCCCATGCGACGGAGCTGACGGAACCAGGCAGTACGGAGGCGCCGGGGGGCCAATCGTGCGAAACAAACCCAATGGGCCCCGAGCCAGATACGAGCCAAGCCCTGTGCTGCACGGCAGTTATGATCGCTTCGGCTCCCGAGGGGCCGCGAAAAACAAACCCAATTTGGAGCGCACCACGTGGCACGGACATCCCTCTCGTAAGTCCGGATCATGGGCGGGACGCCCATGCTACGGCGCCGCCGGGCGGTGATGGCGTGAACCTGCCGCCGGGCCAGGGGCGATTGTGCGAAACAAACCCAATTTGCGCGTTTCGGAGTTTAGCGGCGAGGGAGACTGGCAGTGTGCCCGCAGGGCCACATTGTGGCACTCTTGATGGAAGGGAAAAGACTTGTCTTAGGGAGGCGGTTTGAGTACACTTGGGCCGGTTTAGTAGTGGCATGGCGCATGGATGGCGTCGTCTGGTGTTTCTAAGGGGTGTCGCATGAAGGTGAGCGTAAACCGTTCCGCTTTGGCCGAGGCTCTCGGGTTGATTACGTCTGTGGTCCCGACTCGGACACCGAAGCCGATTCTCAAGTGTGTCAGGATCGCGGCCTCCGGCAACGAGATGCGGATTGGGGCCACAAACCTGGAACTGGGCTTGGACTACCTTGTTTCGCAAGTGGAGGTGCGGGCGGAGGGTGAGGTGGTGGTCGAGGCGGAAAGACTGGCGGCGATCGTGCGCGAGAGCAGCGAGGACGTCCTCGTGCTTGAGTCGAAGGACACGACGTGCGAGATCCGGGGGATGGACAGCCATTTCAAGATCTACGGCCAGGACCCCAAGCAATTCCCGAAGGTCCCTTCGTTTGGGGAGGGCCAGCCGGACTTGGCGATCAGCCTCCAACAGCTCCAGATGGGCGTCGAGCAGTGCCTCTTCGCCACGGCGAAAGAAAGCAGCCGATACGCGATCAACGGCGTCCTCTGGGAGGTCAAAGGCAAGAAGCTCCTTCTGGTGGCCACCGACGGTCGCCGGCTGGCACGGTGCCGCGTCGATCTGCAGCAGTTACCCGCCGAGGCGGCAGCCGAGAAGAAGATTATCATTCCCGCTCGAACGATGGCCTTGCTCCAAAAGATTGGGCCGCGCGAGAAAGAGAGCGTCGCGATCAAGTTCGTGGACAACCAGGTGTTGCTGAGTTGTGCGAACGTGGTCATCAGCTCGAATCTCGTGGAAGGCAACTTCCCGAAGTACGAAGACATCATCCCGGCGGATTACGATAAGAAACTGACCCTGGCGACCGAAGGGACGCTCAGCGGCGTGCGGCGTGCGGCGCTCTTAACCAGCGACGACTCCAAGGGCATCAAGCTGTCGGTCAGTCGTGAGGCTATCGTCTTTTCCGGCAGTTCGCCCGAGGCCGGGGCCGCCGAGATCAGCATGGCGGCCGACTATCAAGGCGAGCCCATTGAGATCGGCTTCAACCCGCAATTCCTCAGCGACGCGCTGCGCGTGATCCGAACGCCCGATTTCGATTTGGAGCTGGGCCAGCCGGATCGTCCCGGCGTGCTCAAGAGCGGCGCGGATTTCCTGTACGTGCTGATGCCAATCAATCTTGGGTAATCTGAACGCGAGGAGTCTCGGCGGCGCGCTCAACGCCACCTAGAGGGTGCGACAATTTCAGCGTCGCCGCAGGGCAGGCGACGCCTATGGGGAGTCAAGGATGGACGAAAGTAGAGCGTCCGAGGCGTGCCGGATCGGCGAGCTCGTTCGCGGTTTTGTGGAGCGGCTGAGCCCTGCGTGCAGCCGCTATGATTCGGTCGGTCAGGCGTTGGCGACCTTGCTGCCTGAGAGCCTGCGTGCCCACTGCCGGATCGCGGGTGTCTCAAACGGCTGTCTGAAGGTCGCGGCCGATGGGTCCAGCTACATGTTCGAGCTGCAACTGTGCAAAGCCGCGCTGCTGCAGGAGTTGCAGCGGGCGTGCCCGTCAGCCAAGGTCCAGCGCATCGAGGTCGGCATGGCGCGGTGACGAACGTGGTGAGCGCCGCGAACGTACTATGTTGAGTAACTTTGGCAGGCGGGGGGAGGCCTCGTCCGATATTACATGAAAGTGCGAGTCTTATGTCGTAATTTTGGAATACCAGGTCATGGAGTTGGTCTTTGAACTCGCAGGGTAGACTTCAGACTAAAGACAGATTTGAGGGCCCGTATGGAGGCACATAAATACGACGCAAGTAATATCAAGATTCTGGGCGGCGTGGAGGCCGTGCGCAAGCGGCCGGAGATGTACATCGGCGACCGCGCGATCGGCGGGCTTCACCACCTCGTATATGAAGTCCTGGACAACTCGATCGACGAGGCCCTGGCCGGCTGCTGCGACAACATCGTCGTGCGAATTCAAGCCGATGGGAGCTGCAGCGTGGAAGACAACGGCCGCGGCATCCCCGTCGAGAAACACAAAGAGGCGAAGGTCAGCGCTCTGGAAGTGGTGCTGACGACCCTGCACGCCGGCGGCAAATTTGATTCTGACAGTTACAAGGTAGCGGGCGGTCTGCACGGCGTGGGCGTCAGCGTCGTCAATGCCTTGAGTGAGTGGCTCGAAGTAGATGTCTACCGCGACGGCGAGCACTGGCACTTCGAGTGCAGGCAGGGCAAGAAGGTCGGTCCCGCCGAGAAAATCGGCACCGCGACCAAAAGGGGTACTAAGGTTACCTTCATGCCGGATGACGAGATCTTCGGCGATCTCGAATTCAACTACGATACGCTGCTCAAGAGGATTCGGGAGTTGGCCTACCTCAACGCCGGCCTGAAGATCGCCTTCCGCGACGACCGGTCCGACAAGAAAGAAACGTTCCAATTCGAGGACGGCCTGCGGGCGTTCATCAAGCACCTCAATGAAGGCAAGACCGTCCTGCACGACGACATCATCTACATGGCCAAGGACGATCCCGACAGCCACATGACCTGCGAAGTGGCCATGCAGTACAACGATGGTTACAACGAGAACGTACTTGTCTTCGCGAATAACATCTGCAACATCGACGGCGGGACGCACCTGTCCGGCTTCCGAACGGCATTGACGCGGACCATGAACGCGTATGCCCGGTCCAACAAGCTTCTGAAGGAGGACCAGACCACTACGGGCGACGATTTGCGCGAGGGGTTGACCGCCGTGGTGGCGGTGCGGCTGTCCAACCCGCAGTTCGAAGCCCAAACGAAGGTCCGGCTGACCAACCCGGAGGTGGGGAGCTTCGTCGAGACCGCCATCAACGAGCAGCTCGGCCACTATCTGGAAGAGCACCCGCCGGAGGCCAAGCGAATTCTCAACAAGGCGATTCAAGCGGCGGCCGCCCGGGAAGCGGCCCGCAAGGCCCGTGAGCTGACCCGGCGCAAGGGCGCCCTGAGCAGTGCGAGCCTGCCGGGCAAACTCTGGGATTGCGCCAGCAAAGAGAAGGTCACGACGGAGATCTTTATCGTCGAGGGTGATTCGGCAGGCGGCTCGGCCAAGGCCGGCCGTGACCGGAACATCCAGGCCATTTTGCCCCTCAAGGGCAAGATCCTCAACGTCGAGAAGGCCCGCATCGAGAAGATGCTGGCCCACGATGAAATCCGCACGATGATCAGCGCCCTGGGCACCGGCATCGGCGTCGATGAGTTCGACGTGGAGAAGTGCCGCTACGGCAAGATCATCCTCATGACCGATGCGGACGTGGACGGCGCGCACATCCGAACGCTGCTGCTGACGTTCCTGTTCCGGCAGATGCCCGAGCTGTTCAACCGGCGGATGATCTACATCGCGCAGCCGCCGCTGTACGAGGTCAAGGCCAAGGGCAAGAAGGATTCCGAGTACGTCCTGACGGAGCACGAGATGCGGCGGCGCATGATCGGCCGGGGTCTTCACAGCACCGAGCTGGTGATTCGCAGCGACGCCGGCAAAGCCAAGGGCAAAAAAGCCGATCAGGACGACGAGCGCAAGATCTCCGACCAGAAGCTCGAAGAAATGATCAAGCTGCTGGCGGACGTCGAGCGAATCAGCGGCGTGCTGAACCGGCGCGGCATCCGGTTCGCCGAGTTTGTCGCCAAGCATTACGACGGCGAGAAGCTGCCTCACTACCTGATCCGCCGCCAGGGCCAGGAAGAGCAGGAAATCTTCTACGACGCGGCCGCCTATGAGAGACGCCTCGACGAGCTGGGGGCGTCCAAAAACGGCAAGAACGGCGAGAAGGCCAATGGCAACGGCAACGGAAATGGTGAGGAGGAGGCAGCCATCACGGGCGAGGAGTTGCACGAGGTGGCCCGCATCGAGCAGATCGATGCGAAGCTCAAGGCGGACTTCTCGCTGGACCTGAAGGACTTCCTGCTCAAGGCCGAGAAGACCGATTCCGGGGAATCGGTCCCCACGAAATTCGTCCTCGTCCACGGCGAAGATACCTACGAGATCGCCTCCCTCGGCGATATCTGCCCCGCCGTTCGGCAGATCGGAGGCAAGGGCATCGACATTAAGCGCTTCAAAGGCTTGGGCGAGATGAACGCCGAGCAGCTCTGGGAGACCACGATGAACCCCGCGACGCGGATGCTGCTGCACGTGCGCTTGGACGACGCGGGCGAGGCCGACCGGCTCTTCAGCGTTCTGATGGGCGACGACGTCGAAGGACGCCGCAAGTACATTCAGGATCATGCCCTCGAAGTGCAGAACCTGGACGTGTAGTTCAAACTCGGAGGTCCTTCCGCCGAAAGGAATCCGTCATCCCGAGTTGAAGGCAAAGAGCCCGTCCTGAGCGTGCCGAAGGATCTGGCCCGCGAAGGAGAGGTCTCTCCCATTCGCAGCCCAGATCCTTCACTGCGCTACGCTCCGTTCAGGATGACAGACACAGGCACGGAGCCATTCCTGTGTACTACTACTTATCAGAATCTTGTTTTCTTGCGCAAATTTCCTCGTGATGATGCTGTAAAGCCTGGAAACACAAACGATTATGTCTCTCGCCAAGACGCAGAGATCGCCAAGGGTTCCTGGACTCGCCGTCCTCTGTCATCCGTCTTCTCTTCTTGGCGCTCTTGGCGTCTTGGCGCGAGCAAGTTTTGGTTGCGGCCGAGCGCAGCGAGGCCGCGCTAGGCTATTGGCGGACCGCGTTGGCAGGCGTCGAGGCAGACTGGGGAACCGCCGCTGGGCCTGTGCTGATGAGGGTCGAGATGGTTTGGACCTTCTCCGTGAACTGCGCCGCCGTCAGTTGCCCCTGGGCGAGCGCGTCCACGTCGGCCTTGGTGACCCGCATGACCAAGAGGGCCGCCGCGGGACTGCGGACCGTTGGTTGCGGCTTGGGCCTGGGCGCGGCGGCAGGCGTGTTGCGGCCCAAGGTGCTGTATCGTCTATAAGAGGACCCTCTGCTGTCATCCAAGGCGCCGATGACCAACGTGACCACATCCTGCGGCCGGCGCATCCGGATGTTGGAGGCGTGGGCCAGAATATTGATGGCAGCCTTCTTCAAGTTCTCGACCTTCTGGGGATCGTAGGCCTGGGCGCTGCGGGCGGCTTGCTGATCCTCCCCCGGCTGCCCAGACATCTCCTTGACCGTCGCCGACCAGACGGCGTCGGCCGAGTCCTTCGCCTTGGCCTCTGACGGTTCCTGCGGCTCCGTCGGCACGAGCGGATAATCCACGTGGACAAAGAACAGCGCGCCGTAGCCGTCGAGGTACAAGCCCTGCGTGCTACGGGTCTGCTGACCGATGCTATAGCTGAATACGTCCCCCCGATTTCCGTAAGTGAAGCCCGTACTGGCGCGGCTGGGGGCCAGTGACTTGTCAAAGATGCGGCACATGACGGTCAGATCCTCGGTGAGGTCGGCCAGACTCTCGGCCGATAGGTCCGGCGTCGGGACCACGAGGACGGTCTCCTGGGCCTGCGCCGGCAGAAACTGCTCGCCGAGGAGACTGTCTTCACTGGCGATGATTGTGCCGATTCCACCTTGCGTGTTTTCGGGCTGCTGTCCGATGTTCAGCGAGCCGCGTAAGGTGGACAGTTGGTAGGAGCTCAGCGAAGTGACTGCGCCGCTGGAACTCTCAGTCAGACCGGCGAGCAGGACGAGTGTCGATAGCAAGAGGTTCATATCCGATCTCCTGGGTCAAAAGTCGTTGGATGTCAGTAGCTTGTGATTTGCACGCGCTTCTGGAATTCGGTCTGCTCGAGCGGGCCTTTGGCGAGTTGATCAATGTCGGCCTTCCTGGCCCGCAGAGTCAGCAGGGTCCTGCCGCTGCCGCTCGGGCGTACGCCGATCAGATTGCCCTGTTGATCGCCCGACGAGTCCTCCGGCTGATCTGCAACGGTCGAACACCCCTGGACGACGATGGTCAGCCAAGACTCGGGTTCAAGGTCGCGAATGTTCGAGGCGTGTTGGAGCACGGCGATCAACGCGCTCCGGAGGTTCTCGACTGCTTCGGGTCGGTAAGGCATGCCTTGCGACACGCCCGGTCGCAGGTGAAGCGCGGCCTGCGGATTGACGAGCTCTCGCTGGGCGGCGGCCCAGACCCGATCCGCCTTGTCCGTGGTCTTGTTCGGCTCCGGCGTTTCCGGCGGCGGCACGAGCGGGAAGTCCACCTGGAGGGAAAAGACCGCACCATAGCCGCCGATGTAGATTGCCTTGGGCCGTCCGCCCGAAGAGCGGAGGACCCGTGGTCCGGTGCTGTCGGATGGCAGAAACAGCGTCTGTCCGTATATCCCCGCGCCCCGGCCGTAGCTCCCCCCGCCCCCGCCGTACATCCCGCTGGCTGTCACAGTGAGGCCATAGCCTTGTTCCGAGGCGTCGCGGAGGCTCTTCTCGATGATCCGGCTCATGATGCTCAGGTCCTCGACGATCCGGTCGCAGGTCTCGGGCGTCATTTCCTTCGCGGGGATGACCAGGACCGGTGCGGCGGCCCGGCGATTCGCGCCGGCGAGGCCGCGCGAACGCGAGATCGATTGTCTGGCAGAGGGTCGGATAGCGGCGGTTGCGGGCACCGTGGCGTCGGCCAATGGCGGAGCGGTGCTCGGCATGGCGGCGGGCGCCAGGGATGATGCAGGTGCTGGGGTTGCTTCGCCGGCCGAGGCCGAGCCGCTGTAAGCGGGTCGGGCACAGGCTGCGAGCAAGATTAACAGGGCGGTCTTGTGGAGACTCATGGTTGGTTCCTTTCATCATCGATTTGTCTCGGCTCAACTTGTGGCACATCGAAACCCGCCGGGTGGACATCGACGAGGAGCTGAGCGATCTCGCGTTTGGTGCGCGACAGCTCATCTCCGGTGCGGTAGGCAAGCGTCTGCAGGCCGCTTGCGAGCTGTGCCTTGTCCTGCACCCGGTTCATTTCGATCTGGGATAGGGCCTGAGCGATGCGGCGCAGGTCCTGGGTCTTGGCCGTGTCGATGGACTGGACCAGTTGCGTCAGAAGCTCGTTGGTCGCCGCGTTCGAGGCGGCCAGAGTCTGAATCGCGAAGCGGTTCAGGTCATTGCGGTACTGCTCCGTAAGTTCTTCTTTCACACGGACATACGTACCGGCCAGGGCGGCCTGATAGTCATGCCGTATCTCGTCGACCACTCTCTTGCGGAGGGCGGGCTCAATGGCGGCCGCCACCGACGGCGTGAGGGTCGCGCGAAGCTGGTCCAGACTTATGGGCTTCGGCGCCGACAGCCGCCCGGCGGTGTAGCCGAGAAGGACAAAGACCGCAGCGGCGGCCGCGAACTTGAAGAGACTGCGGATTTCGAACGGTGGATTGCGGATTGGCGTACAGCGCGTACTTGAATCCGCAATTCTTCTGAGCGTTTCGTCCATAACTCCCTTCGGCACGGGCTGCGATTGGGCCTGTTGCTTCAACCGGGCGATGGCCTCCGGCAGTCTGTCTTCATGTCTTCTCATGGTGCACCTCGTCTTGATCCGTCTGTGTCGCGTCCAAGGCTTGGCGGAGTCTGGCCTTGGCGCGGTACAGCGATACGCCCACGGCGCTCGTCCCGATGCTCAATTCCTTGGCGATCTGCCGATAGCTCATGTCATTCAAGTAGCGCAGGCAAAACACTCTGGCCTCTTGGGCGGGCAGTTGGCCGATGGCCTCTCTCAGTTGCCCGACCAGCTCTTGTGCCTGGACCTCCTCATGCGGGTCGGTCTCGCCGGCGGACGGCTCACAATTGGAGGCGTCGGCCGGCCGGCGCTCCTGGCGGCCTCTCTGACGCAGCCGGTCGATCGCGCGGGTCGTGGCCAGCCGGACCAGAAGACCCGACACGTTGCGCACCGGCTCCCGGCGCGACAGCTCCAGCGCCGCCAGGAACGTCTCCTGGAAACAGTCGGCGGTATCCGCGTGATTGGCGAGCAGCCGCTGCGCGGTCCGCCACACCAGCGGCCCATATTCGGTCACGATCGTTTGCCAGTCCTGTACCAACTTCGAACTTCCAACTTCACAGTTCTCACCGCTCACAAGTATGTCGCTGGCCGCTGCCGTTTTATTACAGGGACGCCGCGGCTCTTCAGCACGGAGCTCGGTGTCACTCGGTCCAAGAAAAATGCAACTTTCTTTGCCGGAGGACTGTTTTTTCCCTTGCATTGCAACAGGGCCTTTGTAGAATACACCGGTCGATCAAGCGACGCTGTTTTGAGGCCTATATATCGCAATGATTGGAGGCGATAGATGACGGGCAAGCACGGGCGCTGGGAGCCGATGGCAAGGAGGTTGATCCTGTGCGCGCTCTTGGTTTCTGTCCTGTTTGTGTTGTGGGGTTGCGAGGTGGGTCCGAAGCCGAGCCCTCCGGCGCTGATCGAGCCCGTAACCTCCGACCCGACGGAAGCGCAGCTTTTGGCTGAGCTTAAGCAGAAGTTCGAGAATCCTCAAGCGCACTATCAGTTGGCGCGTGTGTATCACAAGGCTCAGAATTGGAGCAAGGCAGAGTGGTACTACAGCAACGCGCTGGGCTTCGACCCGGCGAACCGGGCGGCGCAGGCCGGTCAGGTGAAGCTGTTCATCGACCGCGGCGAGACGGCCAAGGCCGAGCAATACGCCAGCGGCTACATCCTGCAGGCGGCGCGCGCCTCGGTGAGAGAGACGCTGCGGCTCGGATGGGAGTTCAAGCAGCTCAATCTGGATGACTATACGTTGCGTTGCTTTCGGCAGGCCCTGGATGCAGATCCGAGTTCGTTCGAGGCCAATAAGCAGATCGGCTTCTATTACTCCGAGAAGAACGATACGGCCAAGGCGAAGCAGTATCTGCTGCGGAGCTTCGAGTTGAATCCGAGGCAGCCGGAGGTCGCCGGAGCGCTGGGCAAGCTCGGGGTTGTCGTCGAGTTGCCGCCGGAACCGCCGGGACAAGTGCCGGCGAAGCCGAAATAGAAAATGAGTTGGAAGTTGGAAGTCTCAAGTGTTATGTTGCCGCTTGGCTTCTGTCTTCACACTTGAAACTGCAAACTGGTTCTATGCTTTTTCGTTGCCCCGTAGCGAAGGGATGCGCTGCGGGGTTTTTTTATTGGCGCGTCCGCACGAGAGGTGAGAAATGGAGCAGGCGAGGTGGCTGCTGATCTTGTGCGTCATCGGTCTTGGGGGGACATCGGCTGCCTCCGGGGCCGAGGTCCTGTACGACGTCCGCGAATTCGGCGCCAAGCCGGATGGCCAAACGCTTTGCACGCAGGCGATCCAGGCGGCGCTTGACAGATGCTCGGCGGAGGGCGGCGGGACCGTCTACCTGCCGCCGGGCCGATACCTCTCCGGCACGATCCTCATGAAAAGCGGCGTCACGCTCCGCCTGGACGGTGGTTGCACGTTGCTCGCCAGCACGAGCCTGAACGACTATCCGCCGACGGCGCCGGCGCTGCGGTCGTACACCGACAACTACACGGACAAGTGCCTGATCTACGGCGAGAATCTTGGGCGGATTGCCATCACCGGCCGGGGCGTGATCGACGGCCAAGGAGCGGCCTTCAAGGGACCCTACCAAGTCCGGCCCTACCTGATCCGGCTCGTCGAGTGCCGCGATGTGGCGGTCGAGGGCGTCACGATGAAGAATTCGCCCATGTGGGTCCAGCACTACCTTGCCTGCGACGATGTCCGCATCAGCGGCATCACGGTCACCAGTCACGTGAACCCCAACAACGACGGCATCGACATCGACTCGTGCCACAGGGTCGTAGTCACGGGCTGCAACATCGATTCCGGCGATGACGCCATCGTGCTCAAGAGTACGACGGCACGGCTGTGCAAGGACGTGGTGGTCAGTGCCTGCGTCTTGCGGAGCGCGTGCAATGCCCTCAAGATGGGCACGGAATCGAACGGCGGCTTCCAGAATATCGTGATGACGGGTTGTACCATCTACGACACCCATCTGGCCGGCATTGCGCTGGAGATCGTCGACGGCGGCACGATGGACCGCGTTATTGTGACAGACCTCACGATGACCGGCGTCGGGGCGCCGATCTTCCTCCGCCTGGGGAACCGCGCCAGGCCCTTCAAAGAGGGGATGGACAAGCCCGGCATTGGCAGCATGCGCAATATCACCATCAGCAACATCGAGGCGGCCGGGGCCAACCCGACCGGCTGCGCGATCTGCGGGCTGCCCGACGCGAGGATCCAGAACGTCACCCTCAGCAACCTCCGGTTCTCGTTCGCAGGCGGCGGCACGGCCGAACAGGCCTCTCGCCCGATCCCGGAGGAGCCGGACAAGTATCCTGAGTATGCCATGTTCGGCAAACTACCTGCCTATGGCATGTACTGCCGCCATGTTGATGGAGTCAAGCTCACGAACGTACAATTGCAGTTGGCCGGCGCCGACAAGCGGCACGCCGTGGTCCTTGAAGACGTGACGGGTGCTGGCCTCGACGGAGTGGATGCAGCCTGCTCAAGTGCGGCGGCCTCGTCGCTGCGTTTGACGGAGGTGCGCGACGTTCTGATCCGTGGTTGCCGGCCGAGGCCGGGAACGGACGTGTTCCTCGAAGTGCAGGGGCCGCGAACCGACGGTGTGACCCTCGCCGGCAACGATTTTCGCGGCGTCAGGAAGGTGATCGAGGCCGACGCCGGTGTGCCCCAAGCGGCGGTTGCCCAAATCGCCAATCGCACGGAGTAACAGGAGGTAAGGCATGATTCTTGGCAAGTACTCGTTTGGGATCGGGGATCGGTTCGGCCATCAGGGCAAGGCGCAGTTGGCGGCCATCATGAAGGCCGACGTAGGGGCAGGCCCCTGTGCCTGCCCCAAAGGTCGAGGGCAACCACGGGGTCGGGTTCCCAAACGCGAGAAGATCGCATTTGGGGTCCCGGTTGCCCCTACAATCACGCCGGTTTGGAACAAGTCCAACCGTGAGCACGCCATCATCGGCACCAAACCCGCGGATGTCCGCCGGGAAGCGGACGACGCTGTCCTGGCGTGCGGCTGGAGAGGGCCCTACTGGGTGGATGCCGATCACATCGGCTTGGCCAACGTGGATGGTTTCATCGAGGCGAGCGATTTCTTCACGCTCGACGTCGCCGACTTCATCGGGCGGCCGGCCCCGGACGCCGATGTCCACGCGTTTGTCAAGAGCCACAAGGACCTTCTCGGCTCCCACCGGATCGACGGAATCGATGAGAGCGTCGCGATCGACGAGCCTCGGCTCCAATCCATTGCCGCGAAGTATCTCACCGCCGTGCAGCAGGCGGGTGAGACGTTTCGTCACATCGAAGCCCGCAAGGGCGTGAGCCAATTCGTGACGGAAGTCTCGATGGACGAGACAGATACGCCCCAAACGCCGGTGGACATGCTGATCATTCTGGCCGCGCTTGCCGACGAGGGCATCCCCACCCAGACCGTCGCGCCCAAGTTCAGCGGCCGATTCAACAAAGGCGTGGACTACGTCGGCGGTGTGGGCCAATTCGCTCGGGAGTTCGAGCAGGACCTCGCGATCCTCCGATTCGCGACGGAGCAGTTCAGCCTGCCCGCGAACCTCAAGCTCAGCGTTCATTCGGGCAGCGACAAGTTCTCGATCTACGCCCCGATTCGCAAGGCCCTTCAGCGATTCGACGCCGGGGTGCACGTTAAGACCGCGGGTACCACTTGGCTGGAGGAGTTGATCGGTTTGGCCTTGGCCGGCGGCGACGGCCTGGCCATCGCCAAGGACATCTACGCCCAGGCGCTAAACCGTCTCGACGAGCTCTGCGGCCCCTACGCGACGGTCATCGACATCGACAAAGCCAAGCTCCCGGACCCGGCCGAAGTCCGCCGGTGGGACGGCGAGCGCTTCGCCGCGACCTTACGCCACGACAGGCGGTGCCCGCACTACAACCCGAGTTTCCGCCAGCTCTTGCACGTCGGCTACAAAGTGGCGGCCGAGATGGGCCCCCCCTTCACCGAAGCCCTCGAAAAGCACGAAGCGATCATTGCGGAGAACGTCACGGCCAACATCTACGAGCGGCACATCCGCCCGCTATTTATGGGGACTTGAATATGCACGAGGACCATTGTAAAATATAGTGCTGGCTGGTTCGATTCACATCGGGTTCTTTGTGAAGAGAAACAAGGGCACGCGTCGATATAACCGCGGGGCTGCGTGTTCCGTTGCCGAGGGAAGGGAGATATGTCCGCAGGTGTGCATCGTGCCACTGGAGTTGACCGTAGTCGATCCAACTTGGTCATCGGGCTGACAGGGCCATTTGGGAGTGGCTGTAGCACCATGTGCGATATCCTCGCCCAGGCGCCATTTGGGTTTCGCCCCTTCAAAATAGCGGATGATATTCGACGTGAGGTCGAACAAATGGGCAAAACGATCCCCAAAGGGAAGACGGGTTGGAGAAAGGTGCTTCAAGAGCACGGAGACACTCGTCGCAGAGAACGGGTAAGTTATTGGGTCGACGCGGTGGTTGAACAAATCGATACTGCGCCGGTCGGAGAGAAAGCCATCGTCATCGATGGATTCCGTAACTATGCTGAAGTGCAGGAGATCAGGAGAATCTATCCGAATTTCTTCTTGGTTGCTGTCTGCGCTGACAAGGACGAGCGATGGAATCGTGTGCGCAAAGACTACAAAGGGAACTTCAACGAGTTCGAGGATGACGATAGGCGAGATCAAAATGAGGACTCTGTTTGGGGCCAGAGCGTTCAAAAATGTGTGGACGATGCAGACTACGTCTATTACAACAATGGACACCTGACAGTCAGTCAAGACGGTGCTGAGGACCCAGACAGCACGAGCATCACGAGGGTATTTGTGAAAGCGTGTGAGGATTTCGTGCCTCTCATGAGTGGAAATGAACAACGTCGTGATCCCACGGCGGATGAGATTCAGATTGCCGCCGCGTATGCTCAGTCACATTCCTGTAGCCGTTCACGAATTTCAGTCAACGCAACAGTGAGGGAGCGGCTTCTTGTCGAAAATGGGCGTTGAGGGCGTGGCAGAAGAATTCGAAGACGCGGCGACTCTGTTGGCGGCAGGTGGCGATCACCGTCCAGACGCGTT
>JAPLMX010000014.1 GCA_026386805.1 Phycisphaerae bacterium | reverse complement strand
TCATGTCTTTGCCCACGCAGGGCTTCACCCCGCGCAGTTACCCACCGGCGTGCCTGTAGGGCTACATGGCCAACGGGGCATTCCATGGTGACCTCCTTTCAGATCACAAGACAACGATAGTTTCACTGACGCACCAGATTTCACCGATTTACGCAGATTTCCCACCGACAACTGGGAACTGAGAACCGAGAACTGCCCTTCAAACGGCCACCCTCTCACCGGTTTCTCTTTGCATCCGTATCGCCGCGGCGCTACAATGAGGTCGTGAATCCGGACCGCAGGGCCTCTGGGAGACGCGGAAGAGCCCGCGGTTCGCAGATGGGAAGTGTTGATAGAGAGAGAAATGTGAAACGTGGCGGTCATGGGGATGAAATCACAAAGCGGATTCACACTCATTGAATTGTTGGTGGTCATTGCGATCATCGCGATCCTCACGGCGATCCTCATCCCGGCCTTGAACTACGCCAGACAACAAGCGGGTTCTGCCGGCTGCCTGAGCAATGAACGGCAGTTGATGCTGGCCTACACGATGTATGCCGAAGGCAATGACTACGTCCTGTGCGGCCCGATGACGAGCAATCCCGGCAGTCCGAGGTTCGATTGGGTGGGGCCGCCCCGGGACCTGGCGTCCGGCGCGGTGAAGACGTCCAACTTTATCGCGGAAGAGGAAATTCGCGGTATTGAAACGGGCACCTTGTTTCCGTACTACAAGAACGCCAAGCTGATGAATTGTCCGAGCGACAAGCGTTCGGCCCGAGCTCCGACGTATCCCGGCTATGGCGGCACCGGCGGCTACCGCACGTACTCGTTGCCCTATCATCTGAACGCCCCGGTTTCCGAGCTGACCAGCCGGTATGGGGCGGCCGCGGGCGCCGACCGTCTGGTCCGGATCACGGAGGTGAGGAGTCCCAGCGAGACCTACATCATGGTCGAAGAAAATGACAACCGGGACTATAACATGGATGCGTGGGCGTTTGACCCGTACAAGTTCATCTTGATCGATACCATCGCGGTCTTTCACAACAATATCACCATGTTTGGGTATGCGGACGGCCATGCGGCGAAAAAGACCTGGGACGATCCGCGCACGCAGCGCTGGTCCAACGAAATACGCAATGGCACCCGCTATCCGGACATGACCGGTCTGAGCGACCCCGACAATGCCGACATCCGTTGGCTGGCCACGCATTATCCCAGAAAGCAACGGCAATAGGGGGCACCGTCGGAGTGTGAAATGTGTAGGTGTGACCCCAATTGTTTTCAATTGTTTTCGGACGCAATCGCGGATCAGAAGTGTATGAGTGAGAAAATAGAGCCGACCCATCTGTACCACTACACGACGGCCGAGGGGTTGAAGGGCATAGTTGAGAAGCAAGAGCTTTGGGCGACACACATCTTCTATCTCAATGATTGGAAGGAATTATGGCATGGCAGGGGTGAATTGAGCAAGGCACTCGAAGAGAATCTCCCGGCCATTGGGGACGATAATGAGAGAAGGATCGGCCAAGAGATCTCGGGATTGCTGAAATCGTCGCCCGCGCCAAGCATCAATGTCTTCGTGTGTTCTTTTTCTGGTGCGCAAGAAGGGAACGATCTCAGTCAGTGGCGAGCATACTGTCAGGATGGCGGCTATTCTATTGGCTTCCCACGCGATAAGCTCACGGTGCTCACGCACGAAAGTGGTTTCGTCCTGCAGCGATGCGAGTACGGCAGTCGGAACTCTAATCGCGTTGTTACCGGCGTAATCAAAGGCGCAAAGTACCTCCGCGACCACGGCAAGCATGACGCCAGTATGAAGATGGCTACTGAAGTGCTTGCCATGTTCGCGGCAACTTACAAGCACCCAGCCTTCCGCGCCGAAGATGAGTGGCGTGTAGTCCATTGTTTTGGCATACCATCGGTCGAATTCAGGACTCGCGGCAGTTTTTTGATCCCGTACGTTGCATGTAAGATTGCTGATCCAAGCCTTTGGGAAGATGCCCGCATTGTTGTAGGTCCAAGCTCACGTGAGACCGATGAACTCAGGGTCGAATCCGTTAAGATGTTCCTGCGATCGGAATTGGCGAAACATGGGCTCCCGACCACCTGCGCAGATAATGTCAGGGCGTCTGGTGTCCCATACCGTACAGGGGTGGGGGGAGGATTCGCCGGCAGGGGCGAATAGGGTCAGACCAACACATTTTATTCTGCTGAAAAAGTACCATTTTGGGCCTCCTTACCCTCATTTTCGGCCCCGAAAACGAAGGTCGTTTGGTTGTTTTCGGGGGTCTTTCAGCCGAATCTACATTTCACAAAGTGGATAGCGGAGCGCGCATGTCGCGTTAGGTATGTCGATGCTTTGCTGGGATGGCGGGGTCGGACCCTGAATTGATGCAAGGGGCTGCTGGAAAAGGCGGGCTAAGTCGAGGCTGCCTTGCGCTGCGTGGCGAATATCCGCATGTCGCGTCGGCTGGCCTTGAACTCGTCGCCGACGATGGTCATGGCAAAGGCGCGACCCAGCTTGCATGCTTCCGGCAGATTGTCCAGGTCGAAGCGCAGCACCGCGACGTGCTGCGGCTTGAGTTCGCCCGGCCACTCAACATCGGTGATGCATTTGAGCTTGGAGATGATGGTAGGCTTGTCATCACCGCGCCTGCCAAGGAACCCGATGGTCGCGCCGATCACCGGCACCTGTCCTACGTTGCAGACCTCCATGAAAGGAACGTTCTTCTCCCAGCCGGTCTGAGAGTGATGAACCTCACCCACGCGCGGGCGAACCACGATGCGCGGACGGGTGGTGTCCCGCTGGTGGAGGTAGTTGAGGATGCCCAGCACGAGGCCGGACACGCCCGACACCACGCCGACGATGATCCCGATGGTTTGAAGGGTACACATACGCAATGCTGCATGATAAGCACACTAACCTCTTCCCGCAAGGTTGATGCGGGATGATGGGCCGGATGAGGAGTCGGGCCCCGAATTGCCTGTGGTTGAGAAAGAGTAGTTGGTGCAGGCGTGAAAGCGGGTGAGATCCAATGTCGATTGTCGCAGAAAGCCGGCATTCGGGCTTGAAATCTTGCGGGCTTGCACTATCCTGATACTCGCAAGGTTGTGCGAAGCCGTCGGGCATCGCCAAATGGGAACTGTCGGTTTAGAAGAGAACGACGATGGTTGAGTCCGTTGTGGTGACGATATTTCCGGTTTTGTTCCTGGCTCTCCTGTTCGGCGGGGGGGCACTGCTACGCCGCAGACACATTGATATGGATGGCGAGCCGCCGATTGATCGGAGGATCTTCTACACCAGCAAGTATGCCATCCTTGCTCTGTGGGGCGTCACGGTGGTGCAGGGCTGGGGCGTCAACCTGTCTCTCGTGACAGCGCCAGGATGGCTGCGGGGGATTGCTCTATTCCTGTGGGCGGGCGGCTTCCTGGAGAGGCAGGGGTCACACCTACACATTTCACAATCTGAATACCGGAGCAAGAATATCTCGATGTGTATGTCGATGCTTTGCTCGTTGCGGCTCACCTGAATCGGGTTTTCCTTTCACAGAGGAGTGGTGGGGGGAGCCCGGTCGGCCGCTGTCGCCCGGACCCTGGCCCCGTGCCAAAGGGGGGGCTGTGCTATGGGGCCAGAGTCCGCTTCCGCCGGCTTGCTCGCGCGGCTCTCTCGTGATATGCTCGTACCGTCCGGATGTGCCGTTGCGCCGAGTGCGAAAGCCTCGGTGTACTGATGTTCTGGAATAGTTCTGGCGGCTTCGCAGGGTCAGCCCTCAAATTAACAATTAAGAGATAATCACGAGTTAGGCGAGCCATAATTCCGGGGTAGTAAGGCCAAACCTACCTATTTCCCAGGGTGGCTGATGGCTGCCATAGTTCGCGTTTGACCTGTTCAGACGGCACGTTCCGCTGACGAGTGGCGGAAGGAACTGGCGGAAGGGTAGGCTGCGGCCGAAGTCACTCGGATTCGGCTGCGGACGCCTACGGGCCGGGCCGAGGAACGTGCAGGAGGACAAGAGAAAGGTCAAAGAGAAGCGCAGCGCGGCCTTCGGCCGCAACCAAACGGTGAAACCACGAAGAGCACGAAGGCCCCAGCGCGGCCTTCGGCCGCAACCAAAAGGTACTCTCGCCAAGACGCGGAGAGCGCCAAGAAGACAAGACCGTGAGGCTCTTACCCTTTGCGATCTTGGCGTCTTTGCGAGAAACCTAATTCTCTGGGTTTTCACGACTTACGTCGCGTATGCTCAAAAATCTTCGCGAGAAAACAAGATTTGAACAAGTAGTGGTCCGAAGAACAGAAGGGAAGAGAGTAAGACACGGATTCACACGGAGGCACACGGATTTTGAAAAGAGCACCCGACTCTCCGGGGCCGTCCCCATGACAACTCTCAAGAATCCGTGTCCATCCGTGTCCATCCGTGTCTAAAAATCAATGAGAACCCGTGTCCTTTGCAGTACAAGTAGCTCGCCCGTGTCCACGTCATTCGCGTCGGGTCCGTCCACCCACCTGAATCCACCAGATGCAGGGATGGCGGAGAAACCGGGTTTTCCATCTACATTCGGCCATCGAGAATCGTCTTAGGATGGGGTGCTGTCGAGATAGCCGTAACGCCGAGGGTGCGGCGACACCGAGGCTGCGGTGACCCAGGACAGCACCCGCTTTATCCTCATCTGCAGGCGCAACCCATCAACGAAAGACATGTCTACGCGAGCGTAGGCATGGCACCCGGCGGTCGGGTGATTGAGGTGGTCTCAGCCTTCTTTTTCGCTCAACCAGCCGTGGGCGGGACACATAAAATCCGCGGGATCCGGCGGACCTTGCCTTCGGCGGTGACGCAGGCCAGGACGCTGGAGCCTTCGGCCAACAGCAGGCCGGTGCTTCGGCGGGTGAGCTGGTACGTGTGCTCGACCTTCCCCGGCGTGACGTTGGAGCAGGTGGTTTCCAAGAGCAGCTCCTCGTCATAGAAGGCCGGCCGGCGGTATTTGATCCGCAGTTCCGCCACGACGAAGAAGGTCCCCTCGGCCTCCAGGTCGCGGTAGGCGACGCCGTTGGCGCGGAGCAGCTCCGTGCGTCCCATCTCGAACCAGACGGGGTAGACGCTGTGGTGGATCACGCCGCCCTTGTCCGTCTCGGCGTAGCGCGGGACCACCGTGATCGTGTGGCTCTGAATTGTCATCCGTTCGGGAAGCTGCATATCGTCGGCAAGGATACCAGATGCCGGACGGTTTGCAAGGGATGTCCCCCGATCCGCGTTACGTCCGCAAATTATTCGCAAATTGAGCGAAAATGTGCTTTACGAGGACATCGAGAGCGGATATAGTAAGGAATGCAGGTTGAGCCCTCAAGCCCCTGCGTGTTATCTCGCTTTTCCTCTCCCTCCGCCGCGCAGGGGCTTCTTTTTGCATCGTCAATGTGCCCGGCGGAGTCATCGGCCGCCATGCAGTGTTTCTGTCTTCGATTGCCAGGACTCGTAGAGACACCGGCACTATATCTATGCTTGTGTAGACATGTTTGACACCGATGTAAGAGAAATGCTTACCAGTGTAAGCACGGCGTCCTACTACCGGGCCCAGTGGCGTTCGATCTCTTCCAGGGTTTTGCCCTTGGTCTCCGGGACGAAGGCCCACACGAAGACGAGCAGGACGGCGCAGAACGCCCCGTAAAGCCAGAAGGGCAAGCCGCGATGGAAGGTGCTCACGAGCCAGGGGTTGGCGTCCATCATGGGGAAGGTCTGGGACACGATGTAGTTGGCGATCCACAGGCAGACGGTGGCAATCGCCATCGCCCGGCCGCGGATGCGGGTGGGGAAGATCTCCGAGAGGATCACCCACGTCACCGGCCCGACGGACAGGGCGAAACAGGCGATGTAGCCGAGGATGAACAGCAGCATCCACAAGCCCGTCGTCTGGGCGTAGGCGGCCAGGCCCATCGCCAGCAGGCAGACGCCCATGCCGGCCGAGCCGATCATCATCAGGGGCCTGCGGCCGATCCGGTCCACCATCCGGATGGCCACGATGGTAAAGGACAGGTTCACCACGCCGACGATGATGTTCTGCAGCAGGGCGGCGTTGGTCCCCGAGCCCATCTTCTTGAAGATCTCCGTTCCGAAGTAGAGGAACACGTTGATCCCCGTGACCTGCTGCAAGACAGCCAGGACGATCCCAATCACCAAGACGATTCTCATTCCCGGCTGGAAAAGCTGGCTCAGCGAGCCGGTCTCGTGGCGGAGGGCATCTTTGATCTCACCGAGCTCCACCTGGGCTTGGGTGGGGCCGTTCACGCGGGTAAGAATGCCGAGCGCCCGGTTCTCGCGGCCCTGTTTCGTCAGCCATCGTGGACTTTCCGGGACGATGAATGACAGGACCAGCAATATCACGGCGGGCAACGCCTCCGAGCCGAACATCCACCGCCAGCCGACCTGCTCGTTCCAGGCCCCGTCGCCCTGCAAGGCGATGAAGTAGTTGACGAAGTACACGACGAGAAAGCCGGTCACGATGGCGAACTGGTTGACCGAGACCATCCGCCCGCGGACCCGTGCGGGACTGATCTCGGCGATGTACATGGGCGAGGTGATGGAGGCGGCGCCCACGCCCAAGCCGCCCAGAATGCGATAGAAGATGAACGCGGCGATTGTCTGCGGCACGGCCGTCCCCACCGCCGAGACGAAGAAGAAGATCGCCGACAGGACCAGGACCTTCTTGCGGCCAAACCGGTCGCTCAGGGCGCCCGCCCCGGCTGCGCCGAGGGCGCAGCCGAGCAGGGCACAGGCCGTCGCCCAACCTTCCTGGCGGGGGTTGAGACCGAAGTGAGCCTTCAGCGGGCCGATCGCGCCGTTGATGACGCCCGTGTCGTAGCCGAACAACAGGCCGCCCAATGCCGCCACGATGGTGACAAGGAAGACATAGGTCAGGCTGCCCTCTTGCCCGCCGGTCAGAACAGAACCGCGATCCGGTATCGGCGTGCTTCCCGCCGTGAGTTCTGGACTCTGATTCACTGTCGGTACACCTCCAAGACGAAGACCCTGACGAATCTCTCCATAGGTAGCCTGTCATCCTGAACGGAGCGAAGCACAGCGAAGGATCTGGCCGGCGAATGGAGAGGTTCCTTGAATACGCAGCCCAGATCCTCCGCCTTCGGCTCAGGATGACAAACCCCAGCCGCGCGGCATTCGCGTCTTATGGCTATTCCTTGCAGCTCTCCATTGCGTGCTTCAGCGCCCAATCGATGAACATGGCGTAGTTGTCGTTCTTGTAGCTGCCGTCGAGGTTCCTGCACCTTTCGCGCGCGGTGGCCATCTGGAGGACGATCGGGCGGGCCTTGTCGCCGAGGCCTTGCAGAGTGCGGGCGGCGTACAGCACGACAACTTCACGCGGCTCCAGCAGGCCCTGGGCCAGGACGAGCAGGGCTTGATCGTTCGAGCCGAGCCGGCAGAGCGTGCCGGCAGCGGTGAAACGGACGTTGGGGCTGGGATCGTCCAGGGCTGCTTTCAGGGCGTCTGCCGCCGGAGCTGCCTCGGGGCCGAGGGCCTCAATGCCAACCGCCGCCCAGTACCGCACGGCGCTGTCCTGGTCTTTGAGAAAGTCCACCAGGGCCGGCAGGACCCTGGGGCCGGTGCCCACGAGTTCCGCCGCGGCGAGAATGCGAGACTGCGGGTACTTTCGCGGGTCCCTTGCGATCTCATACGGCGTGGAGCCGGCGGCCCGAAGGTGCATCTCGGCCTCCGGCAGCAACTCCACGTCCTTCGTCTCGGCCATCCAGTCCCAGAGCCGCTTTCTCATGTGGTTCAAGGTCGGCTCGTGTTCGGGCGCGCCGGCCAGATTCTTGACTTCGATCGGATCGGTCAGCGTGTCGTACAGCTCTTCGAGGGGTTTGGTCGGCTCCCAGAACAGCTTCTCGAGGCCGGCCAGGCCGCCCTCTTTGGCCACGCGGCGCAGCTCCTGCATGATCTCCGCCTGGTCGCAATAGTCGCTCGGCTGCACATAGGGCAGGTGCGGCATGAAATTGCGGATGTACTTGTAGCGCTTGTCCCGCACGCACCGCGACATATCGTAAGCCTCATCGACCCGGCTGTGGGTGGCGAAGATGTACTCGCGGGGGGGCGCCGGGGTCTGGCCCAGGAACGGCTGGCCCTGCATGTATGGCGGGACCGGCACACCCGCCAGATTCAGGACCGTCGGGGCGAAATCGACGAAGCTGATGAGCCGGTCCGTCTGCCCGCCGGCGGCGAGCGGTGCCAGGTGCTGATACCTGGGCGGGATGCGAACGATCAGCGGGACGCGCAGGCCCGTGTCATAGAGCGTTCGTTTGAAGCGCGGCAGGCCCAGCCCGTGGTCGGCGAAGAAGAACACGATGGTGTTCTGCGCCAGGCCGTCCGCCTCAAGCTGCTGCAGCAGCTCGCCCACCTGCTTGTCCATCGTGGTAATCAGGTCATAATAACGGGCCCACATCTCCCGCACTACCGGCGTGTCGGGATAGAAGGGCGGCAGCGAGAGCGTCTGGGGGTCGTGGCATTCATTGCCCTTGAGCTTGGAGCTGTACTTCTGGAAGAACTCCTCGTCCGAGCCGTTGACCTGGCTTTGGTGCGTGCACATGATGTTGAAGACGCTGAAGAAGGGCACGCCGCCAACGCGATGGCGCCAATGGGCGGTCGTGCTGGAATCGTCCCAGATCATCGGGTCCTTGAAGTTGTAGTCCTCCTTGAAGTTGTTCGAGCAGTAATAGCCGGCGACCCGCAGCCGCTTCGGGAGCGGCTCGATCTGCCGGGGGATGCGCACGTCGGAACGCAGGTTTTGCGTGCCGAGCGAGGTGGCGTAGACGCCCGTGATCAGGCACGAGCGGGACGGGGAGCAGACCGGGGCGGTGGCATAGGCGTTCGTATACCGGATCGACTGGCTGGCGAGCCGGTCCAGGTTCGGCGTGACGGCGAAGGGGTCGCCATAGCAGCCCAGGTAAGGGCTCGTGTCCTCGCAGGTGATCCAGAGGATATTGGGCCGGGTCGGTTGCGGCTGCTCGGCCGGCGGCAGGGCGGGCAGGGGACCCGACTCTTCGCACCCGGCGACTGTCAACGCCGACACGCACAGACCCGCGGCCTTCAAGAACTCCCGACGCGTCCGCTTCGCACGATTCATGGTGTTGCTCCAACACTCGATGACTCAAAACCCGCAGAACGTGCCCTGCACATCCTGTCCGCCGGCCATTATAGTTGCCGCCACCCCAAGCCACAAGCCGCCAGGATGCCCGCCAGCGCAGCTCGCTCCGGACCCATTGGCTTTGTTTCGCACGACAGGCTCGGGACCGGAGTACGGGAGTGATAGCACACTGGCATAGTGGGATATCCTGGCTGGCGGCTCCCTGACCGCCGATTGGCTTTGTTTGGCGCGACAACTCCCCGGCCGATTGGCTTTGTTTGTACGCAGAAGCAGTTCGTGGAGAGTTCGAAGACTCGACCGCTGGCCTCTCCTGCTTGACACCTGAGACTTCGCACTTGAAACTCTTTCAAATTGGCTTTGTTTCTACACCGACGCCCAGGCCACGGGCCGGCCCGCTCGCCGAATTGGGTTTGTTTGTACGACCGGCGTCGGATGGGAACGATGGAATGATGGAATGCCGGGTATTTCGCCGGCCGGCCAACTCTCCCAAATTGGGTTTGTTTGTGCAGCGTGTCCCGCACTCCCCGTTGATGGACCCTGCCAATTGGGTTTGTTTTGCTCAACCAGCCCCCGGCCGCCCGCCGCCCGGACCCCAGATTGGCTTTGTTTGTTCGCGGGGGCATCCCTTCCCGCTGCTGGACGCTCCCAATTGGGTTTGTTTGTACGACCGACCTCTGGGTCTGGCCGGGCAACTCCCCCAAATTGGGTTTGTTTTGCACAATCGGTCATGCGCTGGCGCGGCAGGGGTCAGACGCCAAGGGGCGGGTGTCAGTTTACTGATCCCTGTCCAAATTGGCTTTGTTTGTACCGCGATCTTCCCACCGACTACCGACTACCGGCTACTGCTTTTTGGCTTTGTTTGACACGGCAACCTCTTGTCTTTCTTTACCACGGCGATCACGGAGGACCCAGCGTGACCTTCGGCCGCAACCAAAACCTGGTCTCTCGCCAAGACGCGAAGAACGCCAAGAAGACACTACTACAATGACCTTACCTTTGCGATCTTGGCGTCTTGGCGCGAACCATAATTCTTGCGGTTCTAACGAGTCATGAAGAAGGCGGCTTGGCGAAGTCTCGTCGGCCCCAATATGCCGTTGTGGCCGCCTCCGCGGGCGACCGCGCTCTCTTATAGACGTTTGTGGACGTCCGTATGTTACGCAAAAATCAAAAATATAGCCGAAAATCAGAACCACCGGCAGAGCCGGTGGTATGAGGAAGGCCCCTAAAAGGGGCCATCGCGTGACTAATCGAACATTCAACTACCCTGGTCCTCCCCTTTGCCGTTCTTTCATGGTAGTTCTCCTGGGCCCGGCGGGGCCTTCCTCAAGGGGAACTACCTACCCAAAAACACGCACGAAACGGCAGAGCCTTGTGAATGCTCACCGGCAGAGCCGGTGGTTAACGGAAACGCAATTTTGACGCATCCGGTCCCTGCGTACTTCGGTACTCAAGCATGGTAGGAGGAGAAGACGCCTTGACAGGCGCGGCGACAGTGCGACTCCTGTGCCTTCTTCCTGTGCGCCTATCATGCCATTGGTGAAAAGCGGTAGATCTCGGGGGTCTGGGGGCAGAGCCTCTGGCGGGGCATTCCGAGGACGCATTACTTGTCTTGGGCTGGAATTAAGTATGGCGTCCCCGGAATTCCCAGTAGCAGTCCTATATGCACCGACCCAAGGCCAGGCTCTCTTTGTCGTCTGCCACCGTCCCCGGCGGTCGGGCCGTTCGCCTGCGGTGTGGATTCGCACGTGTGACACAGCGTCCATAGGGGCCTCACTCTGTTCGTCGCGCCAGCACGCCCCTCTGCCGTTGTGGCCGCAGGCTGCCACCTCTCCGCTGGTACCCGGAAAGCGACAAACGCGTAAGACCGGTCTTCCTTCCGCTCTTCGTTCATCCACCCAAGCCACAGAGGAGCGGCCCTTTGGGTGTGGATGGAGGGCCGGTGCCACGGCCGAGTACAAAAACACTCGCCGCTAATTGCTAATTTAAGGGCTGACCCGCGAAGTCCCCGTCTCGGATGTGGCCTTCCCCCTCACCATACAGGGTCGGCACGCCAGGGGAGGTGATTTCGGAGCTCCATGGCTGGCCTGCGTGTGCCCCTGTCAACGCTTCACCCACGCGGTTACCCACGCCGGCGCATGACTCGGGGTCAAGATGGTTTGCTATTCCTTTCTTGTGCGGCTCTTGCATCCGCTACTCTCTGCCGGCTTTGACCGGCGCTTTCATGGCGTCCCCGGAATTCCACCCTAAACACCTATTCCTCTTGACAGCATAGCGTCACAACGACTACACTAATTCTGAGGCGTTTTTTGTGCCTTGAAAGGAGGTGCTGCTCTGTCCAGGTTTTTGCAGAACGCCGGAAAATCCTCCAAAAGGTATAACCACAGCCCACCGGCGGCAGTCGGCGCGAGGCAAGCCGACATGGGCAAGCGAACCGAGCAAATTCGGCGATGTGGATGGCTCGTTGCGGGATAGCTCTCCTCGACTATCGCGCGCCAGACGGGGATGCCTTGAAATTGCCTCGTCCGCTACTAGAGGAGATCACAGGCCGGTCCTTTCGACCGGCCTGGCTTTGTCTGTCCAACTAAAGGTGGGGAATTCCGGGCGGCATTCCCGAATTCCCGGAATTCCTATTCCCTGGGAAATCCATCCCCGATTACTGGCAGCAGTCCACCGGTGCAATACGATTTCATCCACTTGGCGGCAGGGGGATTGGACAACAGCACATCTCGAGCCATGAGAGCCTCCTCCTGTTCGTCAATAGAGGCCAGAAGTACGGCAAAGACAGTGCCAACGTGCCAGCGATTGTGGCTATGTCCCATATCAAGGAGTCTCTCTAGGAGCAGCTTTCGGACTCGCTCGTCTTCTATCGCTGTCCAGACAGCACGGTAGAAGTCCGCAACTGTATCTGTATATGACCACGGAAGATTGCCCGACACAAAGGAATCGAAATCCTCAAGTCTTTCGAGAAAACGCTCCTTCGAATATGACACGTACTCCCGAATGGAGGCTTTTCCAAGCGTCACGAAGTACTTGGTGTAGAATACTGCATCATGGGCGTTGTCGAGAAACAGCCGATCAACCTCCTCAATGAGCGTGCGTGCATTGCCGTGGCCTGATTCTATAGCACGAACCAGAGTCTCGATCTCCTTGTGCGGATGCTTGAACTTTCTCTGGTCGGAGGTGAGTTCAAGCAGGTCCTTCTTAAGCTCCAGTATGCTTTGGTATCTGTTATCCGGATCATGTTCTATGCATCGTCCAATGACATATCCAAAGCCCCGGGGAAGCTTCGTATGGTGCGTGTTCACATGTAAAGGCAGTTCGCCAGTCAACATCTCGTACAGAATCTTGCCCAGAGAATAAATGTCGGCGCGATGGTCGGCTCTCTTGAAATCGCGATACTGCTCAGGAGGCATGTACGCTGCGGTCCCCATCCCGATGTGGCTCTGCGTGACCGTAAGGGACTCCGTATCCATCCTCTTGCCGAGCCCGAAATCCGAAATACGAATCATTTCCTCGCCGAAAATCTCTTCGTCGAAGAAAAGAAGGTTTTCCGGTTTTAGATCGCGGTGTATCACCCCGTTACTGTGCGCATAGGCCATTCCGTCGAGAAGCTGCACGAACACGTGCATTGTGGATTTCAGATTGTCACCAAATGCACCGTCACAGATCCTCGATCGGAGGTTGCCACTAGCGAGAGGCATCACACAAAATGGTGGATCAACTTCCACATTGGAGCCGAGAATCGGCACAATGTGAGGATGATCGAGTTGTGATTGGATGCGGACTTCCCTAATGAACCGTGTACGGTCCTCGGTTGTGATGCCCCTACCTTCCAACACTTTGAAGGCAACGACTTCACCGTCATCGAGGCGTTTCGCTCTGTATACGCATCCGAATCCCCCTGAGTCGATCTTGCTCTGTCGTTGATACCGTGCCATTACATGCTCATGAACTTGACAGGTAGGCCAATGCTATTAAATACCGGCAAGAATAGGGACGGTCAATCATTTGCTCCTTGTTCTATCCGGCTCTCCAACTCCTGTACTCATCTGGACCTCTGCCCATCCATACAACCCGCCTGGGGCTCCAACTCATCCGTCGCGGGTTGATCCGGGGCATCTTCCTGGGAGTATTATGGCGGAGACAAGGGCAGGGAACAAGGAAAAAGTGACGGCGAAGCAGATTCACCACGGGGATACCGAGGGTCTGCCCTCAAATTAACAATTAGGGGGCGATGGGGACGGACGCCGAAGCAACCGAAGCGCGTAGGATGGGCTTCAGAACTCCGAACCAGAGGTCAGGGAGCCGGGACGATCTTGGCATCGCGGAGGCTGCGGACCGGCTCTCCGGTGGCGTCGGCCAACTCGGCGACCAAGGTGTAGTTGCCGGGCGCGGAGGGGACTGCGAGCCGGAAGGTTACGGTCTGACTGCCCAGGCTGCGCACCGTGCAGCCTTGCTCCTGCGCGGCCACGGCGTCGGTTCCTTTCATCCAACGCAGGCGGACCTGGCCGGTCCAGTCGTTGTACAGATCGTTGATGACCACCACCTTGAATTCGTGCTCTTGGCCGGCGGTCAGATCCTGGCCCCAGTAGTCGAGCATCAGGCCGATGGGCGCGAACGCGTCGCGGACGTACTTCTCGAAGTTCGGCTCGAAGGTCAGCTTCTCCAAGTCGAGGAAGTGGTCGCTCGTGGCGCCGCCTTCCGGCCGGGGTTTGTTGCCGGAGCGCGAGTAGCCCAGGCCGCAGAAGTGCAGCACGCCCGCACACTCGCGGTGGGCACGCCAGAACTCGGTCTTGGCGGCCAGGAGCTTGGCGTAGAATTCGCGGCGCTGCTCGACGGTCGAGTTTGGGCCGAGCAGTCTCTCATAGACCGGGCCGGTCAGGCAGGTCGTCGTGCCGTCGCGATTGAGCCAGAGCCAGGCGTATTCGTTGATGATGATCGGAACCTTGATCTTGCGCTGGGCCTGTTGGAGAGAAGGAATGCCCGACACCGTGACCATGTCCTTCAGGCTCTTGAACTTGGCATTGCCCCACGAGGCGTTGAAGAGGCCGCTCATCAGATAAGGATGAGCCTCGACGCAGTCCTGATCGGTTTGCGGCTCGGACCAGCCGTTGTCCCAGGGCCGGTTTGAAAGATCCAGACGCCGGACCGCCATGAGAGCTTTGCCCGTCTCCGGCGTATGGCTTTCGTTTTGGGCGTCCCAGATGACCACGCACGGATGATTCCACCGCTCGCGCATCCACTCCGTGTATTCGGGGATGATCTTCTGGGCCGTCGGGTTCTCCGGGGCCTTGTCCAGCAGCCAGATCGGGAACTCATCCTGGATCAGAAAGCCGACCTCGTCGGCGACGTCGTACCAGACCTCCGGCGGAAAACCGATGCAGTAGCGGATCGAGTTCCAGTGCATACTCTTGAACTTCTCGTGCAGCCGCCGGACCCACTCCGCCCGCCAGGGCTTGTCGCCGCGCTCGGCATCCTCGAGGAACCGGTACGCGCAGACGTTCGTGCCCCGCATGAAGTAGGGCTTGCCATTGAGCACGGCCCGGCCGGTCGCGGCATCGAATCGGAATGACCGCATCCCGAAGCGAGTTTTCAACCTGTCGAAGTAGGTGCTGACCTCGAGTTCGTAGAGGAACGGATCTTCGGGTGACCAAAGATGGCAGTCCCTGATGGGAACTGTAAGATCGAATGTCCTCTCGTCGTTTCTGCCCATCGCCGGGTTAGCCGCCTCGCGGCCGATCTCCCGACCCGATGTCACCTCACGAACGATCAAGTCGAGGGGGAACATGCGGATTGCACCACTGCTGCGAAGCGTGACCAGGACCCGGACGCTGCTGTTGGCAAGGTTGGGGATGGTCTGGACGTTGACCACGTGGGGTGCGCCCGTGAGGATCAACTCGACCGAGTCGTAAATGCCGGGGAGGTAGAGGTATTTCTCGAAGTCCCAGCCGCTCGGCACGTCGGTGGGCCGGGACTCGCGATCCGCGCCGACGCGGACGATCAACTCGTTTTCCTGCCCGGCGCCCTTGACGTACTGCTTCACGTCCAACAAGGCCGGCGTGAAGCACGGCAAGTGCTCGCCGGCGAGTTGGCCGTTGAGCCAGACCTTCGTGCCGTAACAAGCCTTGTGGATCTTCAGCATCGCGACGCCGGGGACCGATCCCTCGACAGTGAAGGTCCGCCGATACCAGAAGGCCTGCCGCTTATCGCTCTTCTTTCCTACCTCGGCAAAGGCCGGCTGGGCCATATCCACCAGGCCCGGCACCGGGACGGTGTGCTCGAACTGCTTCGGGACCGAATCCATCGAGCCTTCGGCCACCTGCCATGTGCCGTTGAGGTCGATCACCCGCCTGTTCGTAGTGACGCCGTGAGGCGTTGTGTCGCGGGCATCCTGCCCGCGATTCGAGGGCGGGACGCCCTCGACACGTTCTTTCGATGCCCTTACGGGCACACTACTAACCATCGACACGGACGCTCCAATGGCAAACAGCACGATTACCGTTCTCATGGTCTGCTCCAAAACTCATGCAGCTTAGTGTATGACACAGAGGCGGTGGACTGTGGCATCACTGCCTACGGTCTGTCACTTCCTTCCGGTCCGGGCCTCTCGCCGGCGCACGCCCTGCGGATCTCATCGGCAAAATCGCGAAAGCAACTCAGTTTGGTCTTGGCCAGACCATAGACGATCTGGGGGTCGATCTGTTCATATCGATGAACGACGAAGTTGCGAAAACGCACCATCTCGGCGTATCGAGCCGCATTTCTGACAAATCCGATTTCCTGCAGACGCTGGAAGTTCTGCGCCGCGGTCTCGGCCGGCGGCAGATGTCTGGCGGCGAGAATCCGCTCGGAGACATCGATCATGCTCTCAACCCCCAATTGCAGCGTTCGCTCGACGGCACGCCGCAGCATGGAGTTGCTGGTGAATTCGGCCAAATCTCCCAGACGCCAACTCTCCAGATCGGCCAGAGTCTGCTCCAGGAAGCGGAGCTTGCTCTCTACGACGCCGTTGATGGGCATATATATCCCCTATAGGCAAGCTGCTGCACCCGCCAAGCCATGAGGTCTTCGTATTCGGCACAGGTTCGGGCGTAGAAGTCGGAGAAATCGTTCTCACACCCGGGGCGAACGAATAAAACTCGTCCCTTGAGGGCCTCGTGCCGAAGGACGATTCCCGCCGTATTGAGTACCGTCAGATCGCAGGTGGCGCCCGAGGCCTCTTCGACCGTGCCTACGATGGCCAGAAGGTTCTCGATGCCGTGAGCCTCCGCGTGCGCCAACGACACGGCGATGTCCAGATCGGATCCTACACGCACGAGGCCATCCTGGGCCGACCCGAAGAAGATCGCATACTCAATCGACTCGATGCTGCTCAGGACCGTGGTCAAACGCTGCAAGTCGATTGGCTTGGACGTCGTCGTTGCCGATGGAATTATCTCTCGTTGTTCCTGCGCTCTCGCTTTCACACCGCCATCTTCATCCATTGCGCTGCTATTCCTTCTGTGCGACTCCTTGGACTAATAGAACTATCCCGAGTCTACGCGGCTGGTGTGGCACTGTCAATTGCAGCCGCGCAGAGCGTGCATCTTACGTTGCCGAGACGAGCCGCGCAACCGCAGCCGATCCACGGGTGCCTGGCGAGTCTCCACACCTCCTTGCGGTAGCCTTCGCTACAGCCTTCGCCCCAGGGCTTCGAACATGGCCAGCACGTTTTCTGTGGGCGTGTTGCACTGGATGTTGTGGATGGGATTGAAGATATAGCCGTTCTTTTGGCCGAATACCTTCACCCTCTCCTTGACCTGCGCGCGGACCTCGTCGGGGGTGCCGAACGGCAGGGCCTGCTGGGTGTCCACGCCGCCGCCCCAGAAGACGATGCGGTCGCCGAACGTATCGACCAAGTGCTGCGGGTCCATCCCTTTGGCGGAGGTTTGGACGGGATTGAGGACATCGTAACCGGCGTCGATGAAGCCCCCGATCAGCGGCTCGCACCCGCCGCAGCAGTGCTTGAGGGTCTTCCACTTCGCGTGGGCGTGCACCCAGTCGTTAACTTGTTTCGCATAAGGCAGATACAGCTCACGATAAGTGGCGGGGGAGCAGAAGAGGCTGTTCTGTGAGGCCAGGTCGGTGCCGTCCATGAACACGACGTGGACCTTGTCGCCGACGGCCTGGTGGATTCGCTTGAGGTTCTCGACGGCGATTTCGGCCTGCCGGGCGAAGACCTCGCGGATGTACTCGCGCCGGGTCAGGGTGCTGATGTACCACTCCTCGATGTCGCGGATACCTTTGGGGTCCTTCATCCAGGGGCCGGGGACCAGGGCGATGTCGCCGAACGCTGTGCCGGGAAAGCCGGCGGCGATGGCCAGATCGGTGTTGCTGTACAGGTCGTTGGCCAGTCGCTCGTAGTGCCGCAGGTTTTCTTCGGCGACAGGCCCAAATTCTTCGAGATTATCGGCGGGATCGAGTTTGGCGTCGTCAATCGGCTTTTGGCGGATGATCGAATCGAAGTAATACCCGCCTTTGGGCATCCGGGCCGACGCCGGCACCGACCGGTCGCCCTGGGGGTACATGAGAATGTCGCCATTGGGCTGCGAATCGGTGTTGAAATCGGCCGGGACGAGCACATCCGTGCCGTCGAAGGTCCGCCAGGGCTTCCAGCCGGTGTTTTCGTAGCCGAACATGTTGGTCCGGCTGGGCAGGTGAACCACGTCGATCCCGAGGGCCTTTCGCAGATCGGCGGCCATTTCGCCGAGCATTTGGTATGGCTCGGTCACCTTGACCCTTGCCCCGGCCTTGTCGAGGCCGAGGGCCCGCCGCAGCTTGGCAATGACGCTGACGTGGGCGCCGGAACAGGCGGTCCCGCCCAGATCGACGGGAACCCGGTCCGCCGGCTGATGGTTCAGGGCGTACAGCACCCGCTCGCGACCCGTAAGGCGAGTTTTGGCAGATTGAGTTCTCATGGTCTGCTCCTATACATGCGTGGGACCCGCAAGGGCCTCGGCGTTATGAGAAGGAATTGTAGCTTGTGGCCGTGGAAGGGGGAATGTTATTTTTCGTTGGGCCGTCGCATTTTACCCCGTTACAAGGGCAAAATCGGTATCGGACTTGACAGTGCCGGGGCCGGGCGGTTATAATTAAGTGCATGGTGGGGCCGGCTTTACGCTACCCCCGAGAATGAGTCTGTTGGAGAAGGGGACATAATGAAAAGCGTGATGGCTGTGGAAAAGGGAAGAGAACGACGCAAAGGTTTTCGCCCGCGTCTTTTCACGTTCGCCGCGGGGCTGTACCTCTGTGCGCTGCTGCTGGCGGGTTGTACGACGCAACAGCCGGGAGAGACGGCGGCCGAGGTCCATCGCAGGCACGTGCGAGCCATGCGTCTGAACTCGCGGATGATGATGTCCGACATCGACAAGTTTCTAATGCTCGACAGGCCCAGCATGTTGAGTGATCGGAGAATCCCGTAGGGATTCGCAGCTTCGAAACAAGCTCGAATAGCCCAAAGCCGAAGTTCTGAACGCGGTCGCGCCGGATGGTGACCGCGTTCGATCGTTTGGGTTTCGAGTTTTGTGCATCGAGCTTCGTGGACGTGGGGCACAGACCCAGGGAAAGGGTTTGGATCGGTGGACACCTTCGTTGACTACTTCAATCGCGTCCGGCACTATGAATGGTGGATCGTCGCGGTCGAGTTGCTGCTGATCGGTCTGGTCATCTACTGGGTGGTCGATTTTCTCGAAGGCACGCGCGGGGAGAGGCTCTTTCGCGGCGTCATTTTTATCCTCGTGGCGGGCGTCCTGATCCTGAACCTGGTCGTCGAGCGTTTGCCGTTCGACCGGCTGCAATACCTCTACAAAGGCTTCCTGATTGCCATTCTCATCGTGGCGGTCGCGGGGTTTCAGCCCGAGATTCGCCGCGTCCTGATCCAGATCGGTCAACCGCGAATCTGGACGGGCTCCTCCCATCAGCTTTCCCGGACGGTGGAGGAGCTGGTCACGGCGGTGACCGAGCTTTCCGCCGCCCGCATCGGCGCGATCATCGTGATCGAAAGGCAGGTGGCCCTGGGCGAGTTCATTGAAACGGGCGTGCGCTTGGATGCGCGCGTCACGTCCGACCTGCTCAAGACCATTTTCTATCCCGGTACGCCTTTGCACGACATGGCGGTTGTGGTGCGGGGCGACCGGCTCGTGGCGGCCAGCGTGCAATTGCCGTTGGCGGAGGCGGGCAGCGTCTCCGGCGTCGAGCTGGGCTCGCGCCATCGGGCGGCCGTCGGCATCTCGGCGGGATCGGACGCGCTGTGCTTAGTCGTGAGCGAGGAGACGGGGGCCATCTCGGTCGCCCAGAAAGGCGAGCTGACGCGCAACGTCACCGAATCCCAGGTCCGATCGTGCTTGGGAGGTGCGGCGGCGGCCGGACACGTCGCTCTCATGGAACGATGGCTCAAGCGCCCGGCCGGATGGGCGGATGAGGAAATCGAGCACAAGTGACGGCCAAGAACATCAAATTCGGGAAGGTATCCATCGTCGTCTTTCTGACGATCCTGATCTGGGTCTGGGCCGACCTGGCGCAGGACGAGCGGCTGATCCTGTCCGACGTCGTGGTCGAGGTGGCCAAATCGAGCAACCCGGCGCTGTGGGTTTCCTTCGTCGACGACCAAAAGGAGCCCAACCTGCAGACGTCCGTGACGCTCGATTCGGTGGTCCTCAAAGGCCCGGCCTCGCGCGTGGCGGAAGTGCAGCGGCTGAGGAACAAAGGGTCGCTCGACCTGAGTCTGTTCCTGATAGCCGACCGCGAGGGAATGACAAAAACCGACGTCCACGTGCTGGACGTCATGGATTTCCTCCGGCAGAGCGATGATATCCGCCGGCTGGGACTGGCGGTCGAGGACTGCAAGCCCCAGCGGCTGACCGTGCGCGTGCAGGAGTTGGTCAAGATGTCCGTGGCCGTCGAGTGCGCCGGACTGGACCCTTCCGTGCAGGTCAAGATTCAGCCGGACACGGTGGAAGCCTATGTGCCCCAGGAGGAAGCCGGGGTCCGCACGGCCACGGTTCGGCTGTTGGCGGACGAGCAGAATCGCGCCAAGAACGTACCCGTGGAGAAGACGCCGTACATCGAGCTGGTCCCCGGGCAGCGCCGGGAGGTCTCAACCAAGGTCAAGGTGACGCTGGCCCCCGCCGAGAAATCGTTGATCGACGACCGGGTCCCCGCGGTGCTCGGCTTTTGCTTCAGCCAGAATATGCAGGGCAAGTTTTGCATCGTCCTGGAGAATGATGACCCGACCACGCGGGCGTACGTCATGGTTCAGGCGACGGGGGAGGCCAGCAAACTGTACGCCAAGATGATGTTCCAGATGATCCTGTACATTCGCGATGAGGATCGCCAAGCGACCGAGCCGGTGATTAGCCGGGAGGTCGTGTTCAATTTTCCCCAGGAGTCCGTGCAGGCGGGCGAGATCCGCGCCAACCAGCCCGCTCCCACCGTTCGCTTCCGCCTGGAGCCGATCGCCGAGAAAAACGCCAGCTCCGGCCCGTGACGCGTTCGGCTCGCGTCTGCAAGCAGAGGATCATGACGGGACCTTCGCCGGACGCCGTATCGGATACGCCCAGAGGGCTCGGCAGGCCGAGAGGGCCGATAGGCCGCCCAGCACCAGCAAGACCGAGCCGCAGATGCCGGAGATGAGCACATCGGTCTTGACCACCGTCTTCCCGCTGAACAGGCCCGGCAGCAAGGCAAGGAACGGTTGCACCTGCAGGACCAGTGCGACCATGGTCGTCACCAGCATGAAGATCATCGGCACGACGGCGTAAAAGGCCCGTTTTCCGGAGCCGATCAGCCAGCCGGAGATCGCCAGCAGCGTCAAGCTGGCCAGCATCTGGTTGCTCGTGCCGAAGATCGGCCACGCGACGAGGTAGGCCTTCTCCTGTGCCGCCAGCAGAAACACCAGCGGGGCGGCCAGGCTGAGCGCCGTGGCCAAGCAGCCGCCCCACAACCCATGCCAGCCCGTCAGCTCCTGGAGGATATAGCGGGCCAGCCTTGTCGAGACATCCAGCGTGTCATAGACGAACGTGGAGAACGCCAGCAGGGCGAACGGGAAGGCGACGCCGAAGCTCACCCCCATCAGGCCGAGATACTTCGCCAGGCCGTTGGCATAGATGAGATTCGGGTCCATTTTGAGCTGGTCCGAGCCGGGCTTGATCATGATGACGGTCGCCAGGGCCAGCACGGCCACGATGCCCTCCAGCAGCATGGCTCCGTAGCCGATCGCCCGGGCGTCCGTCTCCTTGTTGAGCTGCTTGGAGGTCGTGCCGGAAGAGACGATGGCGTGGAACCCCGAGCAGGCGCCGCAGGCGACCGTAATGAACAGGAAGGGAAACAGCAGTTTGCCGTTGGCCAAGCTTTTGAGACCCGCGACGTTCAGGGCGGGCTGCTCGATTCCGAAACCGCCGCACAGGGCCCCGGCCAGGCCGATGAAGATCGTCAGGTACAGCAGCCAGCCGCCGAGATAACCACGCGGCTGCAACAGCAGCCACATCGGAATGATCGAGGCAATGAAGCAGTAGACCAGCAGAAAGACGTCCCACTGCTTGGCCGAGATACCGCCGAAGAAGTTCAGCACGGGCGCCGGCAGTTGCGGCCCGATCCACACCGCCAGGAGCACCAGCGGCAGGAAGATCGCCGTCAGCAGCCACAGCTTGAGCTTGCTGAAGCGCAGGAGCACGCCCATAACCACCGCCAAAGCCAGGTAGAGAATGGAGGAGGCCGCCACCCCCGGCCCGTAGGCCTCGCCTTGCGCGACGGCCTTGAAGGTCTGGCCGGTGATGTCGGTGAACGCGATGATCACGTACACCAGCGTCAGCCAGATGAAGATCAGGAAGAAGATGTACGTCCGGCCGGGCAAATACTTTCGGGCGATCTCGCCGACCGAAGCGGCCTTGTGCCGCACGGACGCCGTCAAAGCGGCCATGTCGTGTACGCCGCCGATAAAGATCGCGCCGAAGATGATCCACAGCCACGCCGGCAGCCACCCGAACCACATCGCGGCCAGGATCGGCCCGACAATCGGTCCGGCCGCCGCGATGGCGGAAAAGTGCTGCCCCAGAAGCAGGGGGGCTCGGGCCGGCACATAGTCCAGGCCGTCGTTGATCTCGTGGGCGGGGGTCTGGTAGTTGTCCCGCAGGTTCAACTGCCGGGCAATGAACCGGCCATAGGTGACGTAGGCGACGGCAAATATCGCTATCGTGACCAGCACAAGCACACTAATCATAGAGTCTCCAGAGTCGCACGATAACCGCTGCTGGTGTCCTTCGGCACTCCAATGTACCAGAACCATCCCCGCCTACGCAAGCGTAGACCTAGCGCCGGGTGCATGACCGTTCTTGCCGCCGCCGGCAAGCAAGAGGTTGTGAAACCGCTGATGAACGCAGATAAACGCTGATAAGTCAAAAGCTGTTGGCAATTCGGCGGACTTCGAGCTTCGGTTTGCCGAAGTTTATCAGCAGACAAAGGCGAAGCTTGGTCGCTCTCAGGTAGTTCAGGCATTGGGCCAGGTGGATGTCGTCAAGGTCTTTGACCGCTTTGAGTTCGAGAAGAAGGACTCCTTCAACGAGAAGGTCAGCCGCATACTCGCTCACAGCTACCCCGTCGTAATAGACGCTGATCTCATGCTGCTGCTCGGCCTTCATGCCCGCCTTGCGAAGTTCATGCGCCAACGCGTTTTCATACACCTTCTCCAGGAATCCGCACCCCAGCGTGTTGCTGACAGTAAAGGCGCAGCGAATCACCTTCTCCGTCAGTTCGTTCATATCACTTTGGCTCATATCTGCGTTCATCAGCGTTCATCTGCGGTTCCGGTTCATTTCTTCGCGGCTTCCCACCACAACTTCGGATAGTCCTTCCCTTCGAGAATCCACCAGATGTCCTCTGTGCCGTTGGCCGTCTCGTCTACGAAGTCCCACCCGCCACCTATAACACCCCCCCCGAAAACAGTGGTACCGGTGGCGGTCAGGAATGTTCTGGCCGTTTGCATCTGGGCCGTAGTCTTGCCCGTACCCCCGGCACTCTTGCTCTGGCCTGAGGTTTGTGTGTCCCAGAAAGAGGCGGCCGCGCATACAAACATACCAGAGTAGTGGAAAGTGTCCCCTATCAGCCCGCCGCCGACACCGTCTCTGCCATGGACCGCACCCGTGCTGTAGCAGCAGGTCACCTGACCATCGTTGTCCCCCACCAGCCCGCCGACGCCCCAGTTTCCACTGACCGCAGCGGTGCTGTAGCACTGGGTCACAGTACCGTCGTTGCTCGCGACCAACCCGCCGACGTACCACCGTACAGTCCCAGTCCCACTGACCGCCCCGGTGCTGTAGCACTGGGTCACAGTACCAACGTTCTCCGCCGCCAGCCCGCCGATACAACTGCCTGAGCCGGTTATGTTTACATCTACCAGCCCAAGGTCTTTGACCTCGGCCCCGGAGTCCAGTTGGCCAAACAGGCCGAGATAGCTCCCCCCTTGGATTCTCAGATGCGAGATCGTGTGTCCGCTGCCATCGAAGGTTCCAGCGAACCGGGGGATCACCGCCATGCCCCAACGGATTCCTGAAAGATCAATCGAGGCGGCCAGTCGATAGTGGGCGTCGGGACTATAGTACATCATCGCCCCCAGTTCCACTGCACGGGCTATCAGGTACGGGTCGTCAGCCGTGCCCAGACCCTGCAATCGGGGCGGAGCATACCCGCTGAGGATGGCCAGGATCGGATAGCTGCCCGCTTCCGGCATCTGCCAGACCTCGTGGGTTCCATTTTCCATCTCACCGACCCAATCCCATCCTGCGGCCACATAGGCTTGAATGTCCTGCATCTGAGCCGTGGTCAGGCCTGTTCCTCCAGCGCTCTTGCCTCGACCGGACGATTGGGTGTCCCAGAAACAGCCGGTCACATCACCCTGGTTGTTCCCCACCAGCCCGCCGACGGAGTCGCTGCTGATGACGCTGCCGGTGCTGTAGCACTGGGCCACAGACCCGCCGTAATTGTCCCCCACCAGCCCGCCGACGCCCCCGTCTCCGCTGACCGTGCCAGTGCTGTAGCACTGGGTCACAGTACCCGAGTTGTTCTCCCCCACCAGCCCGCCGACGCCCGAGTTTCCACTGACTACCCCTGTGCTGTAGCAGTAGGTCACATAACCCCAGTAGCTATGCCCTGCGAGCCCGCCCACACGATCATTTCCTTTGACCAAACACGTGCTGTAGCAGTTGCGCACAATGCCGCGCCGGATCACAGTACCGTCGTTGCTCGGTGAGCGTCCGGCGAACCCATCTTGGCATCGTGGATGTCCAGCGATACTGTGCCCTCCTATAAAGGAGGTGCATCATGGCACAGAAGACATCCCAGTCGTTGAGTCCACGGGGCCGGTTTTGGCGGAAGCATGTCC
>JAPLMX010000138.1 GCA_026386805.1 Phycisphaerae bacterium | reverse complement strand
TCCCCATACGCAAGCACCAGGGCGAGGTACTGCAACCCGGTCCCGACGTTGAAAACATCCACGTAGGCGCTGGTTGCAGACAAGCCGTTGTAGGTCCACAAAGCGAGATCCGTGGTACCGGCGGCACGGTTGCCGATGATCTGCGCCCCGCCGGTCTGCTGCGTCCAGCCCGAACCGAGCGTGTTGGCATCGGGTCGATTGAAGTCGTCGAGGACGTCGGCCTGCAAGCTGGCTAGCCCTACTTTCGCAAAATCGGAGGCCTCGTTCTCATGGCGCAGGCTTCACGCCGGGGTTGGAGGCATCTGGACTCCTAGATGAAAGAAGTGTTGGCATCCAGCGGCCTAGCTCGAAGAGATGGATGCACTTACGCTGGTCGGCGGTTAGCTCCGGCGCAAGCACCACAGTCGGACGGCGACCGCGCTCCTTCGTGCGCACCCGCACCAGAATGGCTTTCACCTCCGAGAGTGCCTTCATCATGCTCCGTGCGGAACCCCGGGTGCCAAGCGCCAGGTGCGCCAGACTGACCAGGGCCAAGCCGATGACCGTGGCGAACGTGTGTAACCGCAGCGAACTGTCGGCCCATTGGTGCGAAGGGCCCCAGGGCACGACCCCACCCTTCTTGGCGCGACGAAACAACTCCTCTACGTTCCACTGGCCCCGGAAAGCGTGGACAATGCGACCAGTGCTCCAGGCATGATGGTCGGTACACAAAACACGCCGGCCCAGCCGCGTGCGCTCCAGCAGGCGCCGTTTTGCCGCATCGACGTGCCAGTGAAGCGACAGCCGCCTGCCCCTCTTTGTCACTGTCGCGATCACGAACTCCGACAGGTGCTCGCGTTGCAGCGCCTTCCGCACCCGGCCCTCCAGTGCTTCGCGCTGGATGCGGCCACTGGCCGCTCGCCGCTCCAGTTTGCCGAGTTCCACCTTGGCCTTGCGCAGTGCTACCGCGATTCCACGCTTCTGTCCACGCAGCAGTTCCTGGCTCTCCGCCACCACCAGGGTGCGGTCAAGGTCGGCCACCTGCGCCCGCAACCGCGCCGCACGCACGTCACCCAGTTTCCCTCCCAGGCGCTTCATCGCTCCTCGCCGCGCGGCATGCTCCAGCGCCCCCTGCGAGGCGTTGTGACTTAAAGGCAGCGAGATCAGGGTGTAGTAGCCTTCCGTGTCCAGGTCCAGTTCCAGCTGTTCGCTCCAGGAACCGCCGTCGCGCACCAGAGTGCGGCAGGCCGGACGGGTGGGCTGCTCCGCCTCGTTCAAAGCGTCGTGCAGTTTGCCCAACGCAGCCAAACATAAGCCGAGCACCGCCTGATCCGATCCGTTGCCAGGGTAGGTGCGGTGCAGCAGCGGCACATGTCCGGTCTCGCTCACCAGAGCGGCCAGGCCCACCACGCGCAGATCGGCGCGCTTGCTCTTGGCGTGGCCCCGGCGCGCCAGTTCTCCCGGTGTGGTGCTGGCGATGTGCGTGTCAAAGTTGGTCGTGTCGAACGCCAGCACGTCCACCGCCAACTCGAAGTTGCGGACGGCCGCGCGGGCAATCTCAATCTGCGCCTTCTCCAGTTGCTCGTCGGTGACCTGGGCGGCCAGCCGATGAAACGCCTGGCCGGTGAAGGCCGGCGCCGGCAGACAGGACACTCGCGGCAGACAGGAATCCAGAAACGCAGCCAAGTGGCGTTTGGCCTCCGGCTGGCAGGCTCGCTGTACCGCTACGGCGAGCACCATTTCGCCCACCGTTGGACCGTCGCTCGGCCCCCGCACCTCACACGCCTGGTCGATAAGCTTGACTAAATCCAGTTGCTCGGCAACCCACACCAACGCCCCCACGTCACCGACCCGCCGGGCCCCGACGACGCATGTCAATCCCAAATCGGCCACCGGCGGGGGATCGGCAGGACCCAACACGGCCTGCCGCGCGAAGGGCCGCTGTCGGGCGGCATCCCACACCGACTGGGAAGCGACGCGGTACCGCCGCCCTCCCACTTCGCGTTCAAAGATGTTCATTCTTTCATCTAGGCATGATTTGACCTGGTTGTCAAGCGAAACATGCATCCCAGAAGGCCGGAACAGCCTGTTCTCCTTGCTCAACCGCTCAAATGTGCGAAAGTAGGGCTAGTGTCCGGTTAAAAGTCGAATAGAATCAACTGGTTGGGGTTGCCGAGTAAATTCTCTTGAGAGTCGGATGGCTGAAGGGTCTGTAAAATGGGCGTTCTCTCAAAAAGCATCAGGCTCAAAATCTGTAGAATTTGGTAAAGGCTCGCTTCCAGGCCCAAGCGCTTGCGGATGATAGCCACCAGCACGTAAACCGAGACCGCGATCCAGATTTGCGTCTTCACTGCGTTTTCGCTGGTACCGTAAAACGCCTTGATTCGCAGGTGCTGCTTGATCCACTTGAACAACTGAACGACATACTGCCCATCAACAACGCCCTACTGAAGTTACGATCTACTACCACTTCCATCCCTTGCGCACACACAGTCTGCCAGTGGTCAGAATGTACGACTTTCACGACGAGGTCTACTATGTCGTGCGGCGGGCCGATGGCACGCCGTTGGCGGTGCCGGCCTGGATGACTCGTCCCGAGGCCGCGCACGCGAAGATTGTCTCCGCTGCGCGCCTGCCCGTTCGCGTGCTGCTCGAACTACGCCGCGTCACCGTGACCTGTCTTTCCGCGCGTGCGCACAATGGGCACGAGGAGAAAGACGATGCCGCAGCCCCGAGCAAGATGCCAACAGGAACTCTTCGAGGAACCGCCAGCCGTTCCCGCCGTACGACTCCCGCTGGACGTGCAAGAGCAGCTACGCCAGGCACTGGTGCAGTGGATGCAGGCGCTGGCCAAGATGATCCGCGAGGAGAACGACGATGAACAAGATCACCGCTGATCATCTGGCCCGGCGAGCTTGTGTGTACGTCCGTCAATCCACATCTGGTCAAGTGCAGCACAATCTTGAAAGCCAACGGCGCCAATATGCCCTTGTCGATCGTGCACGCGCGCTAGGCTGGCAAGACATCGATGTTATCGATCACGATCTGGGGATTTCGGGATCTGGAACACACCGCCCCGGTTTTGAACGCCTGTTGCGCGCGCTCTGCGATGGGCAAGTGGGCGCCGTCTTCAGCATTGAGGCGTCGCGACTGGCGCGCAATGGCCGAGACTGGCATACCCTGCTGGACTTTTGCAGCGTCGTCGGCGCGCTGCTGATCGACGCCGAAACCATATACGACCCAAGACTCACAAACGACCGATTGTTGTTGGGCATGAAGGGTACGATCAGCGAGATGGAGGTAGCGAGTTTCCGCGAACGTGCGCAGGCGGCGCTGCTGCAGAAGGCACAGCGGGGCGCCTTGATTCGACGGGTCCCGATCGGGTATGTCAAAGGATCGGACGACCGCATCGAGAAAGATCCGGATGCCAGGGTCGGGTCCACCGTCGATTTGATCTTTCGCAAATTTGCGGAGTTGGGCAGCGTGCGGCAGGTCTATTTCTGGCTTGATCAGCAGCATATTGAGTTGCCGGTCGTTCGCGGGCCGGAAGAGGTGCGCGAGATCGTCTGGCAGCCCGCTCGGTACCACGCGGTACTGAGCGTGTTGAAGAATCCAATCTATGCCGGAGCCTACGCGTATGGGCGCAGCAAGACGATGGTGCGGCTTGAAGCCGGCCAGAAGCGGGTCCATCGACAGGTGCAGCGCCGTCGCGAGGACTGGGCAGTGTTGATCTTGGATCACCATCTGGGTTACATTGACTGGGATGTCTATCAGAGCAATCAAACGATGATTGCCCACAACGACAATGCGAGGGGTAACGCGGTGCGCGGACCGATCAAACACGGCGAGGCGCTGCTGGCTGGGCTGCTGCGCTGTGGTCATTGCGGCGCCAAGTTACTGGCGCAATATCCAGGTCCACGCGTGATTAGATATCAGTGCTCAGGGTATCTTCTCAATCGCGATCGCGCGTGTTGCGTAATGTTCGGCGGGCTTCGTGCAGATCGCTTAGTGTCGGAGCAACTGCTGCAATCGCTGGCACCGTTCGGCATCGAAGCAGCCATTGACGCGATCAAGTCCCTACAAGGCGCCAGCGACGAGCGGATTCATCAGAAGGCATTGGCGTTAGAGCACGCGCGCTATGAAGTGACACGCACCCGGCGCCAGTATGATGCGGTGGATCCGGCGAATCGACTCGTGGCGGCGGAGCTAGAACGCCGCTGGAACCAAGCGCTGACCACGGAGGCGCAGGTTGAAGCCGAGCTTGTGACGTTGCAACAAGGTCGCGAGCACTCACTCACCGACACGCAGAAACGGGACCTACTGTCCTTCGCGCGGGATCTTCCCATACTCTGGGACGATCCGCACAGTTTGCCGGAGCACAAGAAACGCCTCCTTCGTATCGCTCTGAAAGAGATCATCGCCACGTGTGAGGACGAGACAATACGCCTCGTATTGCATTGGCAAGGCGGGGATCACACACAGGTAGAGTTCCAGAAGATTGGCACTGGCCGGCATCGGTATGTGACCGACGACGACCTCGTGGAGATTGTTCGCCGGCTGGCGCGGATCGAACCAGACGCGCGGGTCGCCTCGATCCTGAATCGGAATCAACGCCGTACAGCACATGGACAGAACTGGACGGTGAAGCGTATCTGCTCGCTGCGCAACAACCATGCGATTCCGGTCTACCGTGAGGGAGAGCGACAAGCCCGCGGCGAAATGTCAGTCAGTGAAGTTGCCGCCGCTCTTGGCGTCACGCCAACCACTGTTTTACGGCTGATTCGGTTGAAACAGTTGCCTGCGTCGCAGGCTTGTGTGAGCGCACCCTGGATTCTGCGCAGAGCGGACGTCGAGCGATGCGTTGACGGACGGAACCATCCAGCGACCCCGCCAACGGTCGATTCAGCGCAATTGATCCTTGAAATTCCATGACATCCAAAGGAGTGCACCATGTCGAGCTCTCGAAGAACAATTCCACCCGCCACCGCAACTTGTAGATCTTTGCGATAGTAAGTGCCGGCAGCGTGAAGTTATTAGTGAGAAACTTGAACCGCTTCCTCGTCTCCACATCGAGATAACTCACGCGCCGCAACGGGTCCGGGTACGCTGTGGCGGAGTCGAAGGCGGTCAAAATGACAGTGTGATCGGATCGAACGCCGGTGGTCTTATCTACCGGATGGGAGTAGCGGCGCTGGAGCAAGATGTTGGATTTGGTGCGCACGACGAAGAAGGCCGCGCTCAGCGTGAAGACGTAAAGGCGCTCGAAATCGACGTAGCCGCGATCCATTACGTAAAACGCCCCGGCCTCCGGCGGAATCTCGTCGAGAATGTTGACGTCGTGCACTTTGCCGTCGGTAATGCCGATAAACGTGGGAATACTGCCGTGCAGGTCCAGCAGCGTGTGCATCTTGACGGCGGCTTTGTGCTTCCGGAATTTGGCCCAAGGAAACAGCGAAAGGCACAGATCGATGGTGGTGGAGTCCAGGGCATACAAGCTCTGGTCCAAATCGATGCCAATCGGATCGTGGGCGTACAACGGCCGTGCGATGGCGATCAAGACCTGCGCGAAGTCGGCAAGGATACGCCAGTCACGAGACTCATTGGCGTCGGCCAGCGTGGAGCGCGCCACCTTGCCCTGGAAGCCCATGTGATACACCTTCGAGCCCAGCGCGCGGAGGCATGCTTCTATATCGCGCAGACTCTCCCGGTAAGTGAGCTGAGCGAAGGCCATGGTCAGATACTGGTCCCAGCAACAGAAGTCTCGCAAGCGAGCGTCGCCCTCGTAACGAGCGACGCAGCGACGAAACTCTCGATCCGGGAGGAAGGCGATCAATTGCGAGAAAACGGTGCGGCCTTGGTTCATGAACCATTGTGGACCACGCTCAAACTGGCTTCGGGAGCCTGTCCTCGTTCAAATCGCGGCAAGCCCGAAAGCGCCGCAACCTGCTGACAATACGGAGCTTATCAGATTCCATAAAGTACTTTACCGGACACTAGTGATCTGCTACATTTCGGAGCCACCACCATCGCCGCCATCTACAAGGACCGCTGGCAGGTGGAGCTGTTCTTCAAAGCCCTGAAGCAAAACCTCAAGGTGAAGAGCTTCGTAGGTACCAGCCAGAACGCGTTGCTGATTCAGATTTGGACAGCGCTGATCGCGATGCTGCTGTTGAAATGGCTGCACCACCTCTCCAAGGCGAAGTGGTCC
>JAPLMX010000095.1 GCA_026386805.1 Phycisphaerae bacterium | reverse complement strand
CGCTATGGACCTTTCTGGTACAGGTGCTGCATCCGGGCTGGCCCTGTCGGGCGGCCGTGGCCGAGGTGTTCGCGGAGCAGGCCGCGGCCGGGAGGCCGGTGAAAGCGTCGGCCGACCCGTCGGCCTACTGCCAGGCCAGAGAGCACGTGCCTGAGCAGGTGTATACCCACGCGTTGCGGACGGTCGGACAGACCTTCCAGGCGAGGGTCGGCGAGGCCTATCGCTGGTGTGGTCGGCGGGTCTGGGTGGTGGATGGATCCAGTTGCTCGATGCCGGATACGCCGGAACTGCAGAAGGCCTTCGGACAGCCGGATCGGCAAAAGAAGGGCTGCGGCTTTCCCGTGGCCAAGCTGGTGGCGATGTTCTGTTGGGCCAGCGGTGCGGTGCTCGAGGGGGCGATGGGGGCCTACCGCAGCAACGAATTGAGTCTAGGGCATCAGCTCTGGGGCCCGCTCCAGGCGCGAGAGGTGGTCCCGGGAGACCGCTTCTATTGTACGTATGCCGATCTGGCCCGACTGGCGGCCCGGGGATGCGATGGCGTGTTTCGCCGGTGGGGTGCACGGGCACGCACGATGGACTTTCGCCAGGGCCAACGATTGGGCAAGGAGGACCGGCGATTGGTCTGGTCTCGGTCGAGCCTTTGCCCCCGCACCCTCTCGGCGAAAGAATTTGCCTCGTTGCCGGCGACGTTGACCGTGCGTGTGCTTCGCTTCCACACGCAGATCAAGGGCTTTCGCCGCCGGACGGTGATGGTGGCGACCACGCTGCGGGACCCCGTGGAGTATCCTCGGGAGCAGATCGCGGCGTTGTACGGGGACCGTTGGACGGGGGAACTGCGGATTCGGGACGTCAAGACGACCTTGCAGATGGAGGTCCTACGCGGCAAGAGTCCGGATGTCGTTCGCAAGGAGGTCCTCATGCACTTTATCGCGTACGACCTGATCCGCGTCCTGATGTGGCAGGCAGCCCAAGAGCACGGTCGGCCGCTGCATCGGCTCAGCTTCGCCGGGACGATGGAGCATTTCCATGCAGTGGCGCCCTACCTATGCCTGTTCAGCGGCACGGCCCAGGCCGCCACCTTGTACCAGTTGCTCCTCTCGTGGATCGCCTCGGACCTCTTGCCGGATCGCCCCAACCGCATCGAGCCCCGTGCCCTCAAACGAAGACCCAAGCCCTACGACCTCTTGACCCGGCCCAGAAAGGAGATGCGTACCGTCCTGTTAAGGTGAAACCCCATGGCTTATCTTCATGCCATTCGGACCGCGTACCTTTAGTTCCCTTTGCCGTCACAGCGATCCAGAAAAGCCCATACGTCCGCCCAGGATTCGAACTTCCTGCCGATCAGTCTGGGAAGGACGCGCTCGCACAGAAGACCATACGCACCGTCGCGGCTTTCCCCCGTGACATAGACGCGGGGCAGGCACTCGCCGAACCCGGCGGTCCCGTCGTCGAGCGTGCATTTCAGGAAGATGCTGTCCGAGGCCCGGCGGCGCGCCGCCGAATGCCCGAACGCCCGCCGCAACGGCAGATCGACCGCCCGAATATCGAAAGAAACGACACGCATTGGCTTTGTCCAACGGATCACGGAACTGGTTTGCCGATACTATACCATACTCATGACAATCGTGTCCCGCCAATTTGTTGTTGACATACCATGCCCCGCAATGTTGTTATTCTGTGTCATGCATCTCGACGCGTGCGCTTGACGTCGTGTGAAGCAGGGTTTGTAGTAGGAGCATCAGGAGAACAACATGCCGAACATCGCTGTAGTACTCAGAGAGGAAATCTCACGGCTCGCCCGCAAAGAGATCCGCGGGGAAATGTACGCCCTCAAGAAGGCGTCGGTCCAGTATCGCAGGGATATCGCCGAGATGAAACGCCGCATATCGGACCTGCAACGCAGGATCGGCCCCCTGCAAAAACAGGTGCTCAGGGGCGCCCCGTCCCAGGCGGCCCCAGGCGAGACCAACGGCGCGAGATTCACCGCCAAGGGCCTGCGCTCGCAGCGCCAACGGCTGGGGCTCTCCGCGGCGGATTACGGCAAGCTCGTCGGCGTGACGGGCCAGACCATCTACAGTTGGGAGCACGAGATCGCCCGGCCGCGCCGACAGCAGGTGGCACGTATCGCTTCTCTGCGCCGCATCGGCAAAAGAGATGCCCAGGTCCGTCTGGAGCAACCGGCCCCCAAGGTCCGGCAAAAATCGAAATAACCGGCTCGCGGCCTACGGGCCAACCAGAATTCCAGTTCACCGCAGAAGCGTCGGACGCGGTTTTGGGGCCGGTTCAGAACGGGGCAGCACTCTTGCCGGGTGGCGCCGCCGGACTTGTTTGACGGCGGTGTTTCGATGGAGCCAGCCCATCCGAAGCCCCCAGGAGTGTTGCCGCAAGAGGGACGCAACGGAACCAGACGCGGTTCTCTGCCGTTTCGAACCTCGACGGGGTTGACACGGCACGTTACAAACGCCTATGCTGCAAGCACTTAGGCAATTGACGCGCCCGTAGCTCAGCAGGATAGAGCATCGGTTTCCGAACGCGACCGGGTATTTCGTAAGTCCTTTCTCCAAAATCACTTGTGCTTATCTGACAAGCACTTACGGCATCAGCCGATCCCGGTACACGAGAACGGCTACGACGGCGCGGGTGCCGCGAGTGAGGGGATGGTCCGATGACGGCTGCTGCAGAAAAGAAGCAGGGCCCGTTCTGCGCGAAAACGGGCCCCACAGTTGGTGTGATAAGGAGAGAATCGAGGTCTATTGAGCCGAACGACCGAACCCGATGTCGTCAAAGTACAGCATCCCGGCGGGGCCTGCCTTCGGGCTGGCCTTATCGCCGACGCCGAGCGTGATCTTCTGCATGGCCGTCAGGCTGACGCCCGTCAGATCGCTCAGCGGAATCCGCCACTGCGTCCAGGCCGCCGTGGCGCTGGCCGACGGATTCACGTTGACCACGGTCTTGGTCTTGCCGGCCTTGTCCGTGACCGTCAAGTACAGCGACGCCGGACCATTGGTCGCCATCGTCGCACCAATGGCCATGTCCTGCCACGAGCCGGTGACCGTGCC
>JAPLMX010000274.1 GCA_026386805.1 Phycisphaerae bacterium | reverse complement strand
ATGGTGCGGTCGAAGTGCGCGGCGTGTACGCACTGCCCGGCCGCCCCGCCCACCTGCACGGCCTTGGCCCCTTCCCCGCCCACCTACTTGAGCAATTGGGTAACGGTGATGCCCATGGGGAACTCGTACACGCCCGGCCGCTGACAATCGCCGGAGATGCTGAACAGTTTCTGCCCGGTCGACTTCTCCGTGCCGATGCTCTTGAACCACTTCGATCCCTTGGCCAGGATGCAGACCACCCAGGCGAAGGTTTCCACGTTGTTGACGACCGTGGGGTTGCCGAGGTAGCCGGTGTCGATGGGGAACGGTGGGCGGTTGCGGGGCTCGCCGCGCTGGCCTTCCAGCGATTCGATCAGGGCCGTCTCCTCGCCGCAGACGTACGCTCCCGCGCCCATGCGGATTTCGATGTCGAAGTCAAAACCCTCTCGGCCGCAGACGCTCTTGCCAAGCAAGTTCTGCTCGCGGCGGCGCTGCAGGACGGCTTCAAGATGTGGCCGGAGGTACGTGTATTCCGCCCGTAGGTAGACGATGCCCCGTTGTGCCCCGATCACCAGAGCGCCGATCGTCATGCCCTCGAACACCAGGTCGGCGAACTCGGACAGGATGACGCGGTCTTTGAAGGTGCCGGGCTCGCCCTCGTCGGCGTTGCAGATGACGTATTTCCGGTCGCCGGGGCTCTTGGCGGCCAGTTCCCATTTCAAGCTGGTGGGGAATCCGGCCCCGCCGCGGCCGCGCAGGCCCGAGGCGTTGATCCGCCCCAGGGCGTCGGCCGCCGGCCGGGCCAGCGCAGAGGCCAGCCCGCTGCCCGGCTCGATCGTGCTGAAAGTGAGCGATCCCTGTAACGTCTTGGCAATCATCGTGCACGCTCCTTGCCGGCCAGGGCGTGAACGCCGAACGTCTGACGGCACTCTTCCAGGATGCCGTGGACCTTTTCGGGCGTCACCTGGGTGTAAATGCTGTCGTTGACCAGCAGCGCCGGCCCCTGGTCGCACATCCCCAGGCAATTCGCCCAACCCAGCGAAAACTTGCCGTCCGGCGTGGTCTGGCCGAACTGGACGCCAAGGTCGTTCAACAACTGCCGGGCGACGTGCTCCTTGCCGCGCATCTCGCAAGTGATCGTGCGGCAGAGTCGGATGACGAACTGGCCTTGCGGCTTCTCGTCCAAGAAGCTGTAGAAGGAGACGACGCTGTAGACTTCGACCGGATGGATGTCCAACAGATCGGCGATCACCTGCATCGAGTATTCGGAGATGTGGTAGTGGACGCGCTTCAATTCTTGCAGGATGGGCATCAACGCGCTGCGATCGCGGCCGAAGCGGTCGGCCATGTTCACCAGATCGTCGCGGAGCCGCTCCCGTTCGGTGACAAGCATGGTTGTTCCCTTGTTCGGTTATTCGTCGAGCCGAACCCGGCCCGAATCTCCCAGAATAGCCGTTCTTTTGGGAATACGCAAGTTGCCTCCCGCCGCCGTTGCTCGCCGCAGCGCATCCGTAGCATGAAGGGACCGCAAAGAGACAGGCAACTCGGGGAAACCACGCCCGCCGTGCCGGACATTTGCACGTTTTCTGGCGCAGGCGTAACGGTCAGGGATCAGGAATTGCGGACCAGGGATCAGGGGTCAGAGGTCAGGGGTCGGGGGTCGGGGGTCAGGGGTCAGGGGTCAGGGGTCGGGGGTCAGGGGTCG
>JAPLMX010000038.1 GCA_026386805.1 Phycisphaerae bacterium | reverse complement strand
ATGTCCGACGGCCTGACCGGCCAGTGGCCGCTCGACGAATCGGCCGGGGCCACCGCCCAGGACCGTAACCTTCCCCGAACCATTCTCTGGAACCGCCAAGTCGGCCGCCAGCTCTTCGAGCACTACATCGGCCCCGACCTCAACCAGCTCGAACAGGAGTACTTGGCCTTCTGCCGCCAAATCACCCGCGGCCTCGTAGTGACGCGAACCGACGAGAACGACCAACTTGCAGGAGCCAAGTGAATCGGCCTGTCCGCGCACCAATCTGGCTCGGGGCGGTCCTCTCGTTCTGTCATTCCCGGCCCTGCCTTCGCAGGGCCAAGCTTGCCCCCGCGCAGGCAGGAGGCGGGAATCCAGGAACCCACCGGACCCAAGCACCAGCCCCGAACGTGCCGTCGGGGGAATTGGCTTTGTTTTTCCGAGTCCCTGTGCGGGGTAAATCCATCATAACTCTTTTTCAGACAAGCACTTAGTGCCTATGGCGGCCGCGCGGAAATTGGCTTTGTTTCGCACGAGTCCTCACCGCAAAGGCACGGAGAGCTTGGGGCAGTCTCCGGCCGCAACGCAGACTGTAATAGCCGAAAGAAACGAAAGAAGGCGAAGAAGAGGATAAGCGGAGTTGGCTCCCACCGTTAGCCCTGAAACACAAAACACTCGTTTTCATCTGTTCGTCTCCTATGTTACTTCACCGGCGCAGGCAATTCCTGGGCGGGATTCGACGGATGACCGTCTCTGCTTTCCGTATCCACCGGCCGGCCGGTCAGTCGCTCCACGTCGGCCTACGCCTTGTGATACGCCTCGACGGAATCGACGTATTGGGCCTGTGTTTGAAAGAGCGTGCGTTGGGCGTCCAGCAGGTGGAGATAATCGAACTTGCCCTGCAGATAGCCCTGCTGAGCAGCCTCAAAGGCCCGCCGCGCCTTGGGCAGGACATCGCCTTGCAGGATCGTGGCCTCATTGTACGCTGCGGCCAACGAACTGACTGCTTCGGACAACGCCGCCAAGGTCTTGACCTGGGCCGCCTCATACTGCCGGCGCGCTTTCCCAAGCTCTGCCGTTGCCCCAAGAATGCCTCCCTGATTGCGGTCGAACAGCGGCAGCGGCACGGCCAGGCCAAAGACCATCGCCGCATCGTCGGTCTGCTCGTACCGTCGCACGCCGGCGCCCACGGTGACGTCCGGCACGCCTCGGGCCTTCTCCAAACGCAAGGCCGCCCGGCGTTTGTCTTCCTCCGTCTGCCAGCGAGCCAAATCCGGATTGCCCCAGATCGCATTGCTCGTTTCCGCCAGTGGCCTCGGCTCCGGGGTCTTGTAGAAATCGCCCTCGACCTTTTCAAATGTAGGCGTACGACCGCCCCAGGCGGCCGCCAAGCTGTACCGTGCGGCGGTCAGCGCGTTCTGGGCTTTCTGCCGCTCGATCCGGCTCTCGGACAGTGCGACGTCCGCCCGCAACTCCTCGACGGGCGAGTCCTTGCCGGCCTTGACCCGCTGGGCCACCGCCGATTGCGCCTGCCGCGAGAGTTCAAAGAGCCGCTCGGCCAAAGCCAGTCGCTCCTGGGCCGCCAGCACCGCCACGAACGCCCGCGTGACCTCCCGCATCGCGTCGAGCCGGGCCGCCTTGTTCTCTTCCACCCGGCTTGACAAGGGTGTCGCGGCCCCTGGCGGCCCTGATGGCGCATCCGCCGCTCGACAGCCGCTGTAGACAACGAGGGTCATCACAACGGCGGCCGCAAACATACCAAGGTGCATACGGTGCTCCTGCAACAAACAACATGTCCATCTGGCCCGACGCGCAGGGGTGCTGCGGGGGGCAGTAGATCGTGAGTAGATCGGTCGGCGCAGTCCCTGTCCTCTGGGCCGGCCTGAGAAATCGTGTGAGACTACACCAACAGGATGATGCTATTGAGAGGAGTGTAGTGACAGATGAGCGCCGGGGGTGACTCGGGCGATGCGATCTGGATCACGTCGATCGCCGCTGGTGATGGGAGCAGCGGGGCGGTTGCCGGACCGACGAATACTGCTTCTGACGTGACCGGGGCCGCGCGGACGCCGCACGACCCAACAGGGATCGCATAATCGGCGTACGACGGACTTTGCCCGTCGATAGCGCGTGACGCGGCGCCTACAACAATGCCGTCCGCGCCCGATGTCCGCACCTCGCAAGTGCAACGGTCCTGCACAACAAGCTCGATCGCTATATGCCCATCATGGCCCACGCACAGCGTCATTGCCTGCGATGCATTCAGCACCATCATCGGCGTCAGCACCAGCAGGACAGCGATCCTGCCGCACCCGCCTTGAATTGGTCTGGTCTTCATGCCCATCGCGCACCATTATATGTCATCCCCCCGGCCGAAGGAAACAGAAACCGAAAAATGCGCTGACCATACGAGATGGGAATGCAGATACTCAACTGTCTTCATTCCCAAGTATTGAGCCTCTTTCATGGTTGATTTTGGGGCCGGAGTGCCGAACTCGCCCACGGAAAAATCGACGCTCTGCGGAGTGGTCACGGTGATACTGTTGATAAAGCTGCCGTCCGTGCCATAGAAGCCGTAGTAGGCGGCTCCTGCATTGCCACTGATGTTCTGACCTACCTGCGTACCGTCCTGGGCCGTCGCCACGATCGTGTACTGGGCCATTGGGTTCGGCTCGGCGTAGAAATAGAACGCTTTGGTTTCCGTCGGCAGAGTCATGGTGACGCTCGTGGCGCCGTCCGTCCAGTATACGTCGCCCGTATACCCGTGGCTCCACGTCAGCCAGCCGATGCCGACGAGCTCGTGGACCATCGGGATGCTGAAATCCACTTGTCCCCCGAGCGGTGACGCCACCGACGTGACGTGGGTTTCGATCGGACCTGCGTCCAACGGGAACGCCGTCATGGAGTAGGGCCCCAGGGTCGCGCTCGGCGCGTCTGTGCTGCGGTGGCGGCGGCCAGAACCACCAGGCTCAATACAGTGATTGTACTTTTCATCCATCTATCCTTTCCCAATGGTTTTCAGTGCGGACGAGCACTCTGCTTATGTCGTGTCAATCGAGCCAAAACGGCGTACGAATGCCGCGTGAACAGACTTACAGCATGGCCCCGCGCCGGAAGCGGAGGCAGCCACTCAGGAACAACACGGGAGGTGATAAGCCACACGGGCTCCTTCACCACACCTACCCCAATACATGCGACGTATCGTACCAGATTGTGGAGTAAATGTCAATAGAAATGCCGAACGGGGAACGCCGAACGCCGGACTGACGTGCGGCACGGGAAGTCCGGAAAAGACGGGCGTGATGGATTTCGCAGACCGAACACGCGGTTCGTCCGCCGCACCGGTCAAATACTTTTCATAGCAGAGGACGCGGTGAAGAATGAGGGGGGACGCGCGTGGGCAATGCATCGTGGCGCCACGCGTCGTGCCACGCTTCCTACATTCCTACCTTCACTCTTTGCCTTGCCCCCTGTAACCGATCCGCTCAGGGCGCGATCTCTTTGACGAGGCGTTCGGCGTTGTAGACCTTGCGCAGGGCTTCGAGAACGGCGGCACCGTGGACGGCGACGGCGCGGGCCTCCTGCTCCGTGTAGACGAAGTCGAGGACCAGCGATTGGATGTTGCCATCGAAGATGATCCCGACGAGCTCATTGTTGCGATTCACGATGGGACTGCCCGAATTGCCGCCGATAATGTCGGCCGTAGAAACGAAGTTGAACGGTGTGGCCAGGTTGAGCTGGTCCTTGCGATCGATCCACCGCTGGGGCAGCTTGAAGGGGGGCACGTTGCCCTGTTCCTTGGCCCGCTCATAGAGGCCGGCGAACGTTGTCCAGGGCGGAATTTGCCTGCCTTGCTCCGTGTAGCCCTTGACCCGCCCGAAGGCTATTCGCAGCGTGAAGGTGGCGTCGGGATAGACTTCGGTCCCATAGATCGCGAAGCGCGCCGCCGAGAGCTTGGCATAGGCCTGGCGCAGCGGCTCTTCGACCTGGTCTTCGTAGGTCTTGCGGAGGCTCCGCGCCTGGGGATCGACGAGCACGGCCAGCTCCATTATCGGATCGTGCGACTCCCGGAGCGCCTCCGGGCCGGCCTCGGCGAGTTTTTTGCGGACGTCCACGCTCTTGAGCTTTGTGCCGTCCACCAATTGTGCGGCCCGCTCCCGGGGCGACTTGCCCGCCAGGACCTTCTGGACCAGCGGATCGTCATACCCCTTCATCTCCGTGAGCATGCTCAGCGAGTCGGCCAGCAGCCTTGTCTCCAGGTCCTCGTAGATCGGCGCCTCAGAGAAGAGCTCGAACTTGAGTGATTCGAGGTTCGACTCGCGGTATTCGCGGAGGCGGTCGGCATTGGGCTTGGCCGACTCCTCGGTCAGGCGCACGAGCGTCCGGGCGATGCCGAACAACTGGCTGTGGAAGGCGGAGCGCTGCTCCAGCAGGTCCCAGTCATCGTAGATACCGTCCCAGACCTTCAAGGCGGCCGCCACGTCGCTCCAGGGGTTGCCGGCGGGCTCCTTGAGCAGCGAGGGTTTCTCCTGGACTGTCTGGCGAAGCTTCAGCTCTTCAGCCTGCTTGCTGCTCGAGATCGCCGGGTCCTGGAGGCCGGCGAGCATCCCGAGGCGGGCCTTGCGGCTGTTCTGGACGCCAAACAGGTCGTCCTGGGCCCGGCGGGCCTTTTCCCGGCTCTCCCCGCTGTAGGTGGACAGCGCGACCTCCCAGCGAAACAGCTTGCGCATCGTCTGCGGAAAGACCTTGTCGCGGAGGAACTCGATGTGGGCCATCGTGTCGAGCCGGTCGGTCCGGCCGGGATGGCCCGAGACGAAAACCAGCTCGTTGTCGCTCGCCCCTTTGGGACTCCACTTGAGGTAATGCTCGATCTTGGCGGGCTTGCCGTCCTCGTAGACGCGCAGAAAGCAGATGTCGAGGTCGTAGCGGGGATACTCAAAGTTGTCCGGGTCGCCGCCGAAGAAGGCGATGTCCTTCTCCGGGGCAAAGACGATCCGGATGTCGGTGTACTTCTTGAAGCGGTAGAGGTGGTACAGCCCGCCGTGATAGAGGGTGACCACATCGCTGCGCAGGCCCGTCTGGTCGAGCGATTCCTTCTCGACGGTGTTCATCGCGGCCCGGCGGACGGTGTTCATCGCGGCCCGGCGGGCGGTGTTCGCCGCAGCCGAGCTCATCCCCGGCTTGACCGCCGCGTTGATCCGCTCCGTCACGTCCTCGATGCTCTGCAGGACGTTGAGCTCCAGGTCCACGCAGCGAATCTCTTCTTCGAGTGTCTTGGCGTAGAACCCCTGGGCGATCAGGTCGCGGTCCTTGGTACTGAGCTTCTGCAAGCAGTCGGCGCCGACGTGGTGATTCGTCAGCACCAGCCCATCGGCGGAGACGAACGAGCCGGATCCGCCGCTATTGAACCGGACGCTGGATTGCTGCAAGTGCAGATACCAGTCGTCGCCCGGCGCAAACTTGTACTTCTCCTGCAGCAGCTTCTTGGGCGGATTATTGAAAAGCCACATCCCCTCGTCGGCAGGGGCCTCGACGGGCAGCACACAAGCCATAGCGATCATAGCACCAATCCCATACAGGCAACGAGTCACGCGATTCATAGCGACGGCTCCTTTCACGAATCCTGACGGCCCACTACTATAGCACCACTGCCGTACTAAACCAATCATTAGAATCGTGGAATCGTCCCGCTTTCTGGCCCTGCGCCCTCTCGCGTAGACACACGCAGTGCACTCTCGCGCATGGACCTTCCTATTTTCAGTATAGCAGACCCGAGGGACGAATACGCACGAGAAGAGGGCACGCACTCCGTCGGTTGCATCTTGGCCCGTGCACGGCGATCCAGTATCATTCTTCCCGAGGTAACAGCATGACAAGAAAGGTGGTATCCTATGGCCAAGATATACCGCGACAATGATGTGGACGTGAGCGTGCTGAACGGGCGGAAGATTGGGGTCATCGGGTATGGAAATCAGGGACGGGCCCAGGCCCTGAACATCCGGGACAGCGGCTTTCCGCCGATGATTGGCAATCGGGACGACGAGTACAAGAGTAGAGCGATTGAGGATGGCTTTGCGGTCCGTCCGATCCGCGAGGTTGCCAAGGAGGCGGGTATCATCCTATTGCTCATTCCGGATGAGGTTCAGCCGCAGGTCTATGAGGAGCAGATCAAGCCCTATCTGCGGCCGGGCGAGGTACTGTGCTTTGCCAGCGGCTACAACGTCTACTACAAGGCCATCGTGCCTCCGGCGGGCATCGGGGCGATCATGGTCGCGCCTCGTATGATCGGCCGGGCTGTGCGCAATCTATACCAGGAGCGACTCGGGTTTCCGTGCCTGGTGGCGGCCGAGAACGACCCCGACGGTCAGGCCATGCGGATTGCCTGGGCCCTGGCGAAGGCCATTGGGGCGACGCGATTGGGGGCATTCGAATCGTCGTTTCGGGAAGAGACCGTCATTGACCTGTTCGCCGAGCAGATGCTCTGGCCGGGGATCATCAAGCTGTGCCTGCTCTATTTCGAGAAGTTGGTCGCCAACGGCTGCGATCCGGAAATCGTGACGACGGAGCTGCACCTTTCGGGCGAGTTCGTCGAAATCGCCAAGGCAATGATCACGCACGGCTTCTTTGGCCAGTTGAAGCTTCACTCCCAGACAAGCCAATACGGCCAGTTGTCGCGCGCGGACCGGATGGCGCCGGCGGAGCTGCTGGCCCAGATCGACAAGGCCATTGAAGACGTCTCCTCGGGCAAGTTCCACGCAGAATGGGTCAAAGAGCAGAAGGCCGGCAAGCCGAACATGAGCCGACTGTGGCGCCGGGCTCTGGAGCACCCCTTGGTCCAATCCGAGGCAAAGCTCGACGCCCTGCGTGAGATCGTCGCACGATCCTACGAGGGCCGTTCGCAGGGTCCGTGAGATCCGCCCGGCACGACAGAGGCATCCAGGTGGACAATCCCTCTACCGCCGGCGGTTGCACCGGTCCGCAAACCGGCGCAACCGCTTTCGTATCATCGTACGCCTCGTGCGGCGGCGCTGTTGCCGTCTTGGACTACTTGACCGGGTGACCGTACCCGATGTCGTCGAAGTACAGCATGCCGGCGGGGCCCGCCTTCGGGCTGGTCTTGTCGCCGACGCCGAGCGTGATCTTCTGCACGGCCGTCAGGCTGACGCCCGTCAGGTCACTCAGCGGAATCCGCCATTCGGTCCAGGCCCCTGTGGCGCTGGCCGACGGATTCGGGTTGACTACGGTCTTGGTCTTGCCGGCCTTGTCTTGGACCGTCAGGTACAACGGCGCCGGACCATTGGTCGGCATGGCCGCACCGATCGTCACGTCCTGCCACGAGCCGGTGACCGTGCCCGCCGTGGAGACATTTGAGAACTCCGCCACGGTGGTCAGGGCCGCGTTATGGCTGGTTACAGCCAGACCGATGTAGACGCTGGCCGCCATCGTAACGGTCGTGTCCGTGCCCTGCTGGGTCCAGGTCTTGCCGTCCGCCGAATGCTCTTCCTTGAAGACGTTGCCGGTGCGGGTGACCCGGACCCAGTACGGCGCCACCAGT
>JAPLMX010000225.1 GCA_026386805.1 Phycisphaerae bacterium | reverse complement strand
CTCGGGGAGGTGGGGCAAGCGGTGGAGGATGGCATGGAGCGTGTGCAACAGAACGGACAACTCCTGTTCGGGTTCTTGGAGCACACCGGTCTTTTTTTTGAGTGACTTGTCACTGTATTATGCGAAATTCAGTAAGGACTTTGCCTACGTCGTATCACACGATCTCAAGGCTCCCCTCCGTGGCATTAGGGCCATCTCTGATTGGCTCTGTGCCGATTATCAGGACAAGCTCGATCCGCAGGGAAAAGAGAACCTCCGGTTGCTGGGCAGCCGGGTGGAGCGCATGCACAACCTCATCGACGGCGTCCTCCAGTACTCCCGCGTCGGCCATACCGAGCAAGGCACGGTGCCTGTCGATCTGGGTCGGCTCCTGCCTGAAATCATCGACAATCTCGGCGTCCCGGAACACATTGCGATTGACGTCCCGGCCGATCTGCCCACGGTCGAGGCCGATAAGACCCGGATCACGCAGGTCTTCCAGAATCTTCTGAGCAATGCGGTCAAGTACCTGGATAAGCCGCAGGGGAACATCACCGTAGGCTGCGCGGAAGACGACGGCTTCTGGACGTTCAGCGTTGCCGACAACGGCCCAGGCATTGAGAAGAAAGACTTCGAGCGAATCTTCAAGCTCTTCCAGACCCTGGCGTCTCGAGAGGATTGCGAGAGCACCGGCGTCGGCCTCACCGTCGCCAAGAAGATCGTCGAGATGTACGGCGGCCGGATCTGGGTCGAGTCCGAAGTCGGCAAGGGAAGCACCTTCTTCTTTACGTTCCCCAGGCAGAGCGAACGAGCGACGGCGGAAACAGGGCAGGCCTGCGCCGCAGGCCCGGTGTGATGACATCCATCTATGTCTCGGCGGGGAAGGGTCCTTTGCGGTTGTTTTGGACCCGGAATTGCCGTGGTGTCATGCCCACGAGCGATTTGAACGTCCGCGTGAAGTAGCTGTGGTTGGTGTAGCCCGCCTGAAAACAGATTTCCGTGCAGCTTTGATCGGTGCCCAGCAGCAGCTCTTGGGCCCGCTCGATCCGCACGCCCGTGACGTAATCGATCGGCGTGATCCCCATCTGCTCCTTGAAGACGTGCGCCAGCCGTGAGGGGCTCAAATGCGACGCCTTCGCGATCTCGGTGAGCGTGATCGGCTCGTGGTAATGACCGTGGATGTAGTCGATCGCCGGGCGAATCTGCGTCATTTTTCGTGCGTCCTGCGACGAATACACCAGCTCGATGAACTCGTTCAACGCCGTGCTAATCCACGCGCACAGGTCCTCTTGGCTGTCGATCTGCATCACCTTGTTGACGTAGGCGAGGTTCTTTTCGAGCATGGTGTCGATGTCCACGCCGCCTTCGACCGCCGCGCGGCTCAGCACGCTCAGCAGCTCCAGCAGCCGGGCCTTGAGAATGCCGAGATCGCCGATGTCCTTAAACAGGATCGTCCCGAGGATCGAGTTGAGGATTTCCTTGGCCCCGGTCCGGTCGCCGATCTTGACCTTGTGCAGCAGCGCCCGCTCGCTTTGGAGCGGGTACTGCCACTTGGCGCCCAGCTTCTTTCGCTCCTGGATGAATTCGCCGATCTGGGACTGCTGCGCGGACCGCTCGCGCCGCCAGCGGATCGCCCGCGCATCGAGTCCGCCCACCTCGTAGAGCAGATCGAACAGAAACTCGGCCGCCCGGTGAATCTGCCGCCCGCGCACCATGGGCAGCTTCCGTAGTGACTTCGTGAGGGTCGTGTGTGGCGGGGGCGTCCCCGGGCCCCTCCCGAAGGTGGCGCGGCCCTCTGGGCCTTGCGTCGCGAGGGCGTCTCGCCCTGGCACCCTCATGTCGGAAACCTCCGGGCCATCGGGTTTCGGCCGGCATCTGGATCGCAAGGGCGGGACGCCCGCGCCACGAATCCCGCGCAGCCGGCTTTCGACATCGGCGATCAGCATGTCCGTCGCCGGTTCCCAGAGGCACTTGCCAAAAAACACCCCGCCGTGGATCGTGTCCCGATCCACGACGGGCACGCACACCAGAACGATCCCGGCATGGCAAATCGTGATGTAGGACTGCCCCATCTCGGCCGCGATCTCGACCGCCCGTTGCCGCTCGGCGATGCACCTGCGCCGCTGGTCCGCGTCCTGCTCTACGAGCCGGCAGAACTCCGGCCGGTAATCCGCACTGCACAGCGTCTCCACCGGCTCACCGTCCCGCCCGGTCGTCTCCAGCCCGAGCGCAAAGTGCTTGCGAAACACCTTCTCGATGCGCCCGAACTTCTCCGGCGTCAGCAAGTCCGTCAACTTCGGCAACTCACCCATCACGGCACTCCACAGATAGCAAGATAATGTCATTATACCACTTCGGCGAGTGCCTTCCTTCTGTCATCCCTTCGGCTACGCTCTGGGTGTGCGACTACCTTTTGTGGAGACCAATCCTCGTTTGTCATGCTGAGTGCCGCGAAGCATCTGGCCCACGAATGGAACTCACGCTTTTTATCGTGCTCGGCCCAGATCCTTCGCTGACGCTCAGGATGACAAATCTGGATCATCCTGTCACCAACATGATTGCATCCCTCTTATTGGCCAGGATCTTGAACCGTAGGTGCGATCTGCCTTATCATGTGCTGCTTGGGGAACCGTGTCCACCCCAAGAAAGGAACCACTCGGATGATGTCCAACGAACGACCCCGGTTGCTATGGCTATCCATCGCAATGCTCTCAGTCCCATGCCTTGCGGCCGACTTCTTCCCGACCCAAGTCCGGCGGGAGGCGTTTCTCAAGGCCCTGGCCCAGCAGGACCAGAACTACGACGCCAGCGTGCAGATGCTCCGCACGCCGTACTCGTCGCCCGGCTACCACACGACCCTCAAAGGTGGCTTCGTCCACCGCACCCGCGAGACGCTTGAATACGCCGTGGCGTTGCTCGATTCCGGCGACGCCGACCGGCTCGCGCGGGCCGAGCAGATCCTGGACCGCGTCATCGCGCTCCAGGACCAGGACCCGAACAGCCTGACCTACGGCATCTGGTCGTGGTTCCTCGAAGAGCCGCTCGACAGGATGTCCCCGCCCGACTGGAACTGGGCCGACTTCTGCGGCACACAGCTTCTCCAGGTCGCCATCGACCACATGGACCGCCTGTCCCCCGACCTGCAGCCGAAGGTCAAGGACTCGATTCTGCACGCGGCCCGCTCCATCGTGCGGCGCAACGTCGGCCCCGGCTACACGAATATCGCCCTGATGGGCACCTACGTTACGCTGGTCGCCGGCGAGCGATTCGGCGTCCAGGACATGTCCGACTACGGTCGCCAGCGGCTCCGCCGGTTCTACGACTACACGCGGGAGAAAGGCTCATTCACCGAGTACAACAGCCCGACCTACACGCTCGTGGCCATCGAGGAAATCTCCCGCATGAGACAGCACGTTCGCGATCCGCAGTCGCAGGCGGTGCTCAAGGATCTCAACGTCTTTGCCTGGCGTCACCTGGCCCGCCGGTTCCATCCGCCGACGAAGCAGTGGGCCGGCCCGCACAGCCGCAGTTACTCGAGTCTTCTGCGTCCGACGGTCCTGGCCGCCATCCAGCGGGCGACGGCCGGCCAGGTCCGGTTCCTGCCGGAGGCCGAGGCGTGGGAGAGCCTCGACGCCCACCGCCTCAAGCTCGACTGCCCGAGCGAGCTGTTCAACTATTTCACGACCCTCATCGGCCCGCGGGTCGAGGTCGAGACCTTCGAGCGGACGGCACCCAACGAGCACGACGTCGTCGGCACCACGTACCTGCACCCGAGCTTCACCCTGGCGAGCGTCAATATCGGCGACTTCTGGAACCAGCGCCGCCCGCTGGTCGCCTATTGGACCACGCCAAACGGGCCGGCCGCGATGCGCCTCCGCTGTCTGCACGACGACTACGACTACTCGAGCGCCAGCCTCTTTGCGGTCCAGGACAGGACCGATATCCTCGGCGCGGTCCTGTTCGCCACGGATCGCGGCGATACCCACATCTCGCTCGACAAGATCCCCAGCGCGACGATCACCGCCAAGGACCTGCGGCTCCGCCTGCAATTCGAGGGCAGCGTCTCCGATCTGACGATCCCCGCCCACCCCCGGCTTGATGAGCCGATTCCTTTCGCCTCCGGCCCGATTGAGGGCACGTGGTCCATCCACTCGGCCCAGTTCGGCGGTCTGCATCCGACCCTCGAGACCGGCCGGCAACAGAATGAGGCCTGGATCGATCTCGTCCTCTACCACGGTCCGGCCCGCCAGTTCAACTTTGGCCGAATCGCCGAAGCCGCCATCGTCTTCAGTCTGTCGCTCGCCTCGTCCACCGGCGCGCCGGGCAAGACGGTCTCCTCCGCCTACATGAGCATCGCGACCGAGATGGTGGTCGCCGGGATCGAGTCCCCGCGGCACACGTGGTTCCTGCAAAGGTCCAACAACGAGCCGCTGTCCCTCACGATCCCGACCAAGCCGCTGCCGACCAAGGCCCAGAAAGCGGCCGCCGCCGCCAAGCTCGGCGTCATCAACCCCTGGAAACCCACCTACTGAGATCGTGGCGACATGACGCCTCTGGCGTACTGTCACGTGTCATCTTACGCGGATGCCCGGTGAAGAATTTTGCGCGCAAAAATCTTGTATTCGTTCGGCCGATAGGTATACTTGTACTGACTATGGGTAATCGGTGCGTAATTCGTTCCCTCCTCACGGGCCAGTTCGGCCTTCGCACGCTGCTGCTGCGCCGCTAAGGCGCAGACAAGAAGAACACCCACAACTCGTTATCCCTCCCATACTTACGCAAAACGGTAGCGTTTTAGCCGCTGTTTGGGCATAATGATTTGAGATTTTTGATTGTTGATTCCCAAGACGCTATTCGGGAACGTGCAATCACGAATCAAAAATCAAACATCAAACTTCTGGAGAGTCCATAATGTCTGGAGAAAAGGTAGTCGTTTTCGACACCACGTTACGCGACGGCGAGCAAGCGGCCGGGACGCACTTGGGCGCCCGGGCCAAGCTGGAGATCGCCCAGCAGCTCGCCCGGCTGGGGGTCGATGTGATTGAAGCGGGGTTCCCGATCTCCTCGCCGGAGGATTTCGAGGCGGTCAAGCTGATCGCGACCCAGGTGCAGGGGCCGACGATTTGCGGCCTGAGCCGGGCCGTGCCGCAGGATATCGACGCCGCCGGCCAGGCCCTCGCGCCCGCCAAGAGGCGCAGGATTCATACCGGCCTGGGCATCAGCGACATCCATATCGCCAGCAAGTTCGCCGATGAGAAGTACGGCCGGACGCTCGAAGAGAAGAAGCGTCGCGCGGTCGAGATGGGCATTGAGGCCGTCCGGTACGCTCGCAAGCACACCGACGACGTCGAGTTCTACTGCGAGGACAGCGGCCGGGCCGACAAGGGGTACCTCTTCGAGGTTGTCGAGGCCGTCATCGACGCCGGCGCGACGACGGTCAACATCCCCGACACGACGGGCTACTCGGTTCCCGAGCAGTTCGGCGCCTTGATCGCGGAGTTGATCGCCAAAGTCCCGAACAGCCGCAAGGCTATCTTCAGCGTGCACTGTCACGACGATCTCGGCATGTCCGTGGCCAATACCTTGGCCGGTGTCCGCGGCGGCGCCCGCCAGGTGGAAGGGACCATCAACGGCGTCGGCGAGCGGGCGGGCAACGCTTCGCTCGAAGAGGTCGTCATGGCGATTCGGACGCGGAAAGACTATTTCGGGATCGACACGGCGATCAACGCCAAGGAGCTCTACCGGACCAGCCGGATGGTCGCCGAGGCGCTGGGCATGCCCGTGCCGGCGAACAAGGCCGTCGTCGGGGCCAACGCCTTCGCCCACAGCAGCGGCATCCATGTGGATGGCTTTATCAAGAACCCGCTGACCTACGAGATCATGCGGCCCGAAGACGTCGGCTCGCCGAAGAGCGCGGTGATCCTGACTGCGCGGACCGGCCGGGCCGGGCTGCGGCATCGTTTGCAGGAGTTGGGCTACACGCTGAGCAAGGAAGAGATCGATCAGGTCTACCAGCGCTTCCTGCAGATCGCCGACCGCAAGAAGGAAGTCTTCGACGAGGACCTCACGGCCATCATCGGCGGCGGCATCCGCGTCGTCGAGCAGGTCTACGTGCTCGAATACCTGCACGTGACCTCCGGCACCGGGACGTTGCCCACGGCCAGCGTGAAGATGCGCGCCCAGGACGGGACCAAGATCGCGGTGGCGCTGGGCGATGGGCCGGTGGACGCCGCCTACGAGGCCATCCGCCAGGCCATCGGAATGACTCCGAAGCTGGAGGAGTACTCGATCCGGGCCGTCACGAGTGGCAAGGACGCGCTCGGCGAGGCGACGGTGCGGATTCGCGAGAACGGCCGGACGTTCATCGGCCGGGGTGTCTCGACGGACATCATCGAGGCCAGCGCCAAGGCCTACGTGGATGCGATCAATCGCATGGTCGCCGCCCAAGCCGGCCCGGCGGAACTGCGAATAGAGCTGTAGCCGGGAAGTTAGAAGTTTGATGGTTGATGGTTGATTCGCAAAATCAAAAATCAAGAATCACACTTCTCATCGGATTTCGGAGTTCGGTCTCGAATTTGACACTGCGTGTAGATGCTAACGAAATGACGAGGTGATACGCGATGGGAATGACAATAACAGAGAAAATCTTAGCCCGGGCGGCAGGAGTAGACAGAGTTGTGCCTGGGCAGTTGGTGGATGCGAAGATCGACGTGGTGATGTGTCACGACGTGACGACGCCGCCGGCGATTTCCATGCTGGTGGCCAAGGGCATCGACCGGGTGTTCGATCCGGACAAGATCGTGGTGACGCCGGACCATTTCCAGCCGGCCAAGGACGTCCAGAGCGCCGAGTTGCACAAGCGGCTGGACGTGTGGGCCCGACGGCACAACATCAAGCACTACTACAAGCTGGGCCGGGCGGGCGTCTGCCATGCGCTGTTGCCCGAGCAGGGCCACATCCGGCCGGGCGAAGTGATTGTGGGCGGCGATTCGCACACCTGCACCTACGGCGCGTTCGCGGCGTTCAGCACCGGGATCGGCTCGACCGATCTGGCGGCGGCCATCGCCACGGGCGTGCTGTGGTTCAAGGTGCCCGCGTCGATGAAGTTCGTGCTGAGCGGCGCCCTGCCGCAGGGCGTCTATAGCAAGGACGTGATCCTGGCCGTAATCGGGCGGGTCGGTACGGACGGGGCGCTCTACCGGGCGATGGAATTCGTCGGGCCGGCGCTGGCGGACATGTCGATGGAAGCTCGCATGACGATGACGAACATGGCCATCGAGGCCGGGGCCAAAAACGGCATCATCCCGTTCGATGAGATGACCAAGTCGTATCTCCGTGAGCACCTCAAGGAAAGTGTCGAGTACACCGTATTCGAGTCGGACGCAGACGCCGCATATATCGCGACGGAGGAGTTCGATTGCTCGAAGCTCGAGCCGATGGTGGCCTTGCCGCATCTGCCGAGCAAAGCTGTGCCCATCGACCAGTGTGCGGGCCAGGCGATGGACCAGGCGTACCTCGGCAGTTGCACCAATGGACGCATCGAGGATTTCCGCGTTGCGGCCCAGATTATGAAGGGTAAGCAAGTGGCGATTCGCACGCTGATCGTGCCGTCCACGCCGGAGGTCTGGAAGCAGGCGTCCGACGAGGGCCTGTTCGAGGTCTTCTATAACGCCGGCTGCGTGATCTCGGCGCCGACGTGCGGGGCGTGCTTGGGCGGCTTCATGGGCGTCCTGGCCGCCGGCGAAAAGTGCGTCAGCACGACGAATCGCAACTTCGTCGGCCGGATGGGAAGCCCCAAGAGCGAAGTCTACCTGGCAAGCCCGGCGACTGCTGCGGCCAGTGCGATCGAAGGCAAGCTCGCAGACCCGAGGAAATATCTGTAAGAAGATACGAGTATCCAAATTCGAGGAGAAGTGTGATTTGTGATTGTTGATGTTTGATTGTGCGGATCGACAATCAGACTACACACTTCCCACTTGGAATCCTTGTTTCGGATTTCACAGTAAGTGAGGATGTTATGGCAAAGGCACATGTATACAAGCGTGATCACATCAACACGGATGAGATCATCCCGGCACGGTATTTGAACACGGACAACGAGGCGGAGTTGGCGAAGCACTGCATGGAGGACTTGGACAAGGACTTCGTCGCCAAGGTTAAGGCCGGCGACGTGATTGTCGCGGGCGACGATTTTGGCTGTGGGTCCAGCCGGGAGCACGCGGTTTGGGCGATTCGCGGGGCCAAGGTGCAGACGGTCATCGCGAAGTCGTTCGCGCGGATTTTCTATCGCAACGCGATCAACTGCGGCTTCTATCTGATCGAGTCGGCGGACGCCGTGAACAAGATCAAGAATGGCGACGAGATTGAGATCGACTACGACGCCGGCGTGATCAAGACCAAGAAAGGCAAGGCGAAGATCCAGTTCCTGCCGCTGCCCGACTTCGCTCTGGAGATCATCCGTGACGGTGGGTTGCTCGACCATATCATGAAGACGAGTGCGTGAACCGGTCTGACGCTGCGGAGCCGCATCAGAGGTAGAGAGAAGTGCGATGATTACGCGGTACAATCGATGGAGCTTTGTGTTTGGCGTTCCTGGGCTTACTCTGCTATTTGCGGCGGGCGGTACGGCTGATGCCGAGGATAATCTTACGCTCCTGGGTGAGTTCTTCTCCCTATCTGGCTTCGCTCTACTGCTGATCGGGCTGGCATTCTACGCGAAAGCGAAAGGGCGATGTCCCGCTTGGTGCCTCTTGCCATGGCTGTGCGGCATGGGCTGGATCGCACTGAGCCTTGTCAGGGACCAGTTCGAGCCGACAGATTTGCGCCTCGGGCCGTTTCTGTTCGTTATTGGCTGGATCGTCCTGGCCCTTCTCAGAGACCAGTCCAAGCCGACATCGGAGGCTGGAGAAAAGCATGAACAGACGTGATTTCCTCAAGGCGGCAAGCGTAGCGACTACGATGGGTTTGGGTACCATCATCAAGGCTGCGGGCCTTGGCGATGGCCGTAATCGAGAAGGGCGGCGCGGACGGCCGAACTTTGTGTTCTTCCTGGTGGATGACCTGGGCTGGAAGGACCTGGGTTGTTTCGGTAGCCCGTTCTACGAGACGCCGAACATCGACCGGCTGGCGGCGCAGGGGATGCGGTTCACGAATGCTTATGCCGCTTGTCCCGTCTGCTCGCCGACGCGGGCCAGCATCATGACGGGCAAGTACCCGGCCCGGCTGGGGATCACGGATTGGATCGGCGCCCCGCAGACGCCCACGGCCTACCGTGACCACCTGCCGCTGGAGGAGGTGACCGTCGCCGAGGTGCTCCAGGAGGCCGGGTATGCGACAGGCTATGTGGGCAAATGGCACTTGGCGACGAGCGGTGCTGATCGGCGCCAGTACTATCCGGACCGGCAGGGCTTCGATATCAACATCGGGGGTGACAATTCCGGCTCGCCGCCGACCTATTTCTATCCGTATGTCAAGGGCAAGCGCTCGCTCGAGACGATGCCGCCGGGCGGCGAAGAAGGGGAGTATCTCACCGACCGGCTGACCGCTGAGGCGCTCCAGTTCCTCGCAACCAGCAAGGATCGGCCGTTCTTGCTCTACCTGGCGCACTACGCGGTGCACACGCCGCTAGAATCCAAGAAAGAATTGGCCCAAAAGTATGAGACCAAGGCGAAGAGTGTCCCGCCGCCGGAGGGCCCGCACGCTCAGCCGGTCTACGGCCCCTACAAGACGAGGCTCGTTCAGGACCACGCGGTCTATGCCGGCATGGTCCAGAGCGTCGATGAAAGCGTGGGGCGGGTCCTGGGCAAACTGGCGGAACTCGGTCTGGAGCGTAATACGATCGTGATCTTCATGTCCGACAACGGCGGGCTGTCCACCGTCGCCCGCGAAGGGCCGACCTGCAATCTGCCCCTGCGGGCGGGCAAGGGCTGGCTCTACGAAGGGGGCATTCGCGAGCCGATGCTGATCAAGTGGCCCGGCGTGGTCCGGGCGGGCAGCCTGTGTCACGAGCCTGTCACCAGTACGGATTTCTATCCGACCATGCTCGACATGGCGGGTTTGCCGCTCAGACCCGGTCAGCATGTGGACGGGGTCAGTCTCGCCGGGCTGTTGCGGGGCACGGGGACCCTGGACCGCAAGGCGATCTACTGGCACTATCCGCACTATCACGGCAGCGGTAACCGGCCGAGCGGGGCCATCCGCGCCGGCGACTACAAGCTCATCGAGTGGTACGAAGACGGGAAGGTCGAGTTGTACAACCTGAAGGATGACATCGGTGAACGGAACGATCTGGCCGCGACCATGCCTGACAAAGCCAGCGAGCTGCGCCGGATGCTTCAGGCCTGGCGGAGCGAGATGGGGGCGAGGATGCCGGACGGGGAGCCCCGCAGCGACTTCGAAGCGTGGCAGCAAGCAAGAGATGGAAAGGATGAACGATGAGACGACGTGATTTTCTTAAAACGATCGCGGCGGGCGCGGCGCTGGGGCTTTGCGGTCTGGACCGTGCCTGGGGCCGGCAGCGCAGGCCGAACTTCGTGTTCTTCCTGATCGATGATCTGGGCCGGCAGGACCTGGGCTGTTACGGCAGCCCGTTCTACGAGACGCCCAACATCGACCGGCTGGCGGCGCAGGGGGTGCGGTTCACGAACGCCTATGCGGCCTGCCCGGTCTGCTCGCCGACGCGGGCCAGCATCATGACCGGCAAGTACCCGGCCCGGCTGCGCCTGACCAACTACATCCCGGGCGCCCGCAGCGGCAAACTGCGCTCGGCCGAGTACTTCCATTATATGAAGCTGGACGAGGTGACGCTGGCCGAGGCCCTGCAAGAGGGGGGCTACCGGACGTGCTTCCTCGGCAAGTGGCATCTGGGCGACAAGCCCTACTATCCCGAGAAGCAGGGCTTCGACGTGAACATCGCCGGCGACAGCTCCGGGGCGCCGCCGACATATTTCTATCCCTATCAGCGGGGCAACCGCTCCCTCCCCGGCTTGGAGGAAGGCCAGAGCGGCGAGTACCTGACGGACCGGCTCACGGACGAAGCGCTCAAGCTGATCGAGCAAAACAAAAGACGGCCCTTCCTGCTGTACCTGTCGCATTACGCGGTCCACATCCCGCTGGAAGCCAAGAAGGAGATGGCCGAGTGGTACCAGGCCAAGGCCCGGCGATTGGGATTGGCGGACCAGCCGCACTTTGCCACGGAGGAAGACTGGCCCAAAACCGGGGCCGGCGACGAGAAGTGGCGTAAGTCGCTCAAGACGCGTATCCTCCAGGACCATGCGGTCTACGCGGCGATGATCGAGAGCGTCGATGAGAGTGTGGGCCGGGTGATGAAGAAGCTCGATGAGCTGGGGATCGCCGACAATACGATCATTTTCTTCATGTCGGATAACGGCGGCTTGGCCACGGCGGAAGGCCAGCCCACGTGCAACCTGCCTTTGCGGGGCGGCAAGGGCTGGCTCTATGAAGGCGGTATTCGCGAGCCGATGATCGTCAAGTGGCCGGGCACGGTCAAGCCGGGCAGTACCTGCGAGGAGCCGGTGATCAGCACGGACTTCTACCCGACGATGCTGGAGATGGCAGTTCTGCCGCCGAAGCCCCGGCAGCACGTGGACGGCGAGAGCCTGGTCCCGCTGCTCAAAAGCACGGGCGCACCGCGGCGTAAGGCAATCTACTGGCACTACCCGCACTACAGCAACCAGGGCGGTAAGCCGGGCGGGGCCGTTCGCGTGGGCAATTTCAAGCTGATAGAGTTTTATGAAGACAACCGGGTCGAACTGTATAATCTGCGGGCCGATCTCGGCGAGCAGCATGATCTCGCGGCCGAGATGCCGGAAAAGGCCGCCGAGCTGCGGCGGATGCTGCACGAGTGGCGAAACGAGGTCGGAGCCGTGATGCCGCAGCCGAATCCGGATTGGAAAGAATGACCGAAGTAGAAAATACGAATATCGAAATCCGAAATTCGAAACAAATCTGAATGATCGAGATTCAAAACGGGACGACCTGGAAAGCCAGGCACTCACGCCGCGCATGTTTTGAACATTCGGTATTTGAACATTTGAATTTGTTTTGGATTTCGAGATTCGGATTTCGAATTTGATCATTGGGTGCGGTAGGGTGTGCTCCGCACACCATTCTTCGGAATAGAATTTGAGAAGGTGGCAGAGAAAGGAAATCGTTGCGATGGCAAAGACGTATAGAATCGCAGTAGTTCCCGGGGACGGGACGGGGCCGGAAGTGATTGCCGAGGCCGTGAAGGTATTGAAGGTCGCCGCGAACAAGTTCAAGTTCAAGACGGACCTGACCACGTTCGATTTCGGCGGTGAGCGATACAAGCGAACGGGCGAGACGCTGCCCGATAGTGCGATCGAGGACTTGCGCAAGTTCGACGCGATTCTGCTTGGCGCCATTGGGCACCCGGATGTCGCACCGGGGATTCTGGAGAAGGGGATTCTGCTGAAGCTGCGGTTCGAGCTGGACCAGTACATCAACTTGCGGCCGGTCCGCCTCTATCCGGGCGTCGAGACGCCGCTGCGGAACAAAGGCCCACAGGATATTGACTTCGTCGTGGTTCGTGAGAACAGCGGCGACGCCTACACCGGCACGGGCGGTGTCACGATGAAGGGCACGCCCCATGAGGTGGCCGTGCAGTCGGCGGTCTACACACGGTTCCAGGTGGACCGCTGCCTGAAGTACGCTTTCGAGTACGCCCGCAAGTTCGGCAAGAAGGCCCGCGGCCGGGGCGAGAAGAACACGCTCGCCCTGTGCGGCAAGACCAACGTGCTGACGTTCATCTACGGTCTGTGGGAGCGGGCCTTCCACGAAATGGGCCAGGCCCAGTACCCCGACATCACGCGCGAGTACTATCACGTCGATGCGACCTGCATGTGGTTCGTGAAGAATCCGGAGTGGTTCGACGTGATCGTCACCGGCAACCTGTTCGGCGACATCATCACCGACCTCGGCGCGATCATCCAAGGCGGCATGGGCATCGCGGCCGGCGGCAACATCAACCCCGATCCAGGTGGCGTCAGCATGTTCGAGCCCATCGGCGGCAGCGCCCCGAAGTACACCGGCAAGGGCGTCATCAACCCGCTGGCGGCGATCTGTGCGGCCCAGATGATGCTGGGAACGCTCGGCCAGGAAAAAGCGGCGGAAGCCATCGAGCAGGCGGTCATGTACGTCACAGCCAACAAGCTCAAGTCCCTGGCCGCCGGCAAGATGGGCTACTCCACCTCCGAAGTTGGCGATCTCGTCGCCGCCAGAGTCGCAGAATAGTCGCAAGGACATAGGCTCCGGGTGACAGCCTCAAGCGCGGCTTGGGGATGGTATTCGTTGATATGCAGCTATCGCCAAGGCTTGTGGAAACCAGAACGGTGTATCCACAGATTTCGCCGATTTACGCAGATTTGTCCTTCCGGAATCTGTGAAATCTGGGTAATCTGCGGATGATCTCATTCATTTCGATCTTGACTTCTGTTTCGTGTTGCCTATAATTGAAGTGACAACATTGGAAGACGACATCGTTGAGAGGCCCAGGGGAACTGTTGACTCATGATTGGGAGGCTGACATAGGCGAATAATAGATTCCAATAACATGACAGTTGCGTAGCTTCGGCTGCTGTCCACATCGAAACTGGCAATTTCATTCCACGGACGGCGTTTCGAGGCACGCCCCAAGCTGGGCGTGCCCGAAAGCGTTCCGTGGAGGGCATGCCAGTGCCTGATGTGGGGCGTAAGTAGGTCACGCCTCTTTGATTTCCGGGCACGGTGTCTTTCGATGGCGGTTTTCCTGCTTTCTTCGTGCATGCCAGTGCCAGTTGACTCTGGACAGAGCGGTAATGTCTACTCGCCGCCCCCTCGCTGGCGGCAACGAATCAACCAAGGTGTCGTGTCAAAGCTGGGGAGTATGATCAGGCGAACTCACATGGTAAGTGCAACAGAAAGGAGCGAAGGAAAATGAGCGACAGCACGGATCAATTGGCTATCGGCGACACCGGATGGACCGCAGAGGAAATAAAGACGCGGCGGGCAATCTACCTCTTGGTCTTTGTAGCCATTCACGAGGTGCGGCAAAAAAATATTTTTGAGGCGGTGATTTTGGAGTAGCGCGAAGCTGGGGAAGACGGTATATCCTCGTCTATGGTAGACCAGGATGTCACGATACCCCAGTTGATCTTGCAGAACGATC
>JAPLMX010000137.1 GCA_026386805.1 Phycisphaerae bacterium | reverse complement strand
AGCCGGGCAATTGGGCCATCATCGCATGGCCGACCCGCGCGTGGAGAATCGCTTGGCACCGGCCCGCGGCGTTCAAGGCTGCGCGAAGCGCACCGCGCAGCGGTTTGGCCTCGACGGCGAGGACGAGCCTGGATTCCCACGCAAGGGCCGCCAGTTGACCGTGTGGATCCGGACACCGGGGCCACCATCCGCAATTGCGGACAAAACCTTCCGTGTTTCGTTAGCGATTCTAAGAGAGATTGAACTGATACGCACGGCTCTCTGCTCAGGCGGGTTGCAGCTTCCGCCTGAGGGGCACAAAGCGAATTTCAACACGTTTGCCGGCAGCTTCGGCGATTCGTTTCAGCATGAAGAGGGAGTGTCCGTCGTAGTCGGCGTCTTCGAGGCGGCAGATTGTGGAAGCCGTGGTGCCGATGCGTCTGGCAAGCTCACGCTGGCTTAACCCTGCCTTGGTACGAAGATCGTAGATCTTGCGTGCAATTTCAGCATTCAGGACTTCCTGCTCATACTCCTCGATGAGCTTCGGATCGTTTGCGACGTGCCGGTCATAGGTCCACTGAAGCGCCGCCGATTCGAATTTGCGTTTCTTGATTGCCATCGGAATCTCACCCTTCCGGTCTGAACGTGTGCCGCTTCGGATCTTTCGCGAATCGTCGCCGTCTTCGAATCGCAATCTCAATCTCACGGACGGGAACTTCACGTTCCTTGGCCAAACCGTGAGAAACGACCACAACGGCCCTCCCATGAAAGGGCGCTTCCGGCTATTTAGTGGCTTCGGGAGCCAGGTCGAGGCCGCCGCAGTGGAAGTAGATCGCATGAATGAAGTTCTGCTTGTTCCGAAAGCCCCGCGCCGTGTATTTCACCCATTGGATCTTGGCGTTGATCGATTCGCTGGCCGCGTTGGTGATCCGGTGCCGCAGGTACGTGATGATATTCGCAAAGCGACGTTTCAGCATGCGCGCCACCTCGATCATCGGTTGCAGTCGGCTCCGCACCGCCCAGTTGTACCACCAGCGGAAGTGTTTCCTCGCCGGCCGTTCGTAGATGTAGCAGTATAGACTCATGGCCGTCTCCTTCAGAGCCCAGGCCCGCGCCGTCTTCAACCCGCTTTCCCGCAGTTCGGCGAATTCCTTGCGGTCTTTCGGTTCCATCGCTGCCGAGTTCCTCAACCAGTCGTAACGGGTCCCCACCAAACGGTCATCCCCGGACGCCCTCAGAGTCTTGTTTTCCTTGCGCCGTATCTGGTCCACGGCATCCCCCAAATGCTGCGCCACATGAAACTTGTCGAAGACGATCTTGCCATCGGCTCCCGGCACGTGCTCCCGTACCGAGGCGATGTAGGGGTCCCACATGTCCATCGCCACCGCTTCGATGCCGCTGATCTGCTCCGGCGTCAGGGTCCCCCAGAACCCGTCCAGGCTGCTCTGTTTGCGCTCTTCCGCCACGTACAGCACCCGCCCCCCAACCAGGTCGTTCACCAGGGTCAAATAGTTGTGCCCCTTCCGGAAGGCCTTCTCGTCGACACCGATTTGGCTGACCGGCTCAGCTTTGCGCCGCTCCAGGCCACGCTTCACCGCGCGCTCCATAATGCCGTGGATTTCATCCCAACTGAGCTTCAACACTCCCGCCACCGCTTTCTGGCTGGCCGCCTTCAGCCATTCGATCGCCAGCGCCTCAAACGGCGCCGTGAACCGGCTCGACGGCTCCGCCCAGGGCAACTTCATCACCCGCACTCCGTGTTCCTTGCATTCGCTTCGCGGCGGCTCGGCGTGCAGGATGGTCTGATACTGGCAGGTGTCCAGGTGCCGCCATTGCCGCTCCGGCTGATGGTCGTAGAGCTTGC
>JAPLMX010000045.1 GCA_026386805.1 Phycisphaerae bacterium | reverse complement strand
CTTTCGGCGGTTCTCCAACTCGTCGAAGTCCCTTCGTGTTCGTCCTTTTCTGTCCATGCGGACAGCCTACGAGAACGAAACGCTGGTGTCAATATATTATGCGAAAAATCTGTCACTATATTATGCGAAATTCAGTAAGGAGAGTCACTATGGCAACTGATGCGGAGATTGTTCGTGCGCTGGAATTCGTATCCAAGACCCAGAGAGATGCTTTCCACGGCCGCAGGAATTACGAATGGAGGATATTCCTCTCTGTCCTGACACTCGATGTTCTATCGGCTGGTGCAAAACTCAAAGTTGGTCTTGACTTGTCGGTGTTCGCTGAACTCATCTGGTTTGCCTATCTTTCTCTGGCCATTATCTCAAGCATCTTCCTGCTTTATGTTCACAATGCTCATCATTTCAACAAGTGTTCTGCCCACAAGGCTGAGTGGGCAATCCTCTGTGTTGGTTCAGCGGGAATTGGACAACTACTATAGTCAGCCAAGCAAAACGGTCGCTGGCTTGACTGTGGTATTATGAACTCCTGTATGGCATTTGTCAAGTCCTGTGTCTGAGGGCTCTGGCTCTGGCGGCTCTCGCTGATTCCCAGGCGGTTTTCGCGAGCGCGCGGGCAGTCCTTTTCGAGCGTCCGCCCCGAGCCTCCCCTTGTGCTTTCAAGGGAGGCTCGCGGCTCACGGAGAATGCTCCGCGTACCCCGGCCCGGCAAGTCGGCCGCCACGCAACGGCGGCGTGGCCTCCGCCTTGCGAGGGCCTGCCGTCGGCTTCTGCAAAGGGTCTAGCTGTCGCTTTCTGCGAGGTCCTTTTAGATTTCGATGCGTTCTGTCTCCTTAGTTGGTCTGGGCCACGGCGGCGGTTCGTCGCGTCTGCCGGGCCGCTTCGAGCTTGGCGTCACGGGCGGCGAGGATCTGTTCGGCTCGTCCTTCGAGCTTGTCCTGGGGCGTGACATAGCCGATCGCACTGTGCAGGCGAACTGTGTTGTACTGCTCGACATACTTCGTCACGATGCGTAGGGCGTCCTCCAGGGACTGCGGCGTCTGTGGTCGGATGCATTCGGTCTTGGCGGATTGGTGCCAACGCTCCATCTTGCCGTTGCTCTGCGGATAATACGGGCTGGTTCGCACGTGGGTCATTCCGTTCAGTCGGACGAACTGCTTGAAGTCCTTGGCGATAAACTGGGGTCCGTTATCCGAAATGATCCGAGGCCGAGCCTCGGGGAACCGCTCGTGGGCCCGCTGGAGCACGATCTCCACATGGCATTCGGTCATGGATTCTCGGAGATCCCAGGCCACGAGGTACCGGCTATAGCCGTCCAGGACGCTGCACAGGTAATAAAACGTCCCCTGGATGTTGATGTACGATATGTCGATATGCCAGTGCTCATGGGGCCGGACCGGCTGCTGGAAGCCCTGGCCCTTGCTGGAGGTGTGGTCCCGATTCCACCGGTGCAGGACCCCGGCGTCCTGCAAGACGCGGTAGACCGTGCTGGGGCTGACGGCCACGGTATCGGCGTCGAGCATCATGTAGGTCATGCGGCGGTATCCCTCACGGCTATGCGTGCTCCAAAAGTCCAGAATCGCCTGCTTCTCCCAGTCACGAAGCCAGAAGTCCCTCGGGATCCAGGCGTTGTGCTCATTGACCTTCCCATAGCGTTCTCGCCACTGGTAGAACTTGCTACGTGGAATGCCGATCCACTGGACGATCCGGCGGTAGCTGATGCCGGTCCGTTCACTCCAGTACCGAACGTAATCGACCACGGCATCGCGGACATCCGGTTCGGCCCAGGCGTCTTTCAGTCCAGACCAAGTGTTTTTTTTTAGACGCACCTGCTCGCCCATGATCTCGGCGATCACCTCGTCCTTGGACGCGAGCTTGGTCTTGAGCTGGGTGTTCTCCTTCTGGAGCTTTTGCGTCGCGCGGTCCGCAGAGCCGCTCTCGGCCCGGTCGAACGCGGCGGCCCCGTGGTCGAACAGGTCCTTCTGCCAACGGTAGAAAACGGTCGGATTGAGCTGGTACTGCTCGCAGACCTCCGAGATCGGTTTGTGCTCCAGCAGGTGGAGCCGGAGAATCTCTACTTTCTCCTTGGCGGAAAACTGTCGTCGTGTGGTCATGAACATCCCCTTTCAAAGTGACTGCCAAACGTACTCACTAACACGCAATCTGGGAATGTCCAATTCCGTCTGAGGCAACACATCCTCGATATCATCAGAGGTGAGAAGCCCTCCACAGAGCATCTGAAATTGTATACGGATCATGAGCGATGGCTTTCACTAACAGGTCTTGTTCGTGTCGGCAAAGGAGGCATGTGGGCTTGGTTCTGGCAGACTGTCCTGCTCGTGATATTCGGCGTTGCTGCAGCGGTCTTGGTCAACGCGAAACAGGGGGCTTGAACCAGATGGCGTAGACGTGCCTACTCAGTCATTCCTGTCGAGATTCTATGGCCAGCCCTCATTCCAAGCCTTAACGGGACGAGAAGAGTTGGAATATAGGTTTCGCAGGGCCGCCCTCATTTTAATCTTTAACGGGGCACTGCACGGGGTCCGGATTGGACGGGGAATCGGACATGTTCACGGGACGTTCTTCCTGCTCTTCAACTGCTCTCGGAGCCAGTCGGGACGGTTGGTGGTGATGCCGTCCACGCCCAGTCTGACCAGCCGCTTGGCCTCGTCGGGATCGTCCACCGTCCAGACGTAGAGCTTCTGTCCGGCGGCTCTGGCCGCACGGACAAGGTCCTCGGTGACTCCGGCGAAGTGAACGTCCAGGCCGTCAAGACCCTTGTCCTTGGCCATTTGGACCAGGTTAGGATCGTGCGGAATCCATTGCCCGGTCTTCTTGTCCTTCTCGGTTCCTTTGAGCCAGTAGGTGGGGACATCGATCAGCTTCTTGGATTCGGCCACGGTTTCCAGATCGAATCCGATGATGACGATCCGCGACATTTTGCCGCTGTCCAAGAGGAGCTGCCGGAGTTGGGGCAGGATCTCTTTGCCGCATTTGATCTCGATGTAGAGCTTCTGCGTCGGTGGGATCGACTCGATCACCTCCGCCAGCAGCGGGATACGCTCTCCGGCGAACTTCTTCGCCTTGAAGCTTCCCACGTCCAGCTCGCGTAACGTCTGGGAATCGGTTTCTTTGACTTTCAGATCTGCCCCGGCGGTGCGCTTTGTCGAGGCATCGTGGATGACGACCATGCGGTTGTCTTTCGACAAGTACACGTCGATCTCCACATTGGCTCGTCTTTCCCAGCCAAGGTTTATCGCCGCCATGGTGTTCTCCGGGGCGTCGTAGGAGGCTCCGCGATGGGCAATGATCTCGACGGGACCCCGGCACCCAGATACACTGACGATGGATAGGCAAAATAACGCCGGGACGGCAACGTGTCTCATTTCAGGCACTCCACCAAACGCAATGAATGACGCTTGTGACATTGCGGCCGGTTGTTATGCTATCTTCCAGACTGTCTGGGTTCAAGGTCTATGTCGCAATAGGAACAAAGGAGAGAGCCGTGAGGATTCTCACCCTCATCTTGGCCGTGGCCGCGACTTGCGTTGCCGGCGGCGATGAAACGTTGCACCCCTGGTCCACCAACGCGCAGCCGAGCGATGTCGCCAAGTCGCACGTCGAGGAGATCACCACCGCGCCGGGGGGAATACACAAGTACACGGTTGTCCAAGGCGGCACAATGGATGGCCGCAATTGCCGCTCGCCGATGGGCTGCGGGATTGCCAGGGAAGGGGCCTTGCTCCAGAGCTGGGAGTCCAACCGGTCCGTGCGCATGGAAAACGTGGGCGACGTTGACTTGGTCAATCCGTGGCTTTCCAACGGCCGCAACAGCTTCCGCAGCGTCGCGGAGATCGTCTCTTCCGCTGTCACGCCGGACATGACGGACGCGGATAAGGCCTTTGCCCTGTGGTTCCAGGAAATCCAATACCGGCACCATTCCGGCGGCGACAACAGCGAGCTGGGCGACCCGGTGAAGGTCTTCAACATCTATGGGTACAATACCTGCGGCAACGACTCCATCAGTCTGGCCACGTTGTGGCGCCAGGCCGGAATCAAGGCGGCGCCGGTCCGGGCCCTGGGTCACTGCATTTCCCAGGCGTTCTATGACGGCGGCTGGCACTTCTATGACGGCGACATGCACTCGGTTTACCTCTTGCGGGACAACCAGACCGTGGCGGGCGAACAGGACATCGTGCGCGACCACGACCTGATCAAGCGGACCCACTCCAAGGGAATCCTATTTCCCGACGCGTGGTGGTCCGATCCCGAGATGTGCGCCATGTACTTCTTCGACGGGCCGGTGGGGGGGGAGCGCGGGAATAAGACGGACACCACGATGAACATGGTCCTGCGTCCCGGCGAGGCCCTTGTCTGGCGCTGGGGGCAAGTCCGCCCGCTCAAATATCACGGGATGCTGCGGGATACCCCGACGTATCCGGGCGCCATCTACAACGGCCTCTGGGAGTATCGTCCGGATCTCTCCCAGGCCCTGTGGCGCAAAGGGGCCGCCACGGTCGAGAACGTCCCGGCGGGGCCGGACGGCCTGACCGCAGAGGAGGGCAAGACGGGCTCGATCATTTGGTCGATGCGCAGCCCATACGTCTTCGTGGGGGGCCGGCTCGATGTGGAGGGTACGGGCGCCAAGTTCTTCATTTGCCAGGACGGCAAGACATGGCGGCCTGCGTAAGATAACCTGGACAAGTTCTTCTCCATCGTCGGTCCGGCCTGTTACGAGTACCAGCTCAAGTGCCAACTGCAAGGATCGGCGCGGCTGCGGCGTCTGGCGATCATCAACGACTTGCAGATGGCCCCCTTGGCACTGCCGGAGATGGTCGTCGGCAAGAACACCTTCACCTACCGTGATCAGTCCGCCGGGAGCCGCAAGGTGCGGGTCACGCACAACTGGATCGAGCGGTCGGCTTCCAAACCGCCGGCGGCGCCGGCTGGGGCGATTTCTCCTCTCGATGGCGGCGAGACGAACGGCACGGATGTCGTCTTTCAATGGGCTGCTCCCAATGACCCGGACGGCAATGCGATTGCCGATTACCAGTTCGAGCTGTCCGGCCGGGCCGATATGAAGTGGCCGCTCTCGATGAGCTTCTACAAGCTCATCTCGCGGACCGCCGACGCCGTGAAGCAGAAGGATAAGACGGTCGTCAAGGCCCAATACACGTTGCCCGAGCCGGGCCTGCTGACGCCGGACCGCACGTATTACTGGCACGTCCGGGCGCAGGACGACAAAGGCGTGTGGGGACCTTGGAGCAAGACCTGGAGCTTCATCGCTCGCGGCCCCGCGTATCCGCTGGATGTGACCGTGGACTACGATCAGGCCAAAGGCATGGGTACGCTCCGATGGAAGGCCAACCCGACAGGTCGCACGCCGGTCAAGTACCGGGTCTACGGCAGCGACGAGAAGGGCTTCACGGCTGCCGACCAGAACTATCAGAGCGTGGTAGGTGTGACGAAAGAGGCGATGGCGGCCTGGAATCCGTGGTTCCCCGCGAACTTCATCGCCGAGACGACGGCTACGGAACTGGCGGTGCTGGGCAGCGTCGTGGACCTGCCCGCCGCCAACAAGACCTACTATCGCGTGGTGGCCGTTGACGGGCAAGGCAAACGTAGCGGACCGTCCGATTACGCGGTCGCCCCCCGGCCCGTTATCTACAGCAAGCCGGTCGTGGCCGCCCGGGGGGGCGCGGAGTACCGCTATCCGGTGCTTGCCAATCGGTCTCTGGGAGATCTCAGCTCGCGAATGGCGGAGGGCCAGCAGACCAGCGGCTATTTCGACATTGAGAAGCCGCGATTCACGCTTGCCCAGGGGCCGGCGTGGCTCAAGATCGACGAGGCGACCGGCGTACTCTTGGGCACGCCGGATGTACCGGGCCGGGCTGACGTTACCATTGCCGTCACCATCGATCGCCAGGTGCGCAAGCTCGACGAGGCGGTGCTCCGTTGGGGCAATGAAAAGGTTCTTTCTGTGGATACGGAGCGGGTCGGCGCCGCGATCCAGAAATTCATCATCGACGTTAGGGAGACAAAATGATCCGCAATATGATAAGCCGTCGCAGCTTCTTGCGCTGGAGTTCCTTGGGAGCGGCGACGCTGGTCTGCCCGCCGGGGTCGAGGGCCGCTGCGGAGAAGAAGAAGCCCAACATCATTTTCATTTTGAGCGACGATCTGGCCCAGGGCGATCTGGGCTGCTATGGTCAGAAGCTGATCCAGACCCCAAGGTTCGACCGCATGGCGGCGGAGGGCACGCGCTTTACCCAGGCGTATTGTGGCACGAGCGTCTGCGCCCCCTCGCGGTCCTCGCTGATTACCGGTCTGCACACGGGTCACTGTCCCATCCGGGCGAACCGCGAGATTGAGCCGGAAGGGCAGATGCCGCTGCCGGCCGGCACGTTCACCGTCGCGCAGATGCTGAAGGACGCCGGCTACGCCACCGCGTGCATCGGCAAGTGGGGCATGGGCATGTTCGACACGACCGGCAGCCCGCTGAAGGTCGGCTTCGATCACTTCTTCGGCTACAACTGCCAGCGGCACGCCCACTCGTATTTCCCGACGTATCTCTACCGCGACGACCAACGCTTCGAGCTGCCGGGCAACGACGGCCAGGGCGTGGGCAAGATCTATGCCCAGAACCTCATCGCCGACGAGACCCTGGACTGGGTGCGCAAGCACCAGGATCGGCCGTTCTTCCTCTTCTACTCCGTCACGTTGCCGCATGGCAATTTCGAGATCGACGACGTCGGCCAGTACGCGGCGACGGATTGGACGCCGACGCAGAAGAACTACGCGGCCATGGTGTCGCGGCTGGACAGCGACGTCGGCCGGCTGCTCGATCTGCTCCAAGAGCTGCACATCGACGACAACACCATCGTGTTCATGGCGGGCGACAACGGCTCCTCATTCGCCCCGACCTCGGAGCTGGGCCGGCACTTCAACCAGGCGGGCAACGGCCTGCGCGGCTTCAAACGGAGCCTGTACGAAGGGGGCCTGCGCCAGGCGGCCCTCGTGCGCTGGCCCGGCCAGGTCCCAGCGGGCCGGGTGAGCGGCGAGCCGTGGGCGTTCTGGGATTTCCTGCCGACCGCGGCGGAGTGGTCCAGGGCGAAGTTGCCCGCCTCTTTCCAGCCGGACGGTCTGTCCCTTGTGGCGTTCCTACGCGGCGGGGCCGCCCCCAAGCGGGAGTACTTCTATTGGGAGCTGCACGAGCAGCCGCCGTCGCTTCAGGCGGTACGGTTCGGTGACTGGAAAGCCGTTCGCAATGGCCCGTCTTCGCTCATCGAGCTGTATGATCTGAAAGCGGACTCCGGCGAGACAAAGGACTCGGCTTGGCAGAAGCCCGATCTTGTGGCGCGGGCCGAGGCGCTGATGAAGGCCGCGCGTACGGAGGATGCGAACTGGCCGTTGCGGAAGTTGTCAAGCACTTTGAGACAGTTCCCTTTTGGGAATTAGTGAGCAACGGAGAGGGCTGCTCCGTTGGGTTAACGCACTTGTCCTTGGGTGGATTGATCCAGACGGCGGAAGGCGGAGCAGGGGCCTCGGGACGCTTACGAACGAATCGTTCGGGGTGGAGTTCATAGGCGGCATTGAGGGGGCCTGGCGGCGAGCCTGGAGGATGGGGACCCGCCCCTAGTGGACATCGGCCGGTGTGTAGAACCCGATCCCCGAGTGGTGATGTTCGGTGTTGTACCAGCCGAAGAAGTCCTTGGACACCGAGGGCCGACTGTGGGTTTTGGTCACTCCCAGGTCCGCCAGCAACTCGGCGACGAGCTTGGACTTCCTCGACGAGCCTCGATCCGCATGAATCGTCAACTGGTCCGGCACGATCCGCTGCTTACGACAGGTGCCCTCGATCAGCCGTTTGGCCAGGGCGGCGGACTCCCGCTCGGCGACCATCCAGCCGACGACGTACCGGCTGAAGATGTCCAAGATCACGTATAGGTCGTAATAGACCCACTGGGCCGGTCCCTTGAGCTTGGTGATGTCCCAAGACCAGACTTGGTTGGGGGCTGTGGCCAACAGTTCCGGCTTGGCGTAGATGGGGTGGGATACTACGGCTCGGCGTTCCCGGACCTCCTGCTGTTCCGTGAGGATTCGATACATGGTCCTGGCCGAACAGAGATACCGGCCTTCCTCCAGCAGGAGGGCGTAGACCTGCGTGGGCGGCAGATCCACGAAGCGCTCCGAGGAGCGAGGCTCTGGAGACCCCCAGGGCCTCACACAGGGGCTGGATGCCCGTATCCGCGTGATATTTTGGTCCATCAGGTTCATCCGTCGTTCTCGGCGGCCTCGGGGGTCTGGATCGGGTTGCCCAGCAGCGCCGCAACTTCTTTTTGGGTGGCACTCGCGGCAGCGGCCGCCAATGGGTCTCGTGGATCAGCTTGGAAGATGAAGTTCGAGCGATCCGGTTTCTGATGGAGAAACCGGATCTCAAGGGGCCTTTCAACCTCTCCACGCCGAATCCGGTCACGATGAGACAATTCAGCCGCACGCTGGAACGAGTTCTTTGACAGCCGGCGTGGGCCGCAGTCCCAGCCTTCGTACTTCGGCTCGCATTCGGCCAAATGGCCGACGAGGTGCTTCTGGCGGGCCCCAAAGCGGTCCCGAGACGGCTAATGGAAGCGGGTTTCGCGTTCAAGCACCCCCAGTTGCGAGCCGCCTTGGAGGCGATGATTCGAGGACAAGACAATGAGTCTGGCCAACTCGCTTTGACTGAATAGCACCTGATTTTTGCGTCCCGATCGATCCTGACATAACTGACGGCCAATGAAGCAGTTGCGCCGGGAGAGGCCCCCGCCGGAACAAAAATGCCTGTGAACTGCCCTTGACAGTGTGACGCCCAAAGCGTATAGTGGCGGCTTTGTTTCTGTGATTGTGAACACAAGCACAAAGTCTTCGTATTGGCGTCATGAGGTACCACAAGATCCCAGACGAAACGGTGCGGCGGCTGCCCATCTACCTGCGCGGGTTGATGGTTTCGGCGGACCAGGGGTGTGAGCACATTTCGAGCCAGTTGCTGGCAGATTCCGTGGGTGTGGATGCTTGGCAGATTCGCAAGGACCTCTCGTATTTCGGGGATTTCGGCACCCCCGGCGTCGGGTACAATATTGAGAGACTGGCGCGGGGGATCAAGAAGACCCTTCGGCTGGATGCGATTCGCAGGGCGGCCCTGGTGGGCGTGGGGGACCTGGGATCGGCGCTGTTGGCGTATCCGGGCTTTCGGATGTACGGGCTGGACATCGTGGCGGCCTTCGACGTCGATCGCCAGAAGATCGGCGCGGTGGTGAACGGGATCGAGATCGAAGATACGGCCAGGATCGACACCTTGAAGCAGCGGGAGATCAGCTTGGCGATTGTCGCCGTGCCTCGCGAGGCGGCCCAGATCACGGTGGACAGCTTGGTGGCGGCTGGCGTCAAAGGGATCCTGAACTTCGCACCCTGCAAGCTGGTCGCTCCCCGCCGGATCAAGGTCATTACGCTCGACATCGCGATGGAGCTGGCGCGTCTTCCCTACTATATGCCGCGGGCCGAGCAGGTGGCGGAAACGTGAGGACACAGGCGGCGCGGTGGACGCCGCCGGACAGAGTGTACTCGGAAATGGTTTTGAGGCTTTTGGAGCCGGGATTTCTGCAATGACTGTAAAAAAGATAGCGAAGAGTGATTTTACGAGCTTTGTCGACGCCCTGATCCGGACGGAGAAGACCATCGGGGTTCAGGCCAAGGGCGACCGGTTCGATTTCGCGCCCTTGGAGTCGGCCAAAGACCTGCGGCTGGACTACGATGTGACGCTCCAGCCGCCCAAGAAGTACTTTCTGCCGCCGTCGGAGGTGCTCCTGACGTTCGAGGTCGGTGGTCCCTACCAGTCGCAGCTCGACGGGCAGAAATTCATCCTGCTGGGCGTGCACCCCTACGACATGGTCGCCATCAACCAGATGGATGAGCTATTCCAGCAGGACAACTGCGACGTGCACTATGTGACCCGCCGGCAGAACGCGACGATCATCGCGTGCGATGTCGCGAAGCCCTCCGATCATGTGTTCGCCTCCTCGATGGGGACGGCAGTCGTCAAGAAGGGCTATGACATTCTGCTGACCGACATTGGCGACAGCTTTGTGGCCGAGGCCGCGACCCCGAAGGGCGAGCAACTGCTGGCCAAGGCGAAAGGGGTCAAGGCCGATGCTCAGGCGTTGAAGAAGCGAGAGGACGTCTGGGCTCGCAACAAGAAATCCTTGAACAAGCACGAGCTCAAGTGCGATCCCGCCTACCTGCCCAAGCTGCTGGCCAAGGCGTACAAGCATCCCGTCTGGGAGGAGAAGGCCAAGACGTGCTTCTCCTGCGGCTCGTGCAACCAGGTGTGCCCGACCTGCTACTGCTTCAACGTCCAGGACGACGTGAACTGGGACCTCAAGACGGGCCAGCGCGTCCGGGAATGGGACGGCTGCCTGTTGGACGGCTTCACGAAAGTGGCGCCGGCGCACGAGTTCCGCAAGGCTCGGGCGGATCGGTTCCGGCACCGGCTGTATCGCAAGGGCGCCTACGTGCCGCAGAAGATCGGTGGGCAAATCGCCTGCGTCGGCTGCGGCCGCTGCGTTGGCGCGTGTCTGCCCGACATCGCGAATCCCGTGAGCATCTACAATCGGCTGATCGACGACTTAGGGATTGGCTAACGCGAAAGGATTGATGATGGATGATTGACAATTGATGATGGCTGGAATACGAGAGCGGCTTCGTCATAATCAATCATCAATAGTCAATAATCGATAATCAATTCTTTTTTGGGAGTTGACTGATGTGTCAGTGTTGTGCTGAAAAGAAAGATATCTATCTGCCGCAGTTGGCGACGGTCGCGGACATCAGCCAGATGAACGTCACCGAAAAGTACCTGCGGCTGGCGATGGATGACGGCCAATTCGACTTCCTCCCCGGCCAGTTTGTCGAGATCTCGGTCGCCGGCATCGGCGAGGCCCCGATCACGATCAGCTCGTCGCCGACCCTTGGGGACAGCTTCGAGCTGGTGGTTCGCAAGATCGGTCGCGTCAGCGGCGCCATCCACAATCTCAAGCGCGGCGACAAAGTGGGGATTCGCGGCCCGCTGGGCAAGGGGGTCTACCCGGTGGAAGAGGCTAAGGGCAAGAACCTGGTCTTCATCTGCGGCGGTATCGGCATGGTGCCCCAGCGGTCGTTCATCAACTACGTGCTCGACAACCGCGGCGACTACGGCGACGTGGCCATCCTGCAGGGCACCAAGTCGTACGATCTGCGGCTGTTCACCTCCGAGATCGATGCCTGGAGCAAACGCGGCGACGTGCAGATGCTCGAGACGCTCGATGAGGGCGATCCGCGCTGGAAGGGCAACGTCGGCGTCGTGACCAAGCTGGTCGCGAAGATCGAGACGGATCTGAAGTCGGCCATGATCCTCGTCTGCGGCCCGCCGATCATGTACAAGTTCGTGCTGATGGCACTGGCCGAGCACGATGTGCCGCACGGGAACATCTTCCTGAACCTCGAGCGGAAGATGAAGTGCGGTGTAGGCAAGTGCGGACACTGCCAGATCAACCATGCGTATGTCTGCATGTCCGGCCCCGTGTTCCGATATTCTGATTTGGCTTCTCTGCCGGAGGCGATTTAACCATGGCGAAACCCAAGATTGCGATATTCGATTTTGCCTGCTGCGAAGGTTGTCAGCTCCAGATCGTCAACCTCGAAGAAGAGATCCTCAGTCTCCTCGGGGGCGCCGACGTCGTGGAGTGGCGCGAGGCGATGAGCGAAAAGAGCGACGAGTACGACATAGCCATCATCGAAGGGTCGATCACTCGCATGGAGGATGAGGAGCGGCTCAAAGTGATCCGCGGCAAGGCCAAGGTGTTGATCGCCCTCGGCGCCTGCGCCGTGATCGGCGGCATCAACAAGCTCAAGAATAACTTCGACGACCTCGAAGAGGTAAAGAAGTGCGTGTATGGCAAGGCCGCCGGCAAGCCGCACCTGCACACGGGGCCGACCAAGGCGGTCGGTGAGGTCGTCCAAGTCGATTTCAGCGTACCCGGCTGCCCCATCGACGGGAAGGAATTCACGTACATCGTGCGGTCCCTGCTGATGGGCAAGACGCCCGAGATTCCCGAGTACCCGGTCTGCGTCGAGTGCAAGGCCAACGGCAATCCGTGCCTGTGGCAGTACGACCAGGTGTGTCTGGGCCCGATCATCCGGGCCGGATGCGGGGCGCGGTGCCCGTCGAATGGATTCCGGTGCTTCGGCTGCCGGGGTTATGTCGACAAGCCAAACGTCGATGCCGCCAAGGACGTCATCAACCGCTTCGGCCTGAACATCGACGACCTGAAGACCAAGATGGTTCTCTTTGGAAGCAGACAGGAGCCGACGATCTATGAGTAATCGCACAGTGAACATAAACGTCCATCACATCACCCGCGTGGAAGGGCACGGCAACATCGTCGTCAACGCGAAGAACGGCAAGATCGAGAAGCTCCAGTGGCAGGTGCCCGAGGCGCCACGGTTCTTCGAGGCGATGGTCCGCGGGCGTAGCTACGAGGATATCCAGACCATCGTCAGCCGCATCTGCGGCATTTGCTCGATCAGCCACTCGCTGGCGGCGACGAAGGCGGTCGAGAACGCCACCGGCATCCAGGTCTCTGAGCAAGCCGACAAGATTCGCCTGCTGATGCACTACTCGGAGCAGTTGCAGAGCCACGTGCTGCACGTCGGCTACCTGGCGGCTCCGGACTTCTTCGGCGTCCCCTCGGTCGTGCCGCTGGTGGCGATAGCGCCCGACCCCGTGAAAACGATCATCGGCCTGCACCGGCTCGGCAATGACTGGTCGAACCTGATTGCCGGCCGGACGACGCATCCCGTGACGCTGCGGCCGGGTGGTTTGACAAAAATCCCCACCGAAAAGCAGCTTCGCGAGCTGCAGGACCGGCTCAAGAAGAGCCTGGCCGACCTGACGGTCATGGCCAATGTCGTCCTCTCCGTGGCCGGGAAGATCCCGCAATTCGAGCGTCAGACTGAATACGTCTCGCTCAAGGAGACCAACTCATCCACCTACGCCTTCTATCATGGCGAGATCGCCTCGACCGACTACAAAGGGACCGTGCCGGTCAATAACTGGAAGACGGTGGCCAATGAGTACGTGAGCGATCAATCGACGGCCAAGTGGACGAAGTGGCATCGCGACTCGTACGCCGTCGGCGCGTTGGCCCGGTTCAACAACAATGCCGATCTTCTGTCAACGACCGCCAAGGCCGTGGCCAAGATGTTCGGGCTCAAGAAGGGTTGCTGCAATCCGTACCTCAATACGGTGGCCCAGCTCGCCGAGGCAGTCCATGTGGTGGAAAAGAGCATCGAGCTGATCGACGAGCTTCTGACCAAGGGACTTAAGTCTGAGGCGGTCGCGGTTAGTCCGAAGGCCGGCAAGGCCAGCGGCGCCGTCGAGGCCCCGCGCGGCATTCTGTTCCACGAGTACGAGTTCGACCGCAAGGGCAACTGCATGAGTGCGGATATGTGCATCCCGACGAACCAGAATCACGCCAACATCCAGAAGGACTTCGAGAAGCTGGTGCCGGAGATTCTGGATGAGCCGGAGGACGTGATCCGGTTGAAGCTGGAGATGCTCGTGCGGTCCTACGATCCGTGCGTCTCCTGCTCGACGCACATGCTGGACGTGGAGTTCGTTCGATAGTCAGGAGGGCGAGCGTCCTCGCTCGCCCAGGAACGTCGCGCGGGGACGCACGACCTACCTCGACGCCATGAGAAAGCCTGTAGTCGTACTCGGTCTGGGCAATCCGCTGATGGCGGATGAGGGGATCGGTGTCTACCTGGTCGAGCGGCTCATGGACTCGGCCACCGAATATCCGGCGGTCGATTTCGTCGATGCCGGGACCGGCGGGGTGTCGATCCTGTACCATATCGAGGGTCGTCGCAAGGCCGTCGTGATCGATTGTGCCTTCATGGGCGAGCCGCCGGGTGCCATCAGACGCTTCACGCCCGAGGAAGTGCGCAGCACGAAGGTGCTTGCTCACCAGTCTCTGCACGAGGCGGACCTGATGCGGATCATCGCGATGGCACGGCAGCTCGGCGAAGCTCCCGACCAGATTGTCATTTTCGGGATCCAGCCGGAGCGTGTCGAGCTCGGTCAAGACCTGAGCCGGACGCTGACAGAGAGAATCGACGAATATATCTCCATGATCCTCCATGAGTTAGAGTCATAGTGTGCGATGAGGAGAGTCTGCAAACCACTAATTTGTCATCCTGAGCCAAAGGCGAAGGATCTGGGCCGCGAATGGGAGATCCCTCAAATCCGCAGCCCAGATCCTTCACTTCGCTACGCTGCGTTCAGAGACTGCCCCGAGCGCAGCCGAAGGGATGACAAATTGGATCGTGCAGGGGTCTTGGATTTTGGTGTTTCGGTTCATTTACTCACGCTATATAATGTGGTAGTCATCACAACAAACTGGGGTTCCCAAACGCGATCTGTTGCGTTTGGGGCCCCTTGACACTCTCGAAGTGGTCGAAGGAGAAAAGATGGCGCAGGGCAAGATTCTGATCATTGACGATGATCCTGATATCACCGAAGCGATGTCGGTTGTGCTGGAGAACAGGGGGTACAAAGTTCGCAGTGCCCGGGATAGCACGGAAGGCATGGAGCAGTTGAAGAAGGCCAAGCCGGACCTGATTATTCTCGATGTGATGATGCGGACTTCCCAGGAGGGCTTCGAGCTGTCGAGGGAGCTCAAGAACAACGCAACGTACAAGGATATCCCTATCCTCATGCTGACGGGCGTGAAGGACAAGACCGGACTGGATTTCAAGTCGGCCGCCGGCGATCAAGCCTGGCTTCCCGTCGAGGAATTCCTGGATAAGCCGGTCAAACCCAATGTCCTTTTGGAGAAGGTCGAGGGCCTTCTTCAGAAGTCCTGAGCCGAATGGAAAATCTCCTCAAGAGCAACAGCCTGATCGGGAGGGCGTATTGGCTGATCTGGCTGCGATGGGTGGCCATCGTGACGCTGGCAGGGGCCACCTTTGTCGCCGGCGAGGGTCTGGGCGTGTCCCTGCCGGCGTCGGCCCTGTACACGATGTCCGGGCTGCTGCTGGTCTACAACCTTGTTCTCTATGGGTTGTTGCGGTACTGGAGCCGGGGTGGCAGGGAGACCTCCCCGACGAAGACTGATGCGATTCTCGGGTTTCAGATCTCCGCGGATCTGTTCATCCTTGCGACGATCCTGCATTTTTCCGGGGGGATCGAGAATCCCTTCTCGTTCTTTTTCGTCTTTCACATGATCATCGCCAGCATTCTGCGGCCGAGGTGGCAAAGCTATCTTCAGGCGACGTTGGCGGTGGTCCTGTTCGGCGGTCTTCTGCTCTTGGAGGGCGCCGGCGTCATCCCGCACTACGACCTGACGGGCTTTGCCGGGCATGGCCTTTACCGCAATGGAACGTTTGTCCTGGGCTTTCTGTTCGTGTTCACGATCACCCTGTACCTGGTCGTCTACATGACCACGTCCATTACCGAGCAGCTCCGCGAGCGTCAGAAGGAGCTGGAGAAAGCCAACGAGCTGCTCCAGGAAAAGGACCAGGTCAAGAACGAGTACGTTCTGCGCGTGACCCACGATATCAAGGGCCATCTGGCAGCGATTGAGAGCTGCCTCGAAGTCGTCGCCAACGGGATGCTCGGGCCGCTCAACGACAAGCAGAAGGACTTCGTGGGGCGGGCGCACCGCCGGACCACGAAGTGCATGGCCTTCGTCATGGCCCTGCTGAAGTTGACCCGCATGAAATTGAGCGGACGGCTGGACGTGGAGCGGTTCTCGCTGCGGATTTGCGTACTCAGCTCGCTGTCGTCCGTGCAGAGCCGGGCCCGGGAGAAATCGATTGTTCTGGACCACCGGATCGATCCGGCCGTTGACCAAATAGCGGGCGAGGCCGTGCTTATCGAAGAGACGATTACCAACATGCTCTTCAATGCGGTCAAATACACGCCGGCCGGCGGCCGAGTGGGCTTGGAAGTCAAGCCGGACGGCGACTTCGTCCAAGTCAAGATCACGGATACGGGCATCGGCATCCCCGAGACCGCACTGCCGCACATTTTCCAGGAGTTCTACCGTGCCGAGAACGCCCGCGCCGTCGAGCGGGACGGGACGGGCCTGGGCCTGGCCTTCGCCAAGCAGGTGGTCGAGCGGCACGGCGGGCGAATCTGGGTCGAGAACAATCCCGCCGGCGGCGGCACCACCTTCACCTTCACGTTGCCCAGCAACCTGACCCCCGCACCGGTCCAAGTATGAATCCCGGACATTTGCTGCTGAGAGCGTACTATGAGCGTCTGCACGAGCGGATGCAGGAGGACCGGGACCGCCTCATCGCGCGAGTGGATGAACTGCTGTCGGCGGAGATCATGAGGCAAGGCTTCGGCAACATGGATGCGAGCCGGCTGGACGCCTATCGCGAGGCCTGCGTCGCCTTCCTCGACGAGCGATTGGAGACCTACAATCCGATCGGGATTCAGTACACGTTCGACGGGGTCTCGTCACGCACAGCGGCGGAGTTGGAGTTCCAGCTCAACTGGTACAACAGCCGCCCGGAGTTCGCGGACCTCGTTGCTGCCGCCCGGTCCCGCGCCGGCGCCGGCGTGCCCGACGAGATGCTGCACGAGCTTGCCGAGGACCTGATCCGCCAAGTCGGCGCCTATCCCGATCGAAGCATCATGGAAGCCTACACGGCCGAGCCCGCCCTCCAGAAACTGCCCGACTACATCGTGGCGTGTGTCATTGAAGAAGTCATCTGCGGCCACCGCCCCGCGGGCCGGTGAATCTCAGCAGTAAGACCATGAACCCCCCGGGCCACCCAGTGGGTGCCTAACCGTTCTTGCGATCCCCGTCGGTAAGATGCGGTGGCGGTGGCGCGCGCACGGGGCGTCACAGAAGGTTTCCGCTCATAATGTGCTCATGGCATCCTCCTTTCTCAGGCGTATCCCGTCGCACATTGGGTTTGCTTCGCAGGGTTTGCCCTGAGCCAGATCGGTCCTGACCCCGATGTCACAAGGAACCTGGCCGTCAGCGGCGCCGACGGAAGATGGGTACGTAAGGAACGGGGTCCTTCTTCGCCGCGGCGGGAATTGGCTTTGTTTCGCGCGATGACTCTGGCACCTGCGGCATGTTGGTAGCGACGCCGCAAGCCGACCTATCGGCCGTTGGAAGTGTGCCGTTTGAAGTTGGAAGCCCCGGCGACCCCGCGACGGGGCTTTGCTCACGTATCACCTCGCACGTCAGACTTGAAACGCCTCCGGAAATTGGGTTTGTTTCGCACGATGGCCCCTGGGCCTCCGGCCGCGCGCCGGGTGCCCTAAATCGGCTTTGTTTGTTCACAGAGGCACCCCTTCCCGCTGCTGGACCCTCCAATTGGCTTTGTTTGGCGCAGCCGCCCGGTCCCGCCCGGCACGAATTGGCTTTGTTTGACGCCTGCGACAAAAGTCGAAAAAGTGGAGTCCGAGCCGCGTTTCGGGGCCAATACCGCCGACCATTCCGGGCGGTGGCGACTTTTGTCGGGCGCATCTTGTTTGTACAAACGGGCCCCGTCCTCCAAACCCGGTCCCGCCCGGCGCCGCCGGGAATTGGCTTTGTTTCGCATTATCTGCCTGGATGGGCCCCCCGGGTCCCTGTGTACGCCCGCACCAATTGGCTTTGTTTCGCACAATGAGCCTCTGAGGGGCTTTCGGGTCCCTGATGAGTTTTGACGAACAAAACCGGTAATCAAGCTCTGCGAGTTGTTTTGGCGAGTTGCCTTTCGCCGGGCAAGGTGTGGTGGTAGGGTGGGGCTTGCCCCACCATAAACCTGAAGCTACGGGAAGCGGTGGGGCAAGCCCCACCCTACACGTTGCCGAACTTGTTCGTCAAAACTCATCAGACGCCGCCGGCAGCCGAGAGTTGGCATCTTGCCGATCTCGACCAGTCTAACCCAATTCACTATTCACTTTTCAATTGTGACTTCAGCTCAGTAGTTGTGTTGCTATCTTACCGACATCTGGATGGGCTGTCAAGTGTCATCTCGACACGATACGCGAAAGAAGTGCGCAAAAACCGGATGAACCGAAATAAGTAAAGCGCCCCTGGAATTCCCGCCTGTACATGCAACACAGCGAGAGAAGGATGCCTGTGGCACCGAGCCACACCGATCCTCGCAGTGGGACTGCCTGAACGCCGTCAGTCCTGAGAGTCAATCCGTCGAGTCCGTAGATCGGGGTGAAATCAAAGCCTGACAGGCCCGTGAAGAAGATCGAGTCAAACTTATCGATGCGGGAGCCATACGTGAACATCGGGAAAGTATCACCGAGCGTGGGTCGGAAGCCATTGAGGAAGCTGACCTGTAGAAAACCGTCGAGCGTTGCCGTTCCTGTGACATTGAAAACATCAAACTGGCCCGGCTGTAATCCCGCGATTTCGAGCAGGAGTGTGGCATCATGTCCTTGTGTGTAGTCGCCGTCAATCGTGAGCGTTCCGGGAGAGAAACCAGGGCTGACAATCCCCCCTTCGTTCAAAATGTCCGCGAAGATATGTCCTGTTCCCTCTACGCTTCCACCCAGAATCTTCAGAGCCGTGGTTGACGTTATCGTGCCATTGTCGAGCCTGGTAGCGCCTGCCGTCTGGGTAAACTCGCCCGAAATGGATATGGATAGTAAGGCACTTTGCACGTCAATGAGGCCGCTGTTGGTGAACGTGCCGTCCCTCAATTCCAGCGTCCCGCCGTCGACCGCCCGCAGCGTTCCCGTGTTCACCATCCCGCCCGTGCCGGCGTAGATCGTCAAGGCGGCGGCCGCCTTATCCGCCTCGACCACCCCGTG
>JAPLMX010000246.1 GCA_026386805.1 Phycisphaerae bacterium | reverse complement strand
GCCGGCCCCAATGAAATGATATCGTGCGCCTGCGATTTTGGGTCGATTCATAGTCTCCACAACCTCATAGCGATGGGCCGCTTTGACTATCATCGAATGAGTTTGAGGGATTCCGTCCCCAATTCCGGTGCGGCTCATTGCGTCCTTTCGTCAAACACGCCCATCCATGGTAAGAACATCGGCACAGTGTAGCACAAACCCACACCCAAAAAAAGGCAAAATCGCCGCCGGCCCGTGACGAGACGGCCATGGCAGCCGCGCCACGCCGTCTTCACCGCCCGGGGCGGCTGCACCGCTGCGGCTGTTTCCCCTTTCGGCGGCTTGGTCCCAGAAAATCCACTGATCTGGGAAAAAAAACCGTAACAAGGGACATTTATGCTGGACTTTCCCAGTAGAATGCTGTATCGCAACCTTCGATTGGAAGGCTGCGGGAGTCCCGTAGCAGACATGGTGCGTTTTTGCAGCGAGGCTATGCTGGAGCACCCGCGTCCCCCTCAGCGCGGACGGCAGTTGACACCTGCAGAGAGGCACAGGTAGATATTGTGTGCACTTTGTGAAGGGAAAGGAGATGAGTATGCAAATGTCACGTCGGAGTCGTGGTCTGCGTACATCCGGAGGACCCATTGAGGCCGGCCGAAGGCAGCGCATCGGCACGAAAGCCCCCGGATGGCTTCTGATCTTCTTGCTGTCCGCCTCGGTCGCCTACGCGGCGGGCCCGATCGGGTCGCCGAGGCCGCCCGCGCCGCCGAGTGTGCCGCCCATCATCAGCGGGTCTTATTCCACGGACCTCAACAGCAACCACATCAGCGACGCCCTGGAATCCGCCGGGGGCGAGCTTTCCATCGCCTCGGACGAGACGGTCGAGGTGGAACTCATCTTCAACGAGCCTGTCACCCAGCGTCAAATCGATGAGTTCCTCCGCTTGGGCGGCCAAATCACGTATATCTACAGGGCCATCTCGTATGGCTGGAACGGCTATATCTCACGCCAGAGTATCAACTTACTGCCGTCGGAACACGTCACGACGTAAACCTGGTCGCCCTGAACGGAAAAAAGCGTACCAAAGATCGGCTCGTTTGAGTAATTTTGTAAAACAAAGCCAATCGGCCACCAGGGAGCCGCGGGCCAAGATATTCCACTACTCCAGTATTCTATGGCTCCAAGATTCCGGTCTCTGCCGGATCGTGCGAAACAAAGCCAATTTCCGGGGCCAGGCGGGCGCGATGGATTCGGAACAGACAATTGCGAGCCCATTCGACTTCGCTCAGGGCAGGCCCAGCGCGGCAATCCGCCACCGTCTGCCGGGTGCAGCCCGATCGGCCGATCGGCGATCGGCATGCGGCCATGATTTTTCTCGCGTTGGCCGGTTTTTGTGTTAACATGGACTCTGGCGGAACGTCATATTGAACGAAATCAGGGGCAACTGATACCTATGTTCAATAAGGCCGTCAGCTACGACCTGCTGTGGGATTCGGTGGCGCTCGAGGGGGTGGACGAGAGCCAGCGATGGATTTTGACCGCCATGCGCAAACACGGCCATGAGTTGGTCACCATGCTGTGGCGCATCCTCGGCAACGAGCAGGACGTCTGCGATGCGTACCAGACGACGTTTCTGCGTCTGGCACATCACGAGGAGAGACTGAAACCCAGGTGGGTCCGGGCGTACCTGTTCCGCGCGGCCAGCAATACCGCTATCTCCATGCTGCGGCAGCGGATCGTCGAGAGAAAGGCCCTGTCGAGCGCTGTGCCACCGGCCAAGGATACGCAAGATGTCCAGATCGACATCAACGTAAAGCATCTGACGGAAAACCTCCGCTGCCATGTGGCTCAGTTGCCCGAGCATTTGCGCAATGTGATCATGCTCCGCGACTTCGGGGAGCTTTCGTATGCCGAGGTGGCTCGCATCACGGGGGTCTCCGTCGGCACCGCCCGGGTCTACCGCTGCAAAGCGGTGCAGCTCCTGGCGACGTGGATGAATAAAGAGGCAGATCTATGAAGCTCTTATCACATGGGCAGACATCTCATTCGCAGGCAGGCAAGCCGTCGGTGAGCCGATGCAGACAGATTCGGCGGCGATTGGTGGATTCGATGGCTTGCCGGCTTGGCCCGGAGGCTCCCTGGGTGCAGAGACACGTCGCCCACTGCCCCCGGTGTCAGAAGCGTCTGGCCGCCCTAGGCAAGGTGGACCTGGCGCTGTCCATCATCAAGTCGCAGCCCCACCGGCTGGATCTGCTCATGCGAGCGAATTCCGCCGCCGTGAAGATGCTCAAGCACAGCCTGCGCGAAGCGGCGCAGGCGCAGGAACTCGAACAAGCCAAACCCGAGCTTAGTCTGATCGAGCGCTGCGCCAGGTACCGCATTTCCGCGACGCACCTGGCGGCTTGCATCGCCATCCTGTTTCTGACCAAGGCCGGCATCTTCTCTTCCTTCGATCGGCTCCACACCCGGGGCGAAGCGGCCTTGAAGCAGTATTATTCCCACCAAGCCGGCGAGGACGTGGCGAAGGACATCTTCGGAGTCTGAGGGACGCCGCGACGGCGGAAATCCGAATTTCGAAATTCGAAACCCGAAACAAGTCCGAAGGATCAAAATCCCAAATTCCAAACGGGACCCGGTCCGGCACCGCGTTTGGGTCCTTTGAATTTTGGATTTGTTTCGGATTTCGAGATTCGGATTTCGGATTTGGACGCCCTCGCCTCACTGTCCCTGCCACCGGCCACTTGGTACAATAGCCTCATGGACTCCAGAGAACGACTGCGGCTGGCGATGGATCACGAGGAGCCAGACCGCGTGCCGGTGATGTGCCAGCTCGCTCTCGGCCATTACTTCCTCCACGGCGAGGCGGCGCCGTCGGACATCTGGTTCGACACACCGACGTTTGCGCAGGTGCTCGTCAAGCTGCAGCGCAGGTACGGCTTCGACGGCATCTTAGTCAACCTGCCCGGCCGGCCGCCCGACTGGAAAAGCCGGATCGGGTCCTATCGCAAGGAGCACGACAGGGAGTACCTCCGCTGGAGAACATCCCAGGATGCGCACGTGGCGAGGGCGTCCCGCCCTTGTATCCTTTCTCAGGAAAGACTCCAGGCGTCGGTTCTCGCCCAAGGTGACGGGCGCGTCCAATCCTTGAAAAGCAAGGCCAAGATGGCCTCGCAACACAAGGGCGAGACGCTCTCGCCACGGCAGGCTGGAGAACCCCAGTCCGGGCTGGAGACCGTGTTCCCGCCGGATGACAACCCGCAGACGTTTCTCTCGGACGGTGCGAGTCTGCCTCGGGCCAACTACGCGTCCGTCGATCTCCATGACCCCGCCACGCAAAGACTTTCCGGCTACGTCTGGAATACCTGGCACGCACCGGAGCTTTGGGACATTGATCCGGATGCCGACCTGTCCGATCCTGCCGTCTACCCAAGGTGGTTCACCGCCGCTCTGGAGGCGGTCCAGCGGCTCGCTCCGGGCGTCTCGGTGCACGTGGAGGTGTTCTCGCCCTTCACCCATCTGCTGGAGCTGTTCGGGTACGAGCAGGCGCTCATGGTGCTGGTCGATGCGCCGAAGCTCTGTCACGAAGCCCTGGCAATGTTCACGAAGAACGTCCTCGCCCAGGTGCAGTTGTACGGCGCGCATCGCCCCGACGCCATTCTCGTCAGTTCGGCCTTCGCCGGGGCGGGATTCATCAGCCGGCAGATGTACCGCCAGTTCGTCATGCCCTACGAAGACGAGGTCTTCCAGGCAATCCGCCAGAAGGGCTGTAAGTCCTACGTGCACACCTGCGGCGCGATCGGCGACCGGCTGGACCTGATGGACCAGACGGCGGTGGACGGGATCGACACGCTCGACCCCCCTCCCCTGGGGACGGTGAACCTGGCGCAGGCAAAGGCCGACTACGGCCGGCGGTTCTTCTTCAAGGGCAATCTCGACGCCGTCAACGAGATGCTCTACGCCGACGAAGCCACCTTCGAACGGGCGGTCGAACACCGGATCAGGATCGGCAAGCCCGGCAGCGGCTACATTCTCTCCTCCGCGTGCAGCGTCGCCCCCCACGTCCAGCCCTCGCGGCTCCAGCGACTCGCGGAACTGGCGGAGCAATGGGGCAGGTATTGAGCTCGTAGCTCGTAGGATGGGCCTTAGCCCATGCGGCTCCAGCCCTTTCAAGGTGGCCTTCGGCCATAAAACTGGTAGAGACGGCACATCCTATTTCCCGCATGCAGAATCGATTCAACAACGTGTACTTGTTAGCCGCAAGTCCAGTGTATGAAGTTTGATAACGTCACAAGGGGCGTGCTGGACAAACCATAGGGCATTGCGAGTGAAAAATCCAATGTGCGCCAGCAACGGTTCCTATCAAGCATGCAAAATCTGCTACTGGAGGCAACGGACGCTAGGACTTGCGAGCAGCAATCAACCGAAACGTTGAGGCGTGGGGGTGCTTCTGGTCATAGGTGCGTTTGGGTTGCGGTTTCTTCGGCCCACGAGGATGCTTCTGAAACCTTCGCAGAGTTACCTGGGAGGCCAGGACCCGAAGCGTATCGGCAACCTCGCGCGGTTTCCTGCGACCAAAGATCTGCCAATGCTTTTCAGGAATCGCAATCATCCTGCCCTGGTAGACGGCGGATAGTTCCTCCGCCCCAGAGTATCCCGACACGTCCTGCTCGACGACCTCCGCTCCCGGGACGCTCCGCAAGGCCGCCAGGAGGACCGACATCACGTTGTAGGCAATCAACGCAATGCGGAAGGCGAAGAGGGCGGCTTGGGGATAGCCCAAGGTATTGATTTCCGAGTTTAGGTATTGGGTCAATTCCTGCAAGGCGGTTTCAATCTTCCAGCGGTTGCGGTAAAGCCTGGCGATCTTCTGGGCGTTGACCTTCTGGGGCAAATTGGTGAGAACAAACACGTCCCGGTCCCCGTCGCGGGTGGGTTTATCGAGATGGATACGGATACGACGCAACCGAAGTTCGCTCCCTTCATGATCCCGGACGACGATCGGTTGTTCCGACACCCTAGCGCCCTCCACGCGGCCCACTTTGTTGAATGTTTCCCGTGGTTCCCAGGGCATATTTTGATGTTGTCGTACCACGAAACAGGCGTCCCGCTCGACGACCCCGAACAGGAATTTCAGGGTGCAGAAGTTACGGTCTTCCATCCAACAATGACCGGCCTGCACCGTGGGCAGGACTTGTTCCAGCAAGGCCCGTTCTTGGGTGTAGCCGTCCTCGCAGGGAAACACCTCCACCCTCAGCTTCACTAACGGATCTAAAACAACCAGGGACTTGCCTGGCCAGGGGCCGGCGGCGGTCCCACGCAACTCGCGAATCCGGTGTTCGGTCGCTTCCAGACAATTGCCGTCAAGGATCCTGATCCGATAGCCAGGTAATAACGGCGGTAACGTGCCCCCCAGGGCTTCGACAAGGGGTGTGACCGCAGCGGCACGGTATCGAACCAAGGACGCGGAGGTTTCTGTTTCAATCCCCTTGACCTTGTTGTAGAGGGAAGTAACCGACACCCCCAGCTCTTGAGGCGACGCCTGATAGGCGGCGTGCAAGGACTTGTGGGATCCGCACACGACTTGGCTCATCAAGTCAAAAACGGCGGAGAACAGCAGGTCACGTGTATACTGACGATCGGCAACACGTTCAAATAGCTCATTGATTGTTTTGGGATTGAGCACCCTTTCGAGTAGACCGCGTGCCCTAATGGACACAGGGCTCTTCTCCACAAACCGCTCAAAAATCCTGCCAAGCATCCGTGCTACCTCCATGCAGCTACCGTGCCCAAACACATGGTCTGATAACTTGGCAAATATTTCGGCTATCTCAGGCGATTCGCTTGAAAATCAGCACCTTGAAAGGGCTGGGGTAGCCCACCCCACCACCGTCGCCGAAATTGTGTAACTCCTTTCATGGTATGGCGCTATCCCTGTCCCGGTACGGCCGAAGAAAGTTGCGGCGGAGCGAGGGATTTCGTTTGACGCAGAATGCAGTTGTGAGTAAGATAAACAGACAACGGAATGGTGAGTTGTAAATCGTTAATGGTAAATGTGGAGGGGCCTATCATGGCCAGTGCAGCGTAAGTTCTTGCCAATCATTCCAACGCCCAGAAGTCCACCGGTCCGCGCACGGCCCAGGGTAAGGCTGTGGTGGCGCAGAATGCCGTCAAGCATGGGTTGCTGGCAAAGGAGGTCGTCATCAAGGGGGAAGACCCAGGCGAGTTTGAGTTCTACCGGGACCAGATGCTGGCGGAGTTGGCCCCGGCGGGACAGATGGAGTCGATGTTGGCCCAGCGGATCGTTGGCCTCTCGTGGCGGCTGCGCCGGGCCGAACGGCTGCAGGCGGCGGCGTTCGACAAGCTGGAGGACCAGAGCGAACCGCCGGAGTTGGTCCTGTCCCCCGAGCAGGCGTCGCGCCTCCTCGCCGTGATGGCCGAGGCAGGTGTACGGCCTCCGGACCCCGTGGCCGGGGGTCCGGAGGCCGGCCGGCGGGCCGTGCAGGACTTCGCCCAGGAGAGGATTCTCGATCGGCTGCTGGTTTACGAGCGCCGGATCGAGCATAGCCTGTATCGGACGATGGGCGAGTTTCGCAAGCAGCGGTTGCTGCGGGAGATGGAGCCGCCGGCCGGAGCGCCGGTGGAAGGGGGAGTCACGGAAGTCTCAAGTCGGAAGTCGGAAGTTCCAGGCGAGAACCCTCGCTCGCAGGAAGAAGTCGGGCGGGGACGCCCAACCTACCAAGAGCCGCCTGCCGGCGGAACTCCGAACGAATCGTGCGAAACAAACCCAATTGGCGCCGGATCGAACGTAGGCGGTACTCCCAACGGGGCGGAGGCCGAGGAGCAACCGTGCGAAACAAAGCCAATTTTCGGGCTTGGTTCAATGCAGAGTAACACTCTCTCAGAGCCACGGAAGATACGCCGATTCATAAATACCGCCAGTGAAGCGACTTATGATCCATTCTTGGCCAGATGGGTTCCCCAGAGTGTTGCCCTGAGCAGCAAGGACTTGAACCAGGCCAATTTGGGGCGGCGCGAATGACGGCCGAGTTCCTTGCGGCACAGAGGTTAGGAACGATTCGGCTGGGGCCGAGGTCTGCGAAACAAACCCAATGTGCGACGGGATCAGCTTGAGAAAGGAGGATGCCTGTGAATGCATCGTGAGTAGTCGCACCTGACGCGGCTTGGCTTTTGGTGGGATTTTGCCGGGGGAGCGTGTAACATGGCCGCGCGGTGCGCAACTGAACCTGTGCAATGGTCGCGATTATGGCAAAACCGGTTGAGCAAATGGCTTACGGCGATTTTAGACGCGACGAATCGCGTTCGGGGGCTTACGACGATCTGGTCGTCCTGGCGAAGACCCAGGCCGCGGCGCTGGGGAGACTATACGAGTTGTACTACGACCGGATTTTCCGGTTCTGCGTGCATCGGCTTTTCAACAAGGCCACGGCCGAGGATGTGACCTCGTCGGTCTTCCTGACGGTCGCCCGCACGATCCGGGACTTCAAGGGCCGGACCGAGCAGGACTTTCGAAGCTGGATCTACACGATCGCGGCCAACCAGGCCAACGCCCACATCCGCAAGACCATGCGGCGCAAGCGGCTGATGGACAACGTCATGGGCCGCCGGGGGGATGAGGATTGGGCCGGCTCGGCGGGCGGCGGCGAGGAAGATTGGTCCGGCCTGGACTGGCCGACGGTGTACGCGGCGATCCAGACGCTCAAGCCCGAACACCAGACCATTCTGACGTTGCGGTTCTTTGAGAATATGGATTTCGACGAGATCGGGCGGGTCGTGGACGCCCGGCCCGCGACGATCCGCGTTACGCTGCACCGGACGCTCCGGCGGCTCCAAGAGGTCCTGCGGGGCGATCCGTAGCGAGGGCATCTTGCCCTTGTTCTTCTCTCGCCGGCAAGATGCCGGCGAGACGCAAGGGCGGGACGCCCTCGCCACACATGGGCGAGACGCCCATGCTACGTGGAGAATAGCACATGTTCGAAAACGAACACGACTTTCGAAAACTTGTCAGCAGCTTGAAGATCGACGCCGAGGCGAACCCGGCCCACCGCGAGCGGCTGCGCCGGCAGATGCTGCGTGCGTTCGAGCAGGCAGAGGGCATAAGACAGCGGACGGTAGGGGCAGGCCCCCGTGCCTGCCCGACGCCGGGCAACCACAGGGGGTTGCCCCTACATGTGCGGCTGGCCATTGCGGCAGTCCTCTTGATCGCGGCGGCCGCTGGGGTTTGGACCTTCTTCGGCCGGGGGCCGATGACGTTCCACCAGGTCCGAATGGCCACGCAGAAGGCGCCGTGGCTGTACGCCGTCGTCAGCCGTTTCCAGAACGGCGAAGTCCGCACGGAGCGGCATTGGTACAACTTCGCGGCCCAGAAGGCTTATGCTATGCTCGACGACGGCAGTGCCGTGGGCTGGGACTACGCGGCGGGGCCCCAAAAACTGGCCTACAATCCACGCGTCAAGACGTTGACGATCTCCGATCTTTCCGCCCCCGGCGTCGGCGGCGCTTCGACGGAGAATCTCCCCAGCGTGTTTGCGGTCTTTGCCGCCAAAGACGACGTGAGCGGATCGGCCTCGCAGCAGGAGGGCCGAACCGTCCAATCGTTCGAGATCGAGCGGACGGAGCCGGGCCTTGCCTCGCCGCAGCGGGGCTCCGCCCTGGTGGAGCCGGGCCTGAGTATCGGCGGCAGAGCCGTGAGCCTGCTCAAAGCGAGGGTTTTAGCCGATCCCGGGACGGGACATATCGTCGCGGCCAGTATCGAGTACCAGGGCGGCAGCGGCGGTGCGCTCGCCCGCGAGGAGTGGGTCATGAGCTATCCGCCCTCC
>JAPLMX010000053.1 GCA_026386805.1 Phycisphaerae bacterium | reverse complement strand
ACTTTGGAGTTGGGCATTGGTCTGCTCCAGGGCAAAAACCTGAGAGCGAAGCAGATCGTTCTGCAAGATCAACTGGGGTATCGTGACATCCTGGTCTACCATAGACGAGGATATACCGTCTTCCCCAGCTTCGCGCTACTTCAAAATCACCGACTCAAAAATATTTTTTTGCCGCACATCGTGAATGGCTACTGCATTCGATGGCGAGCGCGATTTCCGAATCCAGTCCCACGATGTCCACCTGATTTGTTGGCCCATCGGCTTTCTTGGCGTCCAATGCCAGGCGAGCTCCCCCTTGACCCGATAGGTGCGTGAACCCCATCAGATAGAGTACAGACCAAACCCTATCTTCGAGAAGTACTTGTTTAGTCTTGGGCCTGCACACACGGAGAGAGCTCTTGTTCTCCCTTTGGATCTGCCAGCCTTCTTTTTCGTACTCCGCGCGCAATGGCTTTGCGATAGTTTGGAAATCGTTAGGCTGTTTTTTTCTCCTACTGAGTACCCTCAGATCCTCCGCTTTTTGCACGTTCTCTATCATAGAGTTACACCTGATAATTTGTTATAATCAACTCCTGAACTTGGTGTTTTTTCTTCTTACACGTGATGAACCGAGTGACGGGAACCGGGAAAAAACTGAACCCTGCATACAGGGATCTAACGATGGGGATGTCGGCGTTGGAAACCATGACCAGGCAGCCCCTCGTGGTCAAATCATTTGCGATATCTGCCAATTTCTCCTGGTCTGTGTATGAAAACTTGTCAGAGGTGTAATGTGTAAAATACGATGTCCCGTTGAGGGGCGGATAGGGCGGGTCGAGGAAGACGAAATCGTCGCGTTTAGCCTCGCACAATGCCTTCTCAAAGTCAGCCGCAAATATCTCTTTTCTTCGTAGGAGTTTGCTGACTTCCCTGAGATAGCCAGCGACAGGGAGGCTAATCTTCTGGCGTCTACCATACGGGACATTGAAACAGCCAGCGAGATTTACCCGGAATATGCCGTTATAGCAGGCCTTATTAAGATATATGAAACGCGCCGCCTGCGCCGCCGAAGGTTCGCTTCGATTATAGAGGTCACGGACACCATAATAGTACAGTTCAGAATTTTGCCCCGCATGTTCGCGGAGATATTGGCCTATCAGGTCTGGATTATCGCGAAGCTCGCGATAGACCATAATGAGATGCTCATTTGCATCACTCAGCGAGGCCTTGGCTGGGCTCAATGCAAAGAAAAGGCAACCGCCGCCCAAAAAGGGCTCGCGATAGGTGCGTCCATCGATATCACGGGGAACCAACTTGAGAAGATGGCGCAGTATCTAACGCTTCCCACCGGCCCATTTCAGAAACGGGCGAATCGGGCTTGGCTGTTGTGGTCCGACGTCGAACAAAGTCGATATCACGGCAGCACGTCCTGAATGCGTACACCCAGCGCTCGCGCAATCCTCTCGAGGTTTTTCAATCCGATGTTCTTCTCGCCGCGTTCGATTTGTCCAATGTAGGCGCGGTGGAGGTCTGCCAGGCCGGCGAGTTTCTCCTGGGTCAGACCACGTTCTTCGCGAATCTCTCGGATCTTGAAACCAACGTCTTTCACGATGTCACTCATGCAACGGCCTCCAAGCGCTGAATGATAGGCGGTGTTACCCACGAATCGACTACTTATAGGTAGTAATCGGTTTGGGGATTTAGGATTTGTGATTTACGATTGGCGAATTGGGAGACTGCCACCTGGAAGTGTGCCCGTGTTGAGAAACACTCAATCACGAATGACGGGGGGTGGGAGGACGATTTCCGCGAGCGTTCGGCGGAGAGGCTGAGGAGTCGTTTTCTGAATCGGCCCTGTTGCTATCGTTTGTTGCCGGTTGACGAGTCTTTGGCGGCCTTGAGGAAGATGACGCGGTCGTCGCCGGGGCCGTAGAAGTCGGGGATGCGTCCGGCTTCGCGATAGCCGAGGGCCTCGTAGAAGCGACGCGTCGGGGTGTAGGTTTCCCGGCTGGAGGTTTCGACGACGAATAGCCGGCCGCCCCGCTCGGCGATTGCCTGCTCGGCGAAGTTCGTGAGAGCACGACCGATGCCCTGGCCCTGCGCGTTGGACGCCACGCCGAGCCAATAGATGTCGAACGTGCCGAGCGTGCAGGGCGCCGGGCCCCAACAGACCCAGCCAACGGGAACTGATTTCGGATTTCGGATTTCGGATTGCGGATTGGCACCGGGCGTTTCCTTCAATCCGCAATCTGGTCCCCGGTCCACACACGCGACAAAGGATTGATAGTGTCCCTTCGGCCCTTCGGCAATGGCCGAATCGATCAGCTCGCGGGCGATCTCGATTTCGTCCGGGTGAAAGAAACCGGTCTCGGCGAGGAAGGACAGGACGACCTGGCGATCCTCCGGCCGGCACCAGCGAATGTCGATCGTTGTCGGTTGACGGTCGCCAGTCTGTAGGGTGGGGCTCGCCCCACCGCGCGTCGGATGGTGGGGCAAGCCCCACCCTACAGACTGCGAACTCCGCTTCACGGCGTTGTCGATGATCAACTTCACAAAAGCGGCATACGACATCCCGGCGGCTTCTATCGCGGCGGCGAAGCCCGCGTCCCGCGAGATGTCGGGATTGGCGTTGACCTCCAGGACGTAGGGGCGGTTCGCCTTGTCCAGCCGGAAGTCCACGCGGCAGTATTCGAAGCACGACAGCGCGCGGCACGAAGCGGCCGCCAACTCGCGAATGCGCTCGGTCAGCCGCTTCGGCAATGGGGCCGGGATGATGCGAGGCGTGTGATGGTACTCGAAGCTGTCTTCGAGCCACTTGGCCTCATACCCCACGATGCGGGGCCGGCCCGCTTCAAAGGCGCTGAAGTCGATCTCTGCCAGCGGCAGAACCTCTAACTCGTCCGTGGCTCCACGACCCGTTTTGGCGAGCGGGGACGCTCGCCCTACTCGACTAATCACGGAGATGTTGAGCTCGCGGCCGTCGATGTATTGCTCGATTAACGCCGGCTGGGCCAGTTGGTCGTGGATGCGCTGGACAACCTGGCGCAGGGTCTTGCCGCGACCGCGCACAATACTGGTCTTGTCGATTCCCTCGCTGGCGTCGGTCTGGACGGGTTTGACGATGTAGGGTCCTTCGAACAGGTCCCGCGTAGGGATCGGCCGGCCCGGCGGGACGATCAAGCCCTGGGGCGTGGGGATTCCCGCGGCGGCCAGCAGCGTCTTGCACTGCCATTTGTCCAACGAGAACAGCAGGCCCTGGGCGTCATTGCCCGTGCAGGCTTTGCCGAAACTGCGAATAACCGTCGGGACGAGGTTACACAGCTTCGTGTCGGACCAGAAGCCTTCGACGAGATTGAAGACGACCGGCTCATCCGACGCGGACAGGACGCCGGGCAATTCCTCGAACGACCGCACGCCGACCACCCGGTGCACAATGCGCAGCTTATCCAGAGCCCGGCTGACAGCTTCGACTTCGGCGAGGACACCTGCCTCGCTCTCGGAAAAAGTCTGTAGGATGGGCTTTAGCCCATGCTGCTCTTGTCCGGGCGCACATGGCTTGTCCGCATGGGCTGAAGCCCATCCTACCGGCGATTGGGGACTATTGTGCAGGATCAGGACGCTGATTTTCCGACGCGGCACGGCACGGACTCCTGACGCGCGAGAGCGCTATGAACGATGCGGCGAATCAGTTCTTCGTACGCCATGCCCTCCTGCGTCGCGATCATGGGCAGATCGGAATGCGTCGGATGCATCCCGGGCAGTGGATTGATCTCCATGAACGCCGGCCGGCCTTGGGCGTCCAGACGGATGTCCACGCGGCCCGTGTCCCGGCATTCGAGCACCTGGTAGGCCCGCAAGGCCAACTCCTCCGTCTGCTCGCGCAGCGTCCCCTGCGGCATCGGGAAGTAGTCCACCCACTGCTCGCAATACTCCTTCATCTGATAGGAATAATCGACCGTGGGGGCGTTTTTGCGAACGGCGATTTCCATCGTCCCGACAACCGCCGCATCGCGGCCGGTGCCCAGAATCGCCGTCGTGAACTCGCGGCCCGGCAGGTATTCCTCCACGAGCACCGGCTGGCGGAATTTCTCCAGCAGCCGGATGCAGACCTTTCGGAGATCCTCGGCGGACTCGACGTGGGAGTGCTCGTCCACTCCTTTGCCCGTGCCTTCCGCCAGGGGCTTGGCGAACAGCGGCAGCGGCAGGTCGATCGACTGGATATCCTCCGACGACCGCACGACGCAGAACCGGGGCGTGTGCAGGCCGGCGGATTGGATCACCCGCTTGGCCATGGCCTTGTCCAAGGTCAGGGCGCAGACCAGCGGATCGGAGAAGGTATACGGGACCCCGTACATCTCCAAGAGCGCCGGCACCTGGGCTTCGCGGCTGCGGCCTTGCAGACCCTCGGCAAAGTTGAAGACCAGGTCCCATCGTTTGCCGGCGGCCAGTTGCCCGGCGAGGGCCAGACCGCTGCCGATCCGTTGTACCGTGTACCCGAGCGACCGCAGGGTCTGTTCCAGGGCGGCGATCGTCGCGGCCGAATCAAACTCGGCCACCTGCTCCTCGCTGAAGCCCTGGGCCAGGTAATCGTCTCGAAGGTCGTAAACCAATCCAATCGTCATCGGCTTGCCTCGTGTGGACGAGCCGGACGTGGTCTTCTGTGACACGGATGTCCTATTCATTTCCCGATACTGCTTCTGACTCAATTTCTTGTGCCGTGATTGTCATCCCTTCGGCTCCGCTCAGGGCAGGCTCTGAACGCAGCGGAGCGGAGTGAAGGATCTGGGCTGCGACTGAGAGTACCCTCCCATCTGTGGCCAGATCCTTCGGCTTCGCCTCAGGATGACAAACCCGGGCGCCATGTCTACGCTTGCGTAGACATGCTCCCTCCGATGGGCGGAACATGCTTACGCAAGCGTAAGCATGGCACCCAGGGCGTGGCTTGGTTCCTCTTACGTTATTTTAGAAGTCCCCAACCGACTCATCCGAGGTGCAGCACGGTTGGCGTCTTGCCTGGCGCAGGGTCTTCTCGGGCTGGATACGGCTGTACTGGCCCGACGACAACTCCCATACGCCCGGCGCCGACTCCTCCTGCGGAGTTTGGCACCTGCCTTCGCACCGCTGCTGCGGCTCCGGATAGGCGATCAGCATGCCCTCGAAATTCCTCAGCACGGTGTGCGTGGGGCTCTGGGAGACCACGTAGGTCGGCAGGACCGGGATCTTGCCGCCGCCGTGCGGGGCGTCCACCACGAACGTGGGGATGGCCAAGCCGCCGAGCCGGCCGCGCAGATACTCCATGATCTCCATGCCGCGGGACACCGGGGTGCGGAAATGCTCCACGCCGCGAACGAGGTCGCACTGGTACAGGTAATAGGGCCTGACCCGATTGCGCACCAGGGCGCGGCAGAGCTTCTCGATGATCTGCGGATTGTCGTTCACCCCACGCAGCAGGACCGACTGGTTGCCCAGCGGCACGCCGGCGTCACTGAGCCGGTTGCAGGCCGCGATGGATTCCGGAGTCAGCTCCTGCGGATGATTGAAGTGCGTATTGATCCAGATCGGATGGTACTTGCGCAGCATCCGGCACAACTCGTCCGTGATGCGCATGGGCAGCACGACCGGCACGCGGGTGCCGATGCGGATGATCTGGACGGACGGCACCTGACGCAGCCGGGACAGCACCATCTCCAGGTGTTCCGTGCTCATCGTCAGCGGGTCTCCGCCCGAAACGATCACGTCGCTGATTTGCGGGTGCTCCGTGAGATAGTTGGCGATTTGCTCCAGCCGACGCTTCGTGATGCTGGTCTCCCGCGTTCCGGCGATTCGCTTTCGCGTGCAGTGCCGGCAGTAGGTCGAACACATCGTCGTCGCGATGACCAGCGCCCGGTCCGGATAGCGATGGACCATCCCCGGGACCGGCATGTCGTGGCATTCCTCCAAGGGGTCGGCCATCAGGAACGGCGGGTCCGTCAATTCCTGGACGCGCGGCACGCACATCTGGAAAATGGGGTCGGAGCTATCCGCTCGGCGCATCAACGATGCGTAGTAGGGCGTAATCGCCATGGGATACTTGGCGATCACCGAAGTCAAGTCAGGACCTCCGGCCAAACGGGGAAAAGTGGCCGATAGTTGTTGCGGGGTCCGAATGCGATTGGCCATTTGCCAGTGCCAGTCATCCCATCCTTTGGGCCGACACGTCATGGTCTCAATCGGGGTGGGTGCAGCCGCCAATAACGGGGGAGGTTCGTCGTCGGTTGCACACAGGGAGGTCCCTCCATGAGAAGAGTCTTCGCCTCCAGTTGCAGGACATGTTGACATGATTCACAATTCCTTTCTTGCTTGCCTTAACTCTGTAATAACACGCACACGCACAGCTACGGTTGTTCCATGAAACTGACCACGCCGCCGAGAAAGGCATCTCGCATCGGTTGCATACTCTCTCGGACCGTCTCAGGTTTCATGGTAATCATCGCAAACGACAAAAATCCCGAAACGAAGCCCGTCACGGCACAGGCCAAACGTCGAATTTTCACCTCGTCCACCGGCTTGGGCAGGAACGGCCAAACCAGTTCTTCCACACAGTGGAGGTAGTCTTCGTACGGCCGTTCGATATCGCAAGTCACCCCGCGATCCAGCTTCAGGAGCATGCGGCCCTGGAACAGCAGGATATACTCTTCCTGTCGGCTCAGAAAGAACTCCACATGACCGTTGAGAAGCCCATCAAGGGCTTCCCGCAGCGAGTGCGGCTCGCCCACGGTCCGGGAGATGACCTCCAGCAGGTCGCCGACGCACTGCTCGATCAGCGCTCCAATGATTTCGTTCTTATCGGCGAAATGGCGGTAGAACGTTCCTTTGCCCAAGTCCGCCCGCTGCGTGATCATCTCGATCGTTGCGGCATCGGTCCCCACCTCGGCAAACACCGACAACGCCGCCTTCAGCAGGCGGGTCCGCGTCTTCGATACCCGCCGCTGAGTGCGGTTCGGGATATCAGCCTTTGCGACTACATCGTTCACAGATGACTTTATAGTCGCATCTGACCATCGCGTCAACACCATATATGGAAAAAAGCAATAAATTTTACAAGGGGTTGGATAAGGACAGGAACCAGACCCAGGTCCGGGCCCCACCCCTTGTGGTCACGCCGGAATTCGCCGGCAGGTCCACGGTTCGGGCCCCGACATCTGCGGCCGTGATGTTCTTTGCCGATTTGGACTTGATTTCTCTCGAATACATAGCGATCATAAGGCTCCTATGGGCTCTTGCTCCATACGAATGATCGTGACCTGATGTGTGCCGGTTGTTCCGGCACGCCCAAACATCAGTCAGATTCAGGTCCCGTAATGTAGCTGAAGGGGAATGATTATGAGGAAACTGGTTCTTACATTGTCAGCGGCTCTGGTGCTCGTGGCTTTCACGTTCGCCGGCTGCAACAACGGCAAAAAGGCCCCGACGGCCAAGCCTGCGACGAAGAAAACCGCACCGGCCCCGGCGACAAAGTAACTGCCTCGGGGCGAAAAGCGGTCCGGGCATGAGAAATGCCAAGATCGCGGAGTTGCCAAGTCAAAGGTTTGCGGGGCTGTTGAAAGCTTCGGGGCTGGCGCGGCGGAAATCTTTACGACACCGCCTTTTCAGTACTGATAGGCAGGTTTGTCTTCAGGTTCTCTGTGTGTCGTACCGGCATCCGCTGGTTTTCAACGGCCCCGCTGTTTCAATCGTGCCGGTAGAGCTTGATGCGCTGGATGCTCGGGGACCCGCCGGCCAGTTGCAGCCGCCAGCCGCCGGCGTCTTCGTCGCCGTTCATCCGCCGGCCCGGGACCCACTTACCGTCCCTGAACTGGCCTTCATCGACCGACAGAATACCGGTGCGACGCGGGCCGGGCGTCCGAGCGGAGAAGTGAATGCCCACGCCGGAGCCGGCCACCAGGAACTCGTCCGCCCCAAGGGCAATTACCAAGCCATAGCCCTTGCTGTTGGCGTCCTTGCGGTAAGAGACCTCGAGACGATACCCCGCCAAGTCCACCCGCTCGTTGTCCTCTTTGTACGGCAAAAGGCCCCGCATCCGGTCCGACCCCTGGTTCTCGATAATGACGGGCAGCAGTTCCGCCAGCAATTGGTAGCTATCCTTCAGGGCGTGGTCCGGGGGGAGCGAATCGATCGCGAAGGGACAAAAACCGATGGCCTCGTGCTGCCCGAGGGCATAGAAAACCCGGTCGGCACCTGCGCTGGACTCCGGGATAAACAGCGGATTGCCCGACCGGGTGTAGCTGGCGCAGGCAGCCTTGAAGTCCGGCAGGTAGATGTCCGGCGCCAGGAAATCGATCGCCGGTGCGGCGGCGCGCCAGACATCCAGCACCTTGGACACCGGACCGCCACTCGGATAGTCCCCTGCCTTCTGGCCGTCATTCTGGACCAGCCAAGCGTTGGCATACATAGGCAGAGAATACTCCGCTTTGCCGGCGGCGGCGACCTTGCCGACGTAGCGGGCCATGTGCCAAGCCATGAACGCTTCGTCCGCCCCCTCGCCAAAGATCTCCGTCCACGTGCTCGCGGTCTTGAATCCGGCGGCTTCCCAATATTTTTTGAACTCCGGGATCAAATCGCTCTTGTGGTCCGATAAGTAGCCTGTCAGCTCCGCCGGCGCCGCTTTGGCGAAGGCCGCCTCCGCCAAGGGCGAACGGTCCCGGGAGGCCCCCAGCAGGCCCACCTCGTTCTCCACTTGGACCATCAGAACGGTGTGCCGGGTGCCATCGGCCTCCTTGAGGTGACGCATCAACGCGGCGAACGCCCGGGCGTCGGCACTACAGTTCGCCTCGCTCAAAGGCGTCAAGACTTCCACGTTCTCCCCCGGTCGCGGCTGCATCCGCGGGAACCGGGCCACGTCCCGCTTCACCCAGCCCGGGACGTAGCTGGACACGCCGTTCTTCCAACTGCCGAACCACAGCAGCACCAGCCGCAGGTCATGCTTGCGGGCACCCTCCAGCAACCCGTCCACCAGGGCGAAGTCGAACCGCCCTTCCTCCGGTTCCAGCAATTCCCACGATACGACGGCCAGCACCGTATTGAGGTTCAGAGCGACCATCTTCGGCCAGATCGGCTCCATGTACGCCAAGCTCGAAGCACTCGAATTGTGCAACTCGCCGCCCAGGATGACAAAGGGCTTGCCGTCCACCAGCAGTTGCGTGGTCGTCCCCTGCTTATGCAAAGTGGGGATGCCAGCGACCAACTTGGCCTGAGCCCCGGCCATCTGGACGCCGCCCAAAACAACCGCCAAAACCACCAGCAACGGCTTTGCCATCGCGACTCTCATCATAACTCTTCTCCACAGACCAGATGTGTTGTGCCCAGGGTTCTACGGTCCCGAGTAGCTCAAAATGGGTCCATCGGGTGGCAGAAGGCTGTCACCCGAGACTTGCCCCTTCCCACTTGACATTTCACACCCCCGTTAGCTCCCAGCCTTTGCGATACTCGCGGGTCAGGCACTTGTTCGCGGCCGGCACGTTCGTGATCTTCATATTCGCGGAGTCCCAAACCAGCCGCTTGCCGCCCAGCCGCAGCGAAATCGCACCCAGATTAAAGGCGTCGGAGATCGGCCCGCCGAGCGTGAAATCGCCGTAGGTCGGCGCGCCGCCTCGGAACGTCTTGACCCATACGGCGTCGCCACGGGTGCCGCGTCCTCCCCGCCCACGCTCCTGCTGCGGGGCCGCCGCAGCTTTGCCGAGCTCGCGGGCCTTGCGCTCCGGGATAATCCGCGGGTTCTCGCAGCGGAAGCCGCCGAGGATCTTGCCCTTGTCGCCCACGAACATCATCCCTTCGGATTCCAGCTCCTTGTTGTCCTCCTCGACCTCCGGCGGCGTCGGCGGCCGCATGCTGCCGTCGTACCAGAACAGGTCCACCGCCGGCCGGTCGCCCTTGGCCGGGAACTGGAACCGCATCGTGCTGGCGAACGGGAAGGCGTAGTCATTCACGATCTTGCGGCAGACACCGTTCTCGACCGTGCAGACATGGCTCGGCGTCGATTCCACGACGGCGAGATTATCCAAGCTAAACTCGCGGAACACCGGCCACAAGCTGTAATGCCCCATGTCCGCGATCGACCCGCCGCCAAACTCGTACCAGCCGCGAAAGACCGCGTGCGTGTAATGCGGATGATACGGCCGAGGCAGCGACGGCCCCAGCCACAGGTCCCAATCGAAATCCTTCGGCACGGGCGGCTGGTCCGTCGGGATCGTCGCATACTGCGGCCATACCGGCCGATACGACCAGTTGTGAATCTCGCGGAGCGTCCCGATAGCCCCTTCCCGAATCCAGCCGGCCACGGTGCGAACCTGCTCACCGGCACTGGCGGGCAGGAAGTAGGTGCCCACCTTCGTCTGCCGGGCGGTCTCAATGACCAGTCGGGCCTCCATTAGCCGATTCGCCAGGGGCTTGTGCATCATGACATGCTTGCCCCTCTTCATGGCCGCGATGGCGACGGTCGCATGGAGATGGTCCGGCGTCATGACCTTGACCGCGTCGATCCCCTTCTCCTTCTCCAAAAGCTCGCGAAAATCCACATACGAGCTGCAGCCCTTGAACTTCCCGGACTCGCTCTTGCCCCCGTAATAGAGCTCCACCACCTCCTTGCCGACATCCCGCCCACCGGGAATGCTCCCGCCTTTTCTCCAATCGGGCTTGCCCAGCGCCTGGGCGATCTCCTGCCGCAGGCCGTCGCGCGACCAATCCACGTAATGGACGCCGTCCTTCTCCGGATCGCACACGGCGACAATCTGCACCTCCGGCATCGCCAGCAGGCCGACCATCTCCCGCAGCCCCTGCGTCCCGCAGCCGATATGGGCGAAGGTGATCTTCTCGCTCGGGGCGACATTCCCCGCCCCGCCCAGCACGTGCCTCGGAACGATGGTAAACGCCGCCGCCGAAGCCGCCGCCCCACCCAGGAATTTGCGACGATTCATCTTTGCTTTCATTTCTCTCTCCTTCATCACCAGACCTTAATCTGGAGGTCTCCCTGGCCGGGATTCTCGAAAGGTCCGGGGCAGGGAGTGGTTGCGTTTCTTTTCGCGCCGAAATAATCCGTGTCCACGGTCAAAGGCGAGCCGTCGGGATTCTCATAGCCGAGCTTCGAAACCGTGGTCTTGCCGAGCAGGTCGGTCGTGATGAGCTTCGTGGCCGCCTGCTTCAGCTCCGGGCCGACCGTCAGGTGGAGAAACACGCCGCCGCCCTCGGCGACGAGACGGCACTTGGGATCGATGCCGGCAGGCGTCAGGGGGCTGGCTTCCTTGGCATAGGGCTGCGCGCCGTTGTAGTACACGTTGCCGCCCGTTAGCAGCGGATACTCCCGGGCGTCGTAGACGTACAGGCCGTAGCCTGCCGCGGCGCGCGGGTTCGAAGCGGCCTTGGCGGCAGCCTCCGTCGAAGGCGCGACGATGATGTTGTTGTAGAAACGGTCGTCTCCGCCCTTGATCGTGCTCAGGCCGGCCACGGCGGTCGTGTGCGCCGGATGATAGGGCGTCTCGCGGCCGGGCTCCGGCCGGCTGACGATCCGGCCGGTCATCAGATTGTGCACGTAGGCCCCGCCTTCCGACATGTCCAGCAGCGACGTGCCCGAGAGGAAGAGATTATTGTCCACCAGGAACGGCCCGTGGTCCACCTCCACGAAAAGGTCCTCGGCCGCGTTGTTGTCGTGCAGCAGGTTTCTGGTCACGCGCGTGCCCTGCGCCATCCAGTCCAACCAGATGCCCCGGCAGGTGCGGTAGATGTGATTGTGGCTGATCTCGGTATCAATCGCGGCGTGGATCTTGATACCGGCCATCTCGGCACCCGTGAACAGTTGCCGGACGTGGATGTCGTGAATGACGTTGCCGGTGATGGTGCAGAACACCGCGCCCAGGCTGCCGACAATGCCCGCCTGCTCGCAATCCGAGATCTGGTTGTTCCGCACCACGTGGTGGCCGATGTTCTCCTTCGACCAGCCGTTCTTCAGAGCCCGGTTGATCGTCTCGACGTAGCCCTCGGCGGAATTCTGCGACGTGTTGTCCCATGGATCGCCGTATTTGCCCAGCGCGATCCCCACGCACGTCGAATAGCGGATCTCATTGTTCTCGATAAGCCAGCCCTTGCTCCAGTGGGTGCCGAGCAGGCCGATCTGCTCAGCCGTGGGCGGCGCCCAAGGCGTGGCCGCGTGCCTCATCGTAAAGCCGCGCACGGTGAGATAATTGATCCCCGCCTGGGCCGGGTAAAACACCGTCCGGCGGACGTTGATCTCGACCTCGGACTCGTTGGGATTGACGCCCTGGAACTGGGCCCAGATCGTGGTGTTCGTCCCGTCCACTTCTCCGAACCACAGCGGCGTCTTCCCGACCGGTTTCAGCACCTCGTCCAGCTTGGCCGCCTCGGTGAGCCAGTGGCCCTTCAGATAGACGGCCCCCGTGTGGTGATTTCGCCCCTTGGGATTGAACCAGTCGCCGTGAATCAAGTCGCTGTAGGGGTTGAAGGCCCCGAAGAAGCTGTTCGGAATGACGACCTTCCAGGTATCGTCCTGTACCTTCTGCCAGCCCTTGATGGCTTCGGAGCCCTTGATCACGACCTTCTCGCCGGCGGCCGCCTGATACACAATCCTCTGCGCATCCGAGGCGCCCCCACGCGGCGGCGTCACTCGCTCCCGATAGGTCCCCTCGTGCACGGTGACCGTATCGCCCGGTTGCGCCACCTGTGCGGCCGCGGAAATTGTCTTGTACGGTCGCGCAGAGGAGCCGTCGTTCTTGTCGCTGCCGTTCACGGAAACGTGAAACTCGCCCGCGCCGGCCACCTGGGTCATCAAGGCCAGCAACGCAATCAGGGCGATCCTTTGGTTCCGGCGGATATCGGTTCTCATGGTCGGCCTCCTGTTCGTTTCCTGTCACGCCGTCAGCGTTACCGACGCGATCGTTCGTATGGCACCATCTTGTCCTTGCGGTGATCTTCAAGGTCACCGTCGCATTATGACTCGCATTTCGGCCTAAGGCAAGGGGGAAGAAGTGACAGGTGACAAGCGATAAGTGAAAAGCAGGAATCCAGCCGAGGTCGGTCTCCGGCTACGTAGTACGCCGGCCACCCTAATGTGGTGGGTGAAGGTGTTTGGAGTTCCGCCTTCAGGCGGCCCAGGACCGCGTAAACGCGGAACTCCGAACGGGTACCGCCTGTACGCCAACCACCAAATTAGAGTAGCCGGCGTAGTAGGGTGTGCCGTGCACACCTTCTTCCCTACGTCTGGGCGTGGACGTGATCGAGCTCTACCTCCGCGAATGCGCCCAGACCGGCAAGAAGCCCGCCCTCTCCTGGGCCTCCTGAGCCTGGCACGGGCAATCCGTAGGGTGGCTTCTTGACCCACGGGTTCTCTGCTCGCCCCATTACCCGCCGCTTGACATTGCCCTGTTCGGCAACGAAACTCAGTTGTGTCAGGGCCCCAGCGTGGGGTCCTGACGGCTCGGACAACGGGTATGGACCCCTGGGAATCACAACGAAGGGAGCAAGATCATGGAGCGACGGACTTTCTGTCGTACCGGCGTGCTGGCGGCAACAGGAATGGTCGTACCATCGGCGACCGCGTCGGAGGCGGCGCCCGGGCAGCCCATGAAGCTGGTGATCGGCAGCGACCACGCGGGTTTTCCCTTGAAGGGAGCGGTCATCGAGCTGCTGCGCTCCTGGGGGCACACGATCCATGACGTCGGGACCTATTCGGCGGCTCCCGTCGATTTTCCCGATATCGCCAAGAAGGTGTGCGGCGAGATTTTGACCGGACGCGCGCCACGAGGCATCATGGTCTGCGGCACGGGCGTCGGCGCGGCGATTGCGGGCAACAAGATCCGGGGCATCCGTGCGGCGCTGTGTCACGACACCTTCTGTGCTCATCAATGCGTCGAACACGACGACGTCAACTTGCTGTGCCTGGGCGCCTGGATCATCGGGGTCAAGCTGGCCGAAGAGGTTCTGCGGGCGTATCTGAACGCCCGCTTCAGCACCGACGAGGATTTCCGTCGCCGTGTGCGAAAGCTTGAGGATCTCGAGGCGTTTCGGCCTGAGAAATAGGATATCGGGCACAGCATACTCAATTCGCCAGCGAAATAGGTAAGGCGTCCCGAGAATTCCGGCGAAAGAAATTCGCAGAAACACTGAAAAAAAGGTTTGACGTGCTCGTACGGAGGTATTACAATTTGCAATACTCGCGTAGAGCGTCGCTTCGGTCTGGTGCACCGAGGCAACCGCAGGGTGGCTATTATGGCATTTGAACGTGCAACGGGTTTGACGGGTGTGACGAAGGTCCCTCTCATCGGGATGTTTGCGACTAGCGATTCGCGACTTCAGAAGGGCAGTCTAACACGGCGTGGGTTTCTCGCACGGGCAGCCAACCCCATCTGCGGCAGCGTGGTCCTGCCAGCCAAGACGCTCTGGCGGACTGGCAAATATGCTAACCAGTGGGGGATGTTCCATGGGGAGGATGACCTATGTGACCTAGGGATGAAGCTGTCTGCACTTGATGTGCGAGCCGGTCGATCCGGCACGAAAACAATCACCAGTACTCAGAGGTTATGCTATGACACTTACGGTTGTACTTGCAGGCTGTACAAGGGGCAATTTCTTGGTCTCCGGAAGAACAAGGAGACTGAAAACCCCAATCTGGTACGTGGTGGCGTAGAGAAAACTGGATTCAGACCCGGGCCCATGGCCTCGGGCATTGTCACCGGCAGGCGAGATTGGTATATAGTATATGCTTTCTGGTGAATTTGGCGGTTCCTGAGGTACCCAGGCTTACTGGAGAGCCTCGGTTGAACCGCCACGAAGTAGAATGTCATAATTGCAGTTTCTGATCTTTGCCTGCCAAAAAAGTCTCGTTTTCTCTTTAGCGACCTTGTCTTTAGGTCATGGCCCATGTTCAATGGAAAGGATATGAGCCATGAACACGAAAAAAAAGAGTTGCGTTGGAAATAAGCTCAATGGGAAAATAAAGAAAGGGAATAGCCTCAAGAGTGAGAACAAACAGCGTTGGAAAGGAGCGGATCTGTTAAGTCCGCTTCTGATGAAGATTATCCGCATGGAATTCGTCTTTGTACAGCAGCGGATCCAATTTGACCGAAGGATTCGAGTGCATAGAGAGGCTGAAAGGGAGATCGAAGGTCTATTTGATAAAGCATACAAGCTTTACGAGAAGGGCAGACCACAACAGGAGATTGAGTCCGTCTTGCAGCAGATCATTCCTGCTGGCAAAGGGCCCTTCTTCAAGAGTCACACGCAGGAGAATGAAGGTAACGATGACTCAGGCTGAAAAAGAATGGGAAACGGCAACCGCGAATCTTGCTATAGCTCTTGGACTGACAGTAAGGCGTTTTCGTGAGCAGTGTGGTATGACGCAAGAAGCACTGGCCAAGGCGGCAGGCGTTTCGCAGTCTTGGGTGTCCATTACAGAGAATACGCACAAATACAAACGCAATAGGAACCCACCTATTGGGGTGTTGCGCCGGATAGCTCTCGCTTTTAGGCTACGCGGGCTCAGTGTCTTGATCGAATATGCGGAAGAAGTAATGAATACGTCCAAGACAATGGATGTTGTCTAGGAACTCGCGGCCAAGAAGGAATAAGGGAACGCAGGGTCAGACGTCGGTCTTGAATGGGTTTGCATTAACGCTCATTTCTGAGGTCTGACCCCTTCTCCTCCCCGACCGAAATAAGTAAGGCGTCCCCAGAATTCTCCCAGAATTCCCCTTGAATCTCCGGAGACATAGGGGTCACACCTACACATTTCACAATCCGACGATCCTGCCTTTGCTCGTTTGGCTGCCATGCCTTCCAACTCAGACCCAGAGGTTACCGCCGATTTCGGCGGACCGCAAGTAGGCTTGGACAATCCACTTGGCCTTCTCCGCCCTCGCCACCGGCCCGAAGCGTATGGCCCAACCCACCTAGCGTCGCACAATGTGAAATGGGTAGGTGTGACCCCCTATTCCGTCCGTGCTCAACTCCCCCCAGGCTGTCCAGACCAGCGTCTTTGTCCATTACTTGTTAACTTGAGGGCAGGCCCTGCGAAGTCGCCGTGCATGGCGATGGCGGCGGGGCGTCAGGGCTTTGCGGGCTCGGGTTTGGGCGCGGGCTGGTCCTCGGCCAGGATGCGCCAGAGGTTCCTCACGTTACGCTCCTGGTGGCCGTCGCCATACGTGCCGGGGGGTGGGTCGCGGAAGGCGGGGAACTTGGCGCGGAGCGTCAGAAGCCTGGTCGTCTGGTCCAGGGTCAGACCTTGCCGGCGTGCGGCTTGGACTTCTTTGAGCATTCTCTGGTAATAATCGCGGATCGGGGGCAGGACGGCGCGGGTCAGCGGGACGCTGTGTCCCGGGATCACGTGCTCGATCTTCACCTGGTCGGCCAGGAGGCTGTCCAGCACGGCGAGGAAACGGTGGACGTCTGCCAGATGCGACTCTTCGCCGATTTCGGGGACGCGGTACTGCTGGTAGGCGATGGCGCCGGTGACCAGGATCCGCTCCTGGGGAACGTAGATCAGGATGTCGGAGTTGCTGTGGCCTTTGCCGAAGAAGATCAACTCCAGGGCCAGGTCGCCCAAATCCAGCGTGTATTTATCGAAAAATATGAGGGACGGCTTGACGACCTCGTAGCCCTGCTGGAGGTCCTGCACGAAAAGGTCGTAGAAGATGAGGTCGCTTTGGATCAGTTTGGTGAATGCGGGGTTGGCGGCATACCGCGGCAGGGCGGCCCGCAGGTCGCGCAGAATCGCGCTGTAACGGTCGATCTCCCTGCGTTTCCAGTCCGGCTCGGTCTGTCGGCGAATCAGCCACTGCATGTCCTCGGCCAGGTTCTCGTGCCCGAGGATCACCGCGCCTTGGAACAGGGAGTTGCCGCTGCAATGGTTGTCATGGGCGTGCGTGTTGATGACATAGGCCCAATCGGTGCGGTGAAACGTCTGCTCGATCTTCTTCTTGATCGGGGCCATAACGCGCGGCGAGGCCTCCGTATCGATGATGACCAGGCCCTTCTGGGACTGGATCACCGTGAGGTTGCACCGGCGGTCGATGCCCGGCCAGTAGGCCAGAGCTACGCGGGGCGAGAGCCGGTCGATGCGGATGTATGGACCCGGGTCGGACTGCGGACCGGCCGCGAGCAACGGCACGAGCAAGCCGAGAAGAATCGTCGTAATCATTTGCGCTCTCCATTGACAGCCAACATCATGCATCACCGTGATTCAGACCATGCTGTGGTTCCATTATACCGTGCGCCAACCGGAACTGCTTTACTCCGGGCAAAATCGTCATTCTCGCCGAAAGACCGTCGGCTGCCGTGCGCGGGGGCAGTTTACGCTTGAACACCCGGTGGCAATGGCAGCATACTTGTACCTTGGGACGACGGCGCTGTTGCCGGGTGAAGGTCATGGGGGAAATGTCGGCTGAACATGGTGCGGTGATACGACTATATGAGATTAAGCGATTTCGGTTTCGACCAATGGTTTGAAGCGCATACTGCGGAGTTAAGCCGGGATGGTTGCGGCTTTGCGCGCGTATCCGCCGTCGACCGCGGTTCCTACCTCATCAAAGATGAATCGAGAGAAGTCCCAGCGGAGCTATCAGGGAAGCTTGCACACCAGATTGATCGTTCCGTCGACCTGCCCTGTGTCGGCGATTGGGTGACGGCGCACTATTGCAACAATGACACCGCCGCGATCATCCACCAGGTGTTTCCGCGAAGGACGTTCTTGCGGCGCAAGACCCCTGGTAAACACATCGATTTCCAGATGATTGCCGCCAACATCGATACCGCTTTTATCGTTCAATCCTGCCATTTTGACTTTAATCCCAGTCGGCTGGACCGATACCTGATCATGGCCACGGACGGACAGGTGGAGCCGATCGTCATCCTCACGAAGACGGACTTGATCCCCCCGGAGGAATTGGATCAGAAGCTGGCGCTCCTCCGCTCTGTCACCCAGGCCCGCGTGATGGCACTCAGCAATATTACGGGTATCGGGTTGGCTGAGTTGCAGCAGACGCTCTCTGCGGGAAAGACCTACTGCCTCCTGGGTTCCTCGGGGGTAGGCAAGACGACTCTCATCAACCGTCTCCTGGGCCGGGAAGCCCTGAAAACACAGGCCGTCAGGAGCACCGGAGAAGGCGCCCATACGACCTCACGCCGCCAGCTCATCGTTCTGAGCCAAGGCGCCATGCTGATCGATACCCCTGGTATGCGCGAACTGGGCCTTGTGGGTGCGAGCGATGGGGTCGCCCTGGGTTTCGAGGACGTGGTCGTGCTTGCCGCCCAATGTCGCTACGCCAATTGCAGTCACCAGCACGAGCCCGGCTGTGCCGTCCGCGCCGCCGTGGAAAAAGGGGACTTGCCGAAAGATCGTTATGCCAGCTATCTCAAGCTCAAGAAGGAGTCCGAGTACTACGAGATGTCCTATCTCGACAAACGGAAAAAGGACAAAGCCTTCGGTCGCTTCATCAAATCGGCCAAGAAACATAGGAAGGACTGAAAAACTCACACCGAACAAAAGCCGCGACCGGTTGGCTAAAGCCGCCGGCGCTGCTGGACGTTGGGCGGCTGGGGAATGCGACATTACTAGTTGGAGATCTGGTGATCTGGGTACAGCATATCCAATTACCCAGCACAATAAGGATGGCGCCGCTGGAATTGCTCACGGGCTGGCCCCCCGATCCCGCTAATTGTTAATTTGAGGGCAGGGCCTGCGAAGCCCCCGAGGAGGATTTCCGCCGCCGGGTGCGGAAGCTGGAGGATCTCGAGGCCTTTCGGCCTGAGAGATAGAGGCCCAGACGCACCCTGTTTGGAGTTCCGCGTTCACGCGGTGTACAGTCGGCTCTGCCGGCGTTTCGGATATCGGGCACAGCATACTCAATTCGCCAGCGAAATAAGTAACGCGTCCCCAGAATTACACCCGGAATTACAACCCCTTCACTTCGTGCACCCAAGAAATCTCGGAATTCACGCCGCGTTCCACATCGTCATACTTCAGACTCGTTTGGAGGAGCTTTACGGTAACCTTGCCCGCAACCAGAAGGCCAGCGACCAGTGCGGCAAGAATCGGATGCCCCACGAGCGCAAAACCGCCCGCTCCAAGAATGTATTTTCCGTCGAGAGCCTCCTCTATCGTCCCTATCACAGTCCTGATCCCGTGCTTCTTCAATGCGTGCTCATAGTCCTCAAGTCTCTGAGAAATCTCATCTTCAATGAAGGCTTGCGACTTGCCCAGCATGGTACCATCCAGCCAGTGAAGGAACCGCCTGTATTTCTTCCTTGCCTCATTATCCGCGCGAAACGTCACAACTTGATCCCAAGTAAGACTTTCCTCGTCCACTACTTGGAGGTCCATGAGTGCAGACAAGACTGCCGTGCGATCTCCATGTGTATACACACGTTCACGTTCTTGCATCGAATCAAAGACTGGCACCATTGCTAACCCGTGGGTCCGCGCGAATGATTCTGCTATTGTAGCCATTCACGAGGTGCGGCAAAAAAATATTTTTGAGGCGGTGATTTTGGAGTAGCGCGAAGCTGGGGAAGACGGTATATCCTCGTCTATGGTAGACCAGGATGTCACGATACCCCAGTTGATCTTGCAGAACGATC
>JAPLMX010000218.1 GCA_026386805.1 Phycisphaerae bacterium | reverse complement strand
AGCCGCCGTGGCTCGCTGGCCAGCACCCCTTCTGAGGATCCCGCCCGCTCTCCGGGACGAACTACCACCGGGACGAACTACCGCCTTGCCCAAATCCTATTAATCCTGTAAATCCTATCAGAAAACGACCTGAGCAGTTACGTCGCAAGTTGAAAGATTCAGTATAGTTGGCGGCACAGGTTGATTGCCCGAGGCCGGACCAAAGCCCGGCAGATTCGGGAATGAAGACACGTGAAACATGTGAAAGGAACCGTCATGCAGCGATGTCGTTTCGTTGCCGTCGTAGTTGTCGCTATCGTTGCTGCTGTGTTGCTGGTCTATTCAGCCACGGTGGTCGCGGCGGAGCTGGTCAAGGCCAAGGATGGATCGGGGATCGTGGGGTACAAGGATACGCCGGTGCTGCCGTGGTGCGGATACCACGTGCACGACCCGGACCGCCCGGCGGCCTCCGTCTACGCCCAGACCCCGCCGCTGGTCAACGCCTGCCGCAAGCCGGGCCAGTGGCAGAGCTACGACATCATCTTCTACGCCCCGGTTTTCAAGGATGGCAAGGTCGTCAGCCCCGCCCGCATCACGATGCTGCACAATGGGGTCCTCGTCCACCACAACCAGGAGATCTACGGCCCGACCGGCCACCGCATCCTGGCGAAGTACGACAAGCCCATCGAGCCGAAACGTCCGCTGGTTCTCGCCGGCCACAACAACCCGGTCCGCTTCCGAAACATCTGGATTCGGCCGCTGTGACATGAGCGTCCTGGCTTGACCGCCCGCGCTGCACCAAGGTAGAATCTCGCCCAGGTAGACTCGGAAATAGCGGTGCGCATAGAAAGGTCAGCGGCATGGGGAGATATACTCTATTCACAGCGGCGGCGGCTCTGTTGCTTGCGGGGTGCTCCAGTTCTTCGTCCTCCAGTTCAAACATGCGGCCGGAGCCGGCGAGCTTCACGTATCCCGATGAAATCGTAAAGGGCGAAGGGTTCATGGTGCTGGCGGACCGCAGGGAATTCGCGGTGCTCGCGCTTCTCAATGCGACCGGTTTCGATGAGGAAGCGGCGAACACCGCGATACGCCCCGTTCGTGTCAAAGTACGAGAGTTGGTGGCGATCGAGATGGCCAAGCATCCCCGGAAGGCCGAGGCCTGGCGTCAGCACATCAAGACCCGCCAGGTCGCCATATTCCAGTATGAGGATTTCGCCTTGAGCCTGAGCACCAACTACCCCTTCCGGCGTATCCGCCCCGACAGCGAGGTCGGATACCCGTGGGCAGTGGAGAGACTGCAAGGATTTCCCCAAGTCTTGAATGATTTTTGGAAGACGCTCGACCTCGAAAACATTTGGAGCCAGGTCAAGCCGGAGTATGTCGCGGAGACTCAGAAATACGACTTCGAGAAGATGAAACGGCAGATGAACTTCCTCTGGACCTATCTGCGCATGCCGCGACACGACACGCTGACGCTCGTCAACGTCCCGAACCTCCTGGACTGTCATTTCCATGCCATCGGCGCGCGGTACGAGAATCTCTATTACACCGTCGAGAGTCCCGGCTCGCATGGCTACGGCCTGAACATCCACGAGTATCTGCATTCCATCGTGAACCGCCTCGTCGAAGCGAATTCCGGCGCCGAGGAGGCCAAGCTGTCGAAGTACTACCAGGCGGGCAAGGACGGCCCTTTGTGCAAGACGTATGGAAGCCCAGTCAACTTTACCTTTGAGTCTCTCGTGCGGGCCCTGGATCACCGGCTGGCCACGCTGCAGACGGATGATCCCGCCGTCAAGAACGCATCGAAGGACAGGCCGCCTGGGAGACAGAGAACGACCTGACGCTCATACAACCCTTCTGCAACCTGCTGACCGAGTTCGAGCAAAGCGGCCAACCGTTCGACCAATTCCTGCCGACAATGCTGGAGCATTTGCCCGAATACAAGTGAGCGGTGGGCAGAGCCCACCCTACCGCTGGTGCCCGGCACTCGGCCCCGGCGGCTATCAGACTGTAGGGCTACTCATAGAGCACGGGATTCGTGCGCCAGTCCTTGCCCGCGTCGTGATGGTAGTCGCGGACGCGGGGGCGGCGTTCCCGCAGGCGGACGGACTCGAGGCCCAGATAGTAGCTACCGGAGGAGGCATTCTTTCCTACGCATTCCAGCCGCAAGGTGTACTTGCCCGGCGCGGGCCAGAAATCCAGCAGATGATGCTCGCGAGTCGAGACCTCCGGACTGTAGAGGTCCATTACACCGCCGAGCTTCACGCCGTTGAGGAACGCCTGGTATTTGCCGTAGTCGCCGGCGTGGGTCATGACGAGCAGCAGACGTAGCGGCTCCTTCTTCTCGATCTCGAAGGGAATCTCGATCCAGGCGTTCTCCTGCTGCGGCGGCTTGTAGAACAGGTGCCCGTTCGGGTAGAGGTCAAGGTCCTGAGCGACGGCTTCGCCCTTCCCGTGGTGCTTCTCATCTGTGAAATTGCGTGCCGCGATGGTGAGGTGATCCAGGCTTGGCAGCGTGCGCTCGCGGGCGTGCGGGGTGCGGGCCGTGAAGGTCGGCTCACCCGTCTGGTACCAGAAGGCCACGCTGGAGTAGTCGTCCTCCCGCTCATTCCAACTGTGGGACCTGTACTGCGGGTTCTCGTCGGGCGACATCCAGCCGAAGTGCTCGATCGTCATCTTGATGCCCTTGTTGAAGACGAGCGGGTCGTTGATATGCCAGCGGTAGGCCGAAGTGTGACTGCCGACGATGCCCCACTGGTCGAAGTACGGCACGCCGAAGTACGGGGTGCTGGTCTTCTTGAGACCCCAGGCGGAGAGGAAGTAGTCCTCGGTGCCCGTGCCCCAGATGGAGGCTTTTTCCTCGCCGTCGATATAGATCTTCTCGTCGCCCTCGCCGAACCAGGCGGGACTGCGCGTCCGCACGCTCAGGACCGTGCCCACGTAGTGTCCCTTGCCTTGGGTGGCCAGGATGAGGTAGTCCTTGCCCTTCTCGACGGGGTACTCCTGGCGGTATTGGGCGTAGAAGTACGGCGTGTCCTTGCTGAGGGAGGCCTTCTTGATCCAGTCGATATTGTAGTAGAGCAGGCTGATCGGCTTTTCGCTCTGGTTGACGATCTCGATGCGGGCCGACTCGCGGAATGGCATGTGCCAGAAGCAGTTGTAGGAGTCGGCATCCTCGACGATCACCGGCAGGCTGATGACCTCGCTGCGCTGGCCGAAGGCATTGGCGAAGAAGTCGCCGACGGGGGCCTCGACGGCGGGCTTCTCCCGGCCGTCCCAGTACATGCGCAGCAGCATCTCCTGGTGATTGGCGGAGCCCTTCTTGGCCCAGTTCTGCGGCTCGGGACCGAGGAACGTGATCCAGATGTGCGTGATGACGCCCGGCCCCTTGGCATCCAGCAGGATCTTCCGCTGGCCGGGGGCGACGTTGCTGTTATCGCGATTGCTGTTCGGATCGGGCTGGCCGTTGGGATCGGGTTTGCCGTCCAGTCCGATCTTGGCGGTCGAGGTCGCCCTCATGCTACGCCCCTCGTGCGGTTTGGCCAGGTCCGCGAGGAAATCAGCAAAGCAGACTCCACAGCACAAAAAGCAGACCACCGAGCCAATCGCAAGTCTCAACCGCACGTCACCAAGGTTCCGTCTGACATGACTCATGCCTCACCTCCACAAGCTGGTTCCGTCCACAACAACATGCCTACCGCCACAGTGTAAGCTGACGCCGAGAGGTCAGTATATCGCTCGAAATCCGAAGCACGAAACCCGAAATCCGAAACAAATCCAAAATCCGAAGGTCTCAAACGCTGTCGCCAGCTTGGACTCGTTTTGATTGCCGCGCTTCGCTCGCAATGACATGTTTGGAGTTTTCGGCCCTTCGTGCTTGTTTCGGATTTCCCGGACGACACGGGGCAACAGGCGTCCGCCTGCGGCGGAGTTGTCGACATTCGGATTTCGGATTTGATGCCCACCGGTAAGGTCATCACCGTGGTGAGGACTTGAACAGGCTGTAAAGCTCCATCTGCTTCTTTGCCTCGTCTTTCTTGCCGGCCTGATCGTAGAGTCCCGCCAGAAGCAGGTGGGCCTCCAGGAGATCGGGCTTGAGCATCACGGCCTGCATCGCGTGCTCCATACTTTTGTCCATCTGTCTCAGCCGCGCCGACTGAAGCGCCAGTCCGATGTGGGCGAACGGGTTCTGCGGATCGGCCTGGATCGCCTTGGCGAACCATGTCTGCGCCTCGCCGGGCTGCTTCTGCTTGGCGAAGTAGTTGCCCATGTTGACCAGGGCCTCCACGGAATCGGGGGCCAGGGCCAACGCTTTGTCCAGGGCTTGCTTCATTGCGGTCAGATCGTTTCGCTGCAAGGCGGCGGCCGCTTGGTTGACCAGGACATCGACATTCCCAGGATCGATCCGGCCCAACTCGTCGTAGATGACCGCGGCCTCGGGGATATTTCCACTGGCGGCACAGTGGGCCCCCAACAGCAGTAAGGCGTCCTTGCGGCTGTAACGATCCGGCGACTCCCTTGACGTGAGGATGTTGACGGCCTCCTCCTTCATCGTGCCTTGAGCCAGCCATTGCGCCAGGGCCACGCGAGTCCGCATGTCGTAGGGTCTCGCGCTCAGCGCCGTGCGGTAGATCTCGATGGCGTCTCTCGGTCGTCCGGCCCCCGCCAGGAACTGGCCGCGACGCAAGGTCAGGTAGGCGTCCTGCGGCCGCCGTTGAATCGCATCGACGATAGCAGACTCCGATTCCGGGGCCCCCCGTTCCGTCCGGCGCAACTGGATCAGTTCCTCGCATAGACTCGCCAACTCGGCCTCGTGGTCGATCTGCCCCGCGAACGGCGGCAGCGTCTTGCGACGATACATCACCATCGCCAGCCGGTACTGCTCATGATCATCATAAAGCAATCGTTGGCGGCACAGATCGAGCAACTCCTCCGCAGGCCGATTGGGCTCCTTCAGTCCCGTCTGGGGCATCATCTCCCGGACCGCCTGCAGGGCCGCGTAAGCCGCCAGGAAATTGCCCCGAAAACTCAGGTGCACGTGATCGACGAAGAGGTCGTTGGAGTCGAGAGACGTTTCCAAATCGAGCAGGCGGACGCTCTGGGCCGCGTGCGCTTGTGCCGTCTCGCGTATGGTGCTCAGAATCGAGCTATCGGCGCGGAAGCGCAGCGCGTCCCGGTCCCGGGCCTCGATGAACTTACGCCGGGCTTCCTCGGTCTTGCCGAGGGCCTCCAAGCATCGCCCCATGCAGAAGGCTAGATCGGCGGGGGAATCGTCGATCCGGCTGGCCTTCTCGTAGGCCGATAGCGCGCCCGCATAATCCTTCGCCTGCTCAAGGCCCCTGCCCTCCTGGAATGCCTGATCCCATTGGGCAGTCTGATCCGTCGTCAGACCCATCTTGTGCTCCGAGCCAAACGGGGCACAGGACCGGATGTTGGTCGGGACCGTGCAGAGGATGACGCCCACGCCGCCACGACGCGCCGTCCGGACGATGTCACTGAGATTGTCGCGGAAATGGCGGTAGCAGTCTGGCAGTCTCGGATCGTCGGCGGCGATCCGGTCCGCCAGAAAACTCTCCATGCCCTGCCACTTCTTTTCGGGCTTGCCCTTGGTCCGCAGGGTCTCGCTGAGGTTCTTGACGAGTTGTCCAATCCGGGTTTCCTTCTTGGCCGTGATGCAAGCGTTGATGACCCGGCGACTGGCATAGAGCGAGCCGGGCAGCGTGGGCGGGCCGTAGGGCCCCACCACTTCGTTGTTGCCCATCCATACGATGAACAGATCGGGCTCATGCCGGGCACAATCCTGCGCGATCCGCCGGACCACGTGCGAGTTCATGGCGGTCACGGCGGCGTTGATGACCTCGAACGATTTGCCGCCGGCGTGCTCGTTGAGCAGCACTTCCAATTGCCGGCAGAACCCATAGGCCGGCTCCGGGTCGCCATACGCAGCGGAACTGCCCAGGACGAAGATGCGGATCGTCGAATCGCCCCTGCGGCCCAGCACGCACGGCTCGGGCGTCCGCGAAAGCTCCTTGGGGACGAAGTGCTCGCCGTAGTGCGAATTGGCCAGATAGATCGTCTGCCCCGCCACCTTCCAGGGAATGAAGAAACCCTTGGGATAGCCATAGCCAACCAGCGTCAGGACAAGCTCCACGAACCCGAGGAAGAGAACAGGAGCCAGGAACACGGCCAGCAAACGCACCCACCACGCGGGCTTCTGTGGTCGCGGCCGTCGTTCCTTCCCATCGGGTGACTTCTGCGCTTTCGACATATCGTGAATTAGGGCGGGCTACGAGTCGATTCCCGCGCCGTCGGGCAGGGCTCTGCCATCGGGGGAGTCGCCCCCCGCGAGGGCGGCCAGGCTCATGCTCTTGATCTCGGGCAGCGTGCTGCCGATGATGCCCTGGAGATCGCCGTAGAGGCCGGAGGTGCTCAGAAGCACGCGTTCGAGCTGCTTTCCCCGCTTCTTCCAGCAGGCGGTCAAGACCCGCTTCTCGGCCTCCAGCTCCTGTCGCATCGTCATGAACGCCTCGACGACGCCGGAGACGCGGTTGTAGAAATCCTGGCCGACAAGGTAGTTGTAGACAAGCTCCATCTTTGTATGCTGGCCATCCAGGGCCCGGCGGCTTCGAGCGACGCCGACGAGACCTTCACGCAACATGACCGCCACCGGCTGGACGCAGGCCCAGCCAGCCACCCAGACGCCGTCAACCTGGCCGAAGTGCCGGATGTGCTCGGGCAGTTGCTCGCTGACGATGACCGAACGCGAGGCGCCGACCGTCCGAAGGTCGTCCCGCAGCTTGGGCAGCCAGTCTCTGCTCCAATGCTTCGTCCGCTTCGATTCCCAGAGGATCAGGCCGCAATCCATGCCGGTGTCGTCGAAAACGTGCTGGACCACGTCCGCGCCGCGAACACCTTTCGGGACCGGCTCGATGGAGTCAGTTGGGAACAGGCTCTTGAGCAGCTCCTCCAGGGCGATCTCTAGGACCTCGCCCTGTATCTGCTGAGAGCCTTGCTCGGCGCTTCTCTTGAGGTCCTCGATCTGCCGGCGAAGAGTCTCGACTTGCTGCTCTTTCTCCAGAAGCTTGAGCCGGTGTTGCTCGTCCATCTCCTTCAGGGTCTGCTCCCGCACCTTCTTCAACTCCTCCTGGGTCCTGCGCGTGACCTCCAGCTCGACGCTACGGACCTTCTCTTCCAGTTCGCGTTTCTCCTTGAGAAAAGCGAGTTCCTTCTGATTGGCCTGCCGCAGCATCTCGACGCGCCCTTCCTCCAGTCTCTTTTGCAGACTCTGCTCGAACTGTAGCTTCTCCTGATCGAGCTGGGATTTGATCTGCTCGATCTCGCGCTCCCGTCGGCGGGCCGCCAATTCTCTTTCCTGCGCGGTCTTGAGTTGTTGCTTCAGCTCGCCAAGCTGCTCGTCCCGGTCCTTAAGCTCGACATGCATCTGCTCCCGGATCCTGCGTTCGAGCGATTGCCGCTCCTGGCCCAGCTTCGTCCGAACCTGCTCCTCGACCGCTTCCGTCCTCTTCACAAGCTCCTGCTGCTGTTTCGCCAAGTCATTCTGCTGCTGCTTGAGACGCTGCCGGGCGGTGTTGATCTCGGTCTCCAGCTCGCCGCGAATCGTCGCCCGCAGTTGGCTCGAAATGAGTTCCTCGGTGATCGGAATCTGCGATTGGCACTTCGGGCAAGTGATGGAACTATTCACAGGGCCCTCCTGTAAGTCCTCATAATTCCGGCCTCATCGGCGACTGCGATTCGAGTACCCAAGGTATGAGTGACGGCTCTCGCTGTCAAGCAAATCCCCAGGAAACACAGGGATCAGGAATCATGCGAGGCCACACTTTAGAGCCCAAGCTTGTCATCCTGAACAAAGTGAAGCATCCGGCCTGCGGACGGGAACTTGCTCCGTTTACGAAGGGGTCGTCTCCATCACAACCCAGATCCTTCGGCTTCGCCTCAGGATGACAGAGTGCGTGCTGCGCACGAAGTTCTCCCAATCCCTATGACAAGCGTTGTACGTCACTGGGAGCGCGGCGAGGCAATCTCGAACGCACGGCCTTTGCAGCGCGGCATCAGCGGTCGAGCTTCGGCTCAATGACGAACTGGTCCATGAAGACCTGGCCAGTGAGGTAGTCGGTGAAGGCAGTCTTGACGGTGAGCGGCTGGGCGAGGGCCTCGGGCGTCACGGGGGCGTCGAACGTCAGGCGAAAGGCGGTCGAGGCGAGGGTGTTGAACCAGAGCTTGTACAACTCGCCGGGCTGGACCTGCCACTCGCCGAGCAGGGCTTGGCCGCTGGGATTGCTCAGGTTCCAGAGCTGAACGCTCACGACCCCGGCGGTCTTGACCGCGTCGCCCGCCTGATCGACCGGCTGGAGGTAGACGATCAATTTCTCGCGCTTGCCGTCTTCGTTCTTGTCGTAGAAGCCCGTGAACCGGGCGATCTTCACGGCACTCAGTGCGTAGAAGCGATTCTCCTGCTTGTCCTGGGGCAACACCGCAAGGGCTTTGACCTGGGCCTTGACCCGCTCCGTCTCGATCCGACTCTGCTCGAGCTGCCCGGCCAATTGCGTCTTCTCCTGCTCGAGGTCGCGTACTTTCATCTCAAGCGGACTGACCCGCTCGCCGCCGATCCCGCAGCCTCCAACAAGAACGGCTGCGAGCAGCAGGAGCATATAGGTCCCATAGGACCAAGAGGACCCGCGGGACCTGTGAAATTTACTCGACTTGTGCCTCATCGACCTTGCCACCTACTGCCGCTCTTGTTCCGGCTCGCCCTTGACGATCTCTGGGGCCTTTTGCAGGATCTGGTCGGCCAAGCCGTAGCTGACCGCCTCTTCAGCGCTAAGCCAGAGGTTGCGGTCGGTGTCTTTCTCGATCTTGGCGACGTCCTGGCCGCAGTGGTGCGCCAGGATGTAGCCGATCCGCTCCCGCAGCCGCAGGATCTCGCGGGCTTCGATATCGAGATCGGTGGCTTGGCCTTCGAGAACGCCCATGACGTGGGGCTGGTGGAGCAGGACCCGGCTGTTGGTCAGCAGGAACCGCTTGTTCGCCGCCCCGCCGGCCAGCAGGACCGCGCCCATGCTGGCCGCTTGGCCGATGCAGTACGTGGCCACGTCGCACCGCAAGAACTGCATCGTGTCGTAGACCGCCAGGCCGGCCGTGATGACCCCGCCGGGCGAATTGATGTAGAAGTGAATGTCGCTTTTGCTGTCCTCGTTGCTCAGAAAGAGCATCTGCGCGATGAGCAGGTTGGCGACGGAATCGCTGACCTGACCGCCGAGAAAGATGATCCGGTCTTTCAGCAGCCGGGAGTAGATGTCGTAGGAGCGCTCGCCGCGGCCTGTCTTTTCAATGACGATCGGTACCAGTATCTCATCCATACTTGTTATTACCATTTCTCAATTGCGAGCGTTTCAAGCTGGAAGTCTCAAGTTTGAAGAAATTGGAGTCTTCAAACTTCACACTCCTCTTTACTTGCCCGGTTCCTCGGGTTTCGGCCCGGCCTGTGCCGCGTCTTTCTTGGTTTCGCCGGGCTTTTGCTGTCCGTCCTCATGCAGGACTTCATCGATCAGGCCGTATTCCTTGGCCTCCTCGGCGGTCATGTAGCGATCCCGCTCCGTTTCCGCCATGATCTTTTCGAGCGGCTGGCCGGTATGGAGGGCCAAGAGCCGGTTGATCGTCTGCTTGGCCTTGAGGATCTCCTCGGCCTGGATCTTGATGTCGGAGGCCTGTCCGGTGACACCGCCCCACGGCTGGTGCAGCATGATCTTGGCGTGAGGGAGAGCGAAGCGGGTGCCCTTAGTGCCCGCCGCCAGGATCACGGCCCCGCCGGACTGGGCCCGGCCGATGCAATAGGTGGCCACGGGCGAGCCGACGAACCGCATCGTGTCGTAGATCGCCAGCGTATCATCCACCGCCCCGCCGGGTGAGTTGACGTACAGGCTGATCTCCCGGCCCTTCTTCAGGTTGTCGAGGTACAGCATCTTCATGATGACCTCGGTGGCGCGGGCATAATTGATTTCGCCGATGAGGAAGATGATGCGGTTCTCCAGCAGCATGTCGTCCAAACTCATCTGCCGATAGCGCTGGTACTGGCCGTACTGATCGTACACGCCCGTGCCCCGGTCGATATGTCTCAGATAGTCGTCTTTCGCGGACATCAAACCATCCTTATCAAACAAGTTTCAAGTTGGAAGTCTCAGGTTGGAAGAGGCAACTCATCGCCTCACACTTCAGACTTCACACTTCTTCTTACTTCGCCTTGCCTTCCTCGGATTCGGCCGCGGATTTCTTCTTTTTTGATTTCTTGCCTTTCTCCACTTTCTCTTCGGGCACTTGCTCCGTGATGTTCGCCGATTCGAGGAGTTTGCTGATACACTTGCCCTGGCGCACGTCCAAGCGGAACTGGGAGAGCGAGCCGTCGCGTTCCATCTGCTCCTTGAGCTTCTCCGGCCGCTGACCTCGCTGGATCGCCACGCGGGCGATGTGGCCGTTGATCTCCTCGTCACTGACGTCGGTCTCCAGCTTCTCGGCGACCTTATCCATGATGAAGAAGGTCTTGAGCTGCTGCTTGGCCTGTTCCTCGCTGCCGGCTCGGAGCTGCTCCATCTGCTCATCGACCTGCTGGCGGCTCAGCCCACGCTGCAGCAGGTTGATGTACTGCCGTTGCAGAACGCTGCCCGCCTGCCGGGCCGCGACGTCCACCGGCAGATCGAACTTCGCGTTGTCGAGCAGGTAGTTGTAGATCTGCTCGCTCATGTCGTTGCGAACCTGGGATTCGATGCGGGCCTGTAGATTATTGCGGATCTTGTCCCGCAACTCCGCCACGGTCTGAGCCTCGAACCGCTGTAGGAAGTGCTCGCTCACTTCCGCGGGTCTGAGGTACTTGATCTCCTTGATCTCGATCTCGATATTGGCCTTGCGGCCCTGGAGCTCCTCGCGGAAATACGTCTTGGGGATCTCGACGGTCGTCGTCCTCTTGTCACCGACCGCGGCGCCGATCAGCAGCTCATCGAGCTTCTCAACGGGCACCGACCCGACGAACCCGGTCGGCCGAACGAAGATCTCGGCGTTGTCCAGCTTGATCTCGGCCTCGGGAATGTAGGTCGGTTCGGGTTCTCCGCCTTCGGCCTTTCCCTCGACCTGGGCCACCTGTCGGGCTTTCTCTTCGTCCGTCAGCTCGATGTTCTGCCGGACCCCGGCGATGATCTGGTCCTCCCGCTCGACCGTGCCGTTTTCGCGCGGCGTCCAAACGCCCGACCACCGCTGAAGCTGCTCGATCTCGCGGTCGATCTGGCCTTCGGTCACTTCCAGTTTGGGCTTCGTGACGGGAATGCCTTCCAGTGCGGGCAACTCGAACTGGGGCCGGATCTCGACCGCGAACTCGAACTTCAGCGGACCGGTGTCGGGAAGCTCCACGTGCTGATAATCGACCTCGGGGTCCGTCAGAACGTCCAGCTTCTGGTCCCGAATCGCCGCTTCACTGGCCTCGGACAGCAGCTTGAGCTTGACCTGCTCGCCGGTCTCCTTGCCAAACCGCTTCTCCAGCAGCCGCCGGGGCGCTCGGCCCTTGCGAAAGCCCGGCACCACCGCATCCCGTCGCAACTCCCGATACTGCTCGTCGACCACTTCTTTGATGGTCTCCTCGGGAACCTCGACGATCACTTTCTTCTTGCAGGGCCCGACGTCCTCGACCGTGACGGTATTCTTCGCGGTCCTCGGCTGTTCGGTCTCCTGCGCCCCTTCCTCCTGCTCGGAGGCCGTTGTTTCTTCGTTCTCATCCGCCATGGCGGCACTCCCAAAAAGAATGACCTGCTTCTTGCCCTGAACTTCGGCCCAAAACAAAAAAAGGCATCGGGGGAATATCTTCCCCTTAGCCAGGTGAACGTATCCGACCCCGCCGCCACCGCCGCGGGGCTTCAACGTATCGACGACCAATGCCAAACTACACCTAGCCGGTACCTCGCCGATACTATACGGTTCTTCGACGCCCAAGTGCGTCGAGAGATCCCCGTCCTTAGGAGACACTCCTATCACAGCGGGCGATGAGACTTGAACTCACGACATCCACGTTGGCAACGTGACGCTCTACCACTGAGCTACGCCCGCGAAAACCAACTCGCAGAGAGTATATACGCCCTCCACACCCCCTGCAACCCCTTTTTCTGCAAAAATTTCGCGGTCGCACCCGGCCCGTGCGGTCAGCATACGGTGGCGGATTCGGCCGCACGCTGCATTCGCATCTGACGACTCGCAACGGGAACCTCACGCAGCGATGTCCCGGCCGCCCTGAGAAGCGACCGTGCGAAGACGCACGATCGCTGGGCGTTTGACGCTTTGAGGGCGTCCAGCAGCACGGAGATACTGGCATCCCAGACTGTTCCCGCGGCAAGGGAATGGACAGAGCCCCTTCTCTTCTCAAAGGGTGCTTGAGTTCTCAGGGATTAGGGCACTTGAAGGTGGGTTTTGGCACATCCCACGTCGTGTGTAAGGCGTAACAAAACTGCAAGAATCCTTGATTTCCCGAGTTTCCATTACGATCCGCCTCTCAAAAATGGCAGAAGTCGAGCTCAGATCTCTTGCTGACGGCCCAACAACCGCCAAAACCTTCGGCCAAACACCGCGACCACCACCGTTGCTTGTCTTGGGGCACGAGCATGATCCCACCGTGATGGGCCAGAGGCCGTCGGTCCTACCGTACGTCGATGGAGCCGCTGCCAGTGTGGGCGGAGAGGCTGCCGGTGCCCTCGCCGATCGTGCCGGTGACGTGCCGCTTGCCGATGTCGCCCTGGACCGTCACGGGCTGGTCGATGTGGACGGAGCCGCTGGCGACCGACAGGTCCACCCGGCCCGCGAAGGCCCGTGGCATCGTGACGCTGATACCGCCGGAGCCAGTGCCCAGATCCACGGCGACGTTGTCCGGCGCCGACGGCGCGAAGGCAACGGAAACGTGCCCACTGCCGGACCGGGCGTTCAGATGCGCGCAGGTGACGTCCTCGGCCGTCACGCCGCCGCTGCCGGAATCCATGCGAACCGCGTCGGCCTGAACGTGCTGGACCCGCACCGACCCGGAGGAGGAATGGGCCCGGCAAGTCCCGACGTCCAACGCGTCCGATAACCGGACGCCGCCGCTGGCCGTGTCGAGATCGACGTCGCCGCCGCTGACGTTCTCGCAATGGACCGACCCGCTGGAGGAACGCAGGCGAACGAAGCCCTTGATCTGCACGCCTTCGACGGACCCGCTGGCCGTGTGTGCGTTGACGTTGCCGGTCAGGTCCCGCAGCTTGAGTGAGCCGGAGGCGCTATCACAGTCCACATGGGTCTGCCGGGGCACGGTGATGACGTAACTGATGCTGATGGACCGATGCCAATGAAGGTTGTCGGGCCGGTCCGCCTTCACCACGAGCTTGTCGCCGGACTCCTGGATGCTGATTTCCACCTGTTCGGCCAGTTCCTGCGCCTCTTGCTCGGTAGCCGCCCGCGCCTGGATCGTGGCCACGACCTGCACGTGGTCGGTTTCCTGGCCCGTGACATCAATGGAGCCGCTGGCCGTCGAGACAGCCAGGGCCGATCCCGGCGGCATCAGGTGCTGGAGCTCGACCGTCCGCTCGGACTTGGCTCGGCCGCTCCAGCCGTCACCATCGATGACGATGCAACCCGCGACAGACAGCAGCACGAAAGCCAGAACAGCCGCTTGTGTGATGAATCCCCTGATCTGCATCATTCTCCATCTCCTATAAGTATCTTTGTCCCTGCAAAGACCCGTAGCGCTCCCCCACCACAGCATCATACACTCTATCCGTCGTGCGTCAACCCGGTCTATTGCAGAAAGCAGAAAGCAGAAATCACAACGGCCGGCGTTGCCGATCCGCCGCTTCCGCGAGCCGACGGATGCCGCTGGCAATCTCCGCTAGCGCCAGGAACAAGCCCAGCGTCACGAGTGTCGCATAGACCCCCGCCAACTTCATCTCGATTGGGGTGTGGGGGAGAAAGGCCGTTGGCAGCGGGAAGAGCACAACGATCGCCTTGATGCACGTGGACATGATCCCGAGCGCGTTGTGCCGTCCGCCGATCTGCCGGGAGCTCTCGATCTCACGCTCCGCCACGAACTCAGCCATACCTTTTACCTCCAATATCCAACCGGTTCCCTGGCTCCTGAGCGGCGGACGCTTCACGCCGCGCGCGGCGCCACACTCTCTAGTCGTCGCGGCAGGAAGCACGCTATTGCAGGGGTGGTTCGGAATTGCGGTGATCGTGGGACGCAGACCGCCCGTGGCGAGGAGCATCAAGAGCAGTCAATCGTAAGCGAGCGCAACTGGACCCTGGCTCCCACGAGCGACGCAGGCACGTTCCGCAACCATCCTGGCAGTTGCCCCCCCGCGACGCGGGCCAGGGCTAAAAGTAAAGCGGTTTTTGGCAGCCCGGAGACGCAGGAGTAGCAGCCGTCCACGGACTCGGTCAGGACCTCACCGATCTGGCCGATCCCAAACGCTCCGGCCCGGCCCACCGGCTCGCCCGTCGAGAGATACCAGCGGATGACCTCTGGCGACAAGGTTTTGAAATGGACCTCCGCTGTCTCCGTGGCAAGGCAGCCCTCCCCGGCCCCCACCACAGCCACAGCCACGGCGGAGTAGGCGACGGCCGTACCGCCGCTGAGCATCTGGAGATACTCCCTCGCCATCGTCTCATCGGCGGGCTTGCCAAGCAGCCGGCCTTGCGCCTCCAGCACCGTGTCCGCCGCAACGACGACGGCCCCTCCGTGGCGAGGCCCTCTTGGCCTTGTCTTCTCTTCCTGCAAGCAAGAGCGGGCCGGGTTCCCCCACGCGACCTTTCGCGTTGGGGGTCCCGATGCCCTCGCCACGAGGAGCCCCGCCCGCCATTTCCGTCGGGCGTTCTCTTCCGCCGTCTCGCACGCCGTGCCCCCCGCCATCTCGTCCACGTCCGCCGCCAACAGCCGATACGCAATGCCCAGTTCCTCCAGAATGGCCCTGCGCCGGGGGGACCCCGACGCCAGGTACACCAAGGGCATGTCACCCATCACCGTATTTGTCTTACTCATGCCAAGCCTCCCCGCCATACCAAGCATTGATGCCGGCCTCGACCTCGGCGCGCGTCTTGGCCTTGATCAGAGTCAGCACGACCTGCTTGCGTTGGGGGTGCCGCCGGACATAGTAGATCATGAATTTGCGGAAGTAGCCGATGCCCCACTTCTCGGGGTAGCCCTGAAGGACATGATCGAGGTGCTCCAGCATGACCAGCCGCTGCTCGGCCAGGTCCGGCGGGTCCGGGACCGGCCGGCCTTCCCACACGCACCGCAGGTTCCGAAAGATCCACGGATTGCCGATGGCCCCGCGGGCGACCACAAAGCCGTCGAGCCCGGTCTTCTTCAGCAAATCGACCGCAGCAACCGGATCGAAGACGTCCCCGCTGCCGACAATGGTGGCGGCGGGGAACCGGGCCTTGACCGCCGCCAGGGCGTCCCAGTCCGCCTTGCCGCGAAATCTCTCGGACACGGTCCGGCCGTGGATCACGAGGGCATCGACCCCATTCTCGATCGAGCGGGCCACGATCTCCCAGAAACTGTCCTGCGCCTCGGGCGAATGATTCATGCCGATGCGAAGCTTCATCAGGACCGGGCACGGTACGGCGTCCCGAACCGCCTTGAGAATGTCGATGACGAGATCGGGGTGATTGAGCAAGGCCCCGCCCCGCCCCCGCCGCAGGACCTTGGGGGCCGGACAGGCACAATTCAAATCGATCGCATCGTACCCGGCGGCCACCAGATCGCAGGCCGCCCTGGCCATCGTCGCGGGGGTGTTGCCGAGGATCTGCGCCCCCACCGGGTGCTCGTCCTCGCCGGGCTGAAAGCACGCCTTGGCCAAGACCTGCGGATAGGTCACGCTCTTGGCCAGCATCACGTCGGTCAGCGCAAAAGGGCACCCGAACCGCCGGGCCAGCGTCCGCATACTGAGATCGCTGTAGCCACTCAGGGAAGCCTGGAAGAACGGCACATCCAGCACCAGGCTGCCGAGTTTCAATCCATCAAGGCGTTGCTTCATCAACTAACGATAGCACCCGCCCACCGCCAAAGCAAGAGACCCCGCCGGGCGGAACGGCGTGCGGCCGGCATACGGTGGCGGATTCCAGATCCATCGCGTCGCCCTGCCCCCGGAAATTGGCTTTCTTTTACTGAGGCCCTGCCAGCCAGCGCCTCTTCCGGTCGGTCCGGGGCAAATTGGCTTTGTTTCGCACGCTTGGCCCCACCGGCGTCACTGGCAGCCTTGCCGGCTCTTGCCCATCGCTGTCCGTGCGGGAATTGGCTTTGTTTCGCCGAGGCCTTTTGCGTGTCCAATTCGTCATAACCCCTTTTCGACAAAGTACTTGCTCTTCGTGTCGTTCTGGAGGAATTGGCTTTGTTTGGCGCGACTGCCCCCAGCGTCGGCAGCGCCTTTTCCGGCCGGTGCAGGGCAAATTGGGTTTGTTTGGCACAATGGGTCCGAGCGACGGGTCCGCGCGTGCCTTCGCCGGCCCGCGCCCATCTCCGTCCGTGTCGGCAAATTGGCTTTGTTTGTACAACCGGTCCCAACGACGGCTCCGCGGGCGATCTCGCCCGTCCCCGCCCGCTCCTATCGATGTGACGGATTGGCTTTGTTTGGCACGAATGCTCACCACCGAGACGCCGAGGCCGCTGAGAATGAAGTCGAGGTCCTGTCTGTCAATGAATCCAAGATCACCTCGGTGATCTCCGTGCCTCCGTGGTAGATCTTCGACGAGGACGCGTGCCGGGCCGCTCACGACGAAACCCTCCCAAGCTGTGGTCTCTGATCTATGATCTTCTATTCTGTTGCTCTGTTATCATACAGGTGCGCCAATTCCTGGTCAAGTGAAATCTCGGCCATGTTGACCGGCGTGGGGTCAGCACAGCCCCTACGTACGCCAACCTGAGCTTCCCGGAGCATTACCCCGACCACCCGGCAAACCGGCTGGCCGGGAAATCCGAAGCACGAAATACGAAATCCGAAACAAGGCGGAATGTCGGACTTGAGGACGGCGTAGGGCGAGCGTCCCCGCTCGCCAAAGAACCGAAATCTCGCGCAAAGACGCAAAGGCATAGAGGGAAACGCCGCCGGAGCGTGTTATGAACTTG
>JAPLMX010000156.1 GCA_026386805.1 Phycisphaerae bacterium | reverse complement strand
AACCATTCCTCCAGGGGGATCAGACCCTGTGCCTGTTTCGAGGACAACTCATAGGGAAGGATGGGACCGATGTCGTCCGGGCCCAAGGGGATTCGTTCCTGCCGCGGATGGCCCTTCTGGCCGCCGATCTTGCGTTGGCGTTTTCCCCGGGACGTTCCGTTCTTCTTCGGCTTGACAAGGTCACTGGAAGGCGGCTTGAAGGAGTTGGAGGAGTTCCGTTGCAAGCGTGCGATCTGGTCTTGGAGTCGTTGGTTGTCCTCACGCAGTCGCTGAATCTCCTTCTGGAGTTGGGCGTTGGTCTGCTCCAGTCCCAGCACCTGGCTGCGAAGTAGGTCGATCTGCAAAAGCAACTCGGATATCGTGACATCCTGGTCTACCATAGACGAGGATATACCGCCTTACCCAGATTCGCGCTACGCCCAAATCGCGGCTTCCAAAAGATTTTTTCGCGGCATCCCGTGAACGGGTACCCCGACAGGGGACCACTCGAAACTGAAGAATCGCCATCCACAAATGTCCACATGTTGCCGCTATTTGCTCTCCCATCTTTTGAGCTTCTCCCTTATGCCTTTCGCGAGTCCCAGGGATTTCGGGGTGACTGTCAGAATATGCCTGAACATCTCCATTACACCGGGATCGGTCGAAACACCGAGATAGTAGTCCAGGACATGGAGAGCAGCGTAACGATCATGGTAACGACAGTATTGCCTTCGCAGAATTCTCTCCGAAGTCATCAAAAAGGATTCGTCCCTCGTCGCAGCATAGCCCAGCGCCAACGCTGTAACGCGAATGCGAACATCTTTGTCCCCGCAGAAGTCCTTGAGCGTGGGCAAGGACTGGGCACCACGAAGATCGTAGTATGCCTGGAGTGCGTAGCGGCGGACAATCTTGTTGGTATCCTTGAGCCGAGCTTCGACCAAATCGATGAGCTTTCTCTGTCGAAAGACGCCCGCCGCCTCCACGGCACTCGCTCGGACCAGCCAGTTGTGATGGATCATCAATTCAGGCAAGATGCGCTTGGCTCTTGTTCTCTCCAGTCTTGGGCGTCCTGCCCACGCTCGCGTAGGCATGTACTTGTCGATTTGCGCCGGATCACCCTTTGACGCAGATCAGCGGTTCCAGGCGGGCGACCTTCTTGGCTAGGCCCGCTGCGTCGGTGGCGTCCACGACAGCGGTGACGTCCTTGTAGGCGCCCGGGGCCTCCTCGGCGATACCGCGCGGCGAGGCGCCTTTGATGATGATGCCCTTTTGGGCCAGGTACATGATGATGTCCTTGCCCTTCCAGCGCTTAGTGGCCTGGCTGCGGCTCATGGCCCGGCCTGCCCCGTGACAGCACGAGCCGAAGGACAGACTCATGCCTTGTTCGGTGCCCGCCAGAATGAACGAGGCGGTCCCCATCGTGCCGCCGATCAGGACCGGCTGGCCCGTCGCCTGCAAATCCCGCGGCAGCGACGGATGTCCCGGCCCGAAGGCCCGTGTCGCGCCCTTGCGGTGCACGTACAGCTTCTTCTTGCGGCCGTCAATCGTGTGCTCCTCCACTTTGCAGGTGTTGTGCGAGACATCGTAGATGAGCGTCAGATTGGCCCGCGGGAACCGCTCCGCGAAAGCCTGCCGTGTCAGATGGGTTAGCACTTCCCGATTGGCCAAGGCGCAGTTGATGCCGGCGCACATCGCTCCGTAATACTGCCTGCCCACGTCGGATTTGATCGGGGCGCAGGCCAAATCCCTATCCGCCAGCTCAATACCCTCCTCCTGGGCCGCCTTGATCATCTTGGCTAAGTAATCGGTCGCGATTTGGTGGCCCAGGCCCCGTGAGCCGCAGTGGATCATTACGGTGATGTCGTTGAGGCCGACTCCGAACGCCTTGGCGAGATCGTTGTTGTAGATCGCCGAGACCCGTTGGACTTCGAGGTAGTGGTTGCCCGAGCCGAGCGTGCCGACCTCTTTCTCCTGGCGCTGCTTGGCGTGGTCCGAGACGTACCTCGGCTCGGCCCCGGGCATCCGGCCGTTCTCTTCGATGCGGGCCAGGTCGCTGCGGTTTCCGTATCCTTGCTCGACGGCCCACACGGCGCCACCTTGCAGCATGTCGTCCATTTCGAGTCCCGAGATTTTGAACTTGCCTTCGCTGCCGACCCCGGCCGGGATGCACCGGGCCAGCACGTCGGCCAATTCCTTCTCGTTGCCCTTGATCTGGTCGAGGGTCAGCCCGGTGCGAAGGGCCCGCACGCCGCAGGAGATGTCGAAGCCGACGCCGCCCGCCGAGATGATGCCGCCTTTGTCCGGATCGAACGCGCCGACACCCCCAATCGGGAAGCCATAGCCCCAATGGGCGTCCGGCATGGCATACGAGGCCTGCACGATGCCCGGCAGGGCCGCCACGTTCGCCGCCTGCTGGTAGACCTGCTCGTCCATGTCCCGGATCAGGCCCTCATCGGCGAAGACGATCACCGGCACCCGCATTTTGCCGAAAGGCTCGATCACCCATTGGGCTTCTCCACGTCTTTGCAGCTTGTCGGCAAACATTCCCTTGCTCCCAAAGTCTGTCATCCTGAACGGAGCGAAGCGGAGTGAAGGATCTGGGTTGCGAGCATGAGAAACCTCTCATTCGAGGACCAGATCCTTCGCTATGCTCAGGATGACAAGTTGATGCTATCCGAATTCTGTCGCAAGTTCGTGTCACACATCCACGATGCACTGGGCGACCCACGTGCCGTCGCTTGTGCGCTCGACTTTCAAATCTGCGTACGTCGCGGCCTTGACCTCGACCGCCGGCTCGTGCCGGGCGACATCGACCGGCTCGCCCCAGGCCCTGGCTCGGATTCCGCCTTCGATTGGCTCGATCTCGAACCGGCTAAACAACATGCCTCGTGTATCCATCTCGTAGAGCAGCGCGCTGAGCCAGTTGATAAAGAGAAGTTCATCGTCCTCTTCCCTGCACTCGATGTCAACGGTCTGACTCGGCTCCACCTTCTGCAACTCCGTGATGACGGCGGTCAACGCCATCGCGGCCTGCGCGAACGCCGCTTCCCTCGTCGGCCCCAGGCCGCGAATCCCGATGTCCGACGGGTGCGAATACAACTCCCAATGTGCGTCAGGCATAAGAGCTCCGAGTCGTAATGGAGAACGATCCCCTGTATGCTACCAACCCCCGCCAGACACCGCATTAGGTTTTTGGTGGACTTGCGGGCCCAACCAATGGCCCAAGCTTGTCACCCCGGACCCCGATCCGGGGCACCGGCCCCACGCCCGTCGCCGGGAGAATTGGCTTTGTTTCTCCGAGCTCCTTTGGGGGCTCAATTCCTCATAACTTCTTTTCTTCCAAGCATTTAATGCTCAGGGGGGCTCACGCAAATTGGCTTTGTTTTGCATCGGCTGCCTGCGTGGATCCCAGGGGTCCTGCATACGCCGGCGGCAGCCAAGAGCTGGCACCTTACCGATCACGATTGGCCTGCCCACCGGGGGAATTGGCTTTGTTCTTCCGAACCCCTCTGGGGACCGATTCCTCATAACCCTTTCTTCTCCAAGCACTTAATGCTGAGGGCCCCGCGGAATTGGCTTTGTTTTGCATCATCGGCCTGGGTGGATTCCCGGGTCCCTGCGTACGCCGACGGCAACCATAAAAGCTGGCGTCTTACTGGTCATGACCCGCCTGACCAAATTCGCTATTCACTTTTCAATGGTGACTTCATCTTGATAGTTTATTGCGTATCATACAATTAGCGGGATGGGCTGTCAAGTGCAATTGTGACACGGTGGGCCAAGGAAGCGTGCAAGAACCGGATGAGCCATGGTACCTGCTTGATGCGCGGGCCGCTCGTTGTTAGAATCGCACTTTGCAGTAGCGGGGAGGATGGGTACGTTAGGTAACTTAGAAAGGAGTACCGCGATGCGTGCACGTTGGTCGGTCCTTGTGATGGTCATTTCCTTGGTTGTTTTCGGGAGTCTCTTCTGTGCCGGGTCGGCGTTTGGCGCGCCGCTGGCGACGATTACCGTCGAGGCGGGGTCGTATGCGAGGACCGATACGCCGATCTCAGTGCCGCTGGCGTCGGTGACCCAGGCCGTGGCGGGTCAGCCGCTCTCGCTGCAGGAGGTGAAGGGGGCCGATCGCGTGACCGTGCCGGCCCAGATCGAGGCGGGATCGACGCCGATACTGCACTGGATTCTCGCCGGGACACTGCCTGCCGGGCAGAAGAGAACGTATGAGTTGGTCGCCGGGGAGGCTCGGGCCGACCGCGTGGTCAAGGCCGTCAAGGACGACAAGACTCTGGAGATCAGCCTGGGGGACGCCAAGGTGATGCAGTACCATCACGCGATGTCCCCGGCCCCGAAGGGCGTTGCCAAGGTCCCGGATTCGAAGCTGCCGCTGTACGATCATAGTGCGTTTATTCATCCGCTGTGGTCGCCCAAGGGCAATGTCCTGACGGACATCAACCCGCCGGACCACCTCCACCACATGGGCATCTGGATGCCCTGGACCCACACGACGTTCGAGGGCAAGATGGTCGATTTCTGGAACGTCGGCGATGGCACAGGGACGGTTCGCTTCTCGAAGTACCTGTCCACGACCACCGGCGCGGTGTATGGCGGCTTCCAAAGCGAGCAGGACCACGTCGCCCTCAAGACCTCCAAGGGCGAGCAGACGATCCTCAAGGAAGTTTGGGACGTTCGCGTCTACAACGTGGGCGGGCCGCAGAAGTACTGGCTCGTGGATTTCCAATCGACGCAGCGGTGCGTGGCCGATCAGCCTCTGATCCAGGATGAGTATCGCTACGGCGGCCTCGGCTACCGGGCCACCCGCCAGTGGAAGGGCGCCACCGCCGCCAATCTGACCAGCGAGGGAAAGACCCGCACGGACGGCCACGGCACCCGCGCCCGCTGGTGCGACAACGCCGGCAAGATCGGCGACGATTGGGAAGGCGTGACCTTCTTCAGCAATCCCAAGAACTTCCGGCACCCGGAGCCGATGCGGCTGTGGCCCGAGCCGGACAATTACATCTTCTTCAACTTCTGCCCGTCGCAACTGGGCCCGTGGGAGATGAAGCCGGGCGAGGATCACGTGTTCCGTTATCGCTGGTACGTGCACGAAGGCAAGCCCGACGTCGCCGAGATCGAGCGGATTTGGAACGACTACGCAAATCCGCCGCAGGTGACGGTCGAAGCTGGCCGGCCCGAAAAAGCGATTGTCCTATTCGACGGCAAGGACTTCTCTCAGTGGCGGCGTGAAGGCGCCGGCGAGATCGGCCGGAAGATCGCGGACGGTGTTATGCAGTCCGTTCCCAAGACCGGCAGCATCATGACCAAACGGGATTTTGCGGACTTCATCTTGCACGCGGAATTCAAGACGCCGGTAATGCCGCCGGAGGTCAAGGGGCAGGGTCGCGGCAACAGCGGCATCTACATCCAGCGCCGGTACGAGCTGCAAATCCTCGACTCCTACGGCCTGGAGCCGAAGAACAACGAGGGAGGCAGCATCTACACGTTCAAGGCCCCCGACAAGAACGCTTGCAGGAAGCCGGGCGAGTGGCAGACCTACGATATTCTCTTTCATGCGGCCCGTTACGCGGACGAAGGCGGCAAGCCCGTGAAGGTGCAGAACGCCCGCATCACGGTCTTCCAGAACGGCGTGCTGATCCACGACAATGTCGAGGTGCCGCGTAAGACCGGCGCCGGTCAGCAGGAAGGCCCGAAGCCCGCCCCGATCCTCCTCCAGGAGCACGGCAACGAAGTCAGCTTCCGGAACATCTGGGTGGTGCCGCTGGATTGATGATTCGTTCGTAGTGACGCCGTAAGGCGTTTCTTGGGGCTCCCAAACGCGATGAGTCGCATTTGGGAGCCCTTTCTATGCCCTTACGGGCACACTACGAACTGGCTCTGGGTGCCATGCCTACGCTCGCGTAGGCATGAATGAGACGAGAAGCAGTATGTCTGTATCTTACTGCAGATGCACCGTTCCGGGACATCGGATGTCGGCGGAGTCAGTATTCCTCCACAATCAGGTGGGGAATATGCCTGAAGTGCTTGGAATTCCGTGTAATCAGCGTGTGGCCGTAGACCATCGCCGTGGCGGCAATCAGCACGTCCATATCGCCGGCAGGTTTGCCCATCTGTTGAAGAAAACCGGTGATAGAGCCGAAGAGCCGCGCCGCCGCATCACTGAACTCCAGAATCTCGAATCGACTCAGTAGAGTCTGGACGGCCTTCTCGCCCTCCTTCGGGTGGTGGGATCGCGAGATACCGACGTAGAGCTCGGCAACGTTGAAACGAGTGGTAACGATCGTCTGCCCTTTCGCGGCCAATTCCTCGATCTTCCGGGCCGCCTGCTCTTTTCGCGGAGAGGTTCTCCCGCCCAAATCGATCAAAATGGTCGTATCGAGGCACGCCATCACCGGCTCCTGGCGGAGGGGCGTCGCCGTT
>JAPLMX010000203.1 GCA_026386805.1 Phycisphaerae bacterium | reverse complement strand
GAGCCATCGCCAAGGCCTTCGGCCTTGACGATGCCACCCACGGCCATCCGAAATCCGCCCTCGGCGGAATTCGTGACTCATCCTGGGTCTGTCCGATGACATCGACTCTCTTACCTCCATCAGTTGGCCACTTTGACGGCGACCACGGTCGCCTGGGGCACATTCCCGAACGTGACCACGATCCTGATCCGCTTGGCGCCGGTCTCGTTGCTCTTCGATGTTTTCGGCTTCAGAGGATCAACCCATTCCACCGTGACAGTCCGTCTCCAGTTGGCCGAGTTGGGCAGAGCCGTGCCGTCTTTGGCGACCGGCGGAGATTCGGTCCATCCATGGTAGTCGTCCACGTCGTCATAGGCAGCCCTGCTCGTGTCCGACTCGCCTGATTCCCGGCCGAAGACGTACGTCTCCCCAGGCTCCTGATAGCTTTGCTGGAGGATCTCCGACATCAGCGACTCCGCCAACATCCGGCCTCGGCTCACGAGCGAGGCCTTATGCTGAGTGATCTTCGACGCCCCGACGGTATTCAACGCCGTAACGAGCATGACCGCGACGATGACCGTCGAGATCACGGCCTCCATGAGGGTGAAGGCGCGACGGGATTGCGGATTGCGGATTGCGGATTGCGGATTGCAGACCGGCGTCGGGAGTCGAATCCCAAATCCGAAATCCGAAATCCGAAATGGATGAGGCGAGGGGCGCACCCTATTGGACTCAAGACTCACTGGATCACCTCCGGCCGGTTGAGGAGCTTGATGCCGCCTTGCACGACCGCTTGGCCGTCGCTGCCTGCTCTGAGCTTCACCTCCACCCCTTCCAGGTAGTACGTGCTCTGAATCTGAGGGGTGCCGGCGGTGGTTACCGTCCCATATACCGAGAACAGCAGGGAGGCGCCAGAAACCACTGACCACGTTACGCCGCCGTCACTGGACTTGGCCATGTTGTTTGGCGTCACGCCCGTATTGCGCCCGTTGACATAGCAGGCCACCGCATTGGCAATCCATTTGACAACGATGACGAGCCCCTGCGACGGTGAGAGACCGCTGACTCCTGAGAAAGTGAATTCCTGGGGGAGATAGCTCGTGGTCAATGTGGATTCCAGGAGCACCTTTTCTTCCAGTATGGCACCACTGGGAAAATGGGCCGTCGTAGGCAGTTGCAGTTGAACACGGGCTTCTCCATCTGTCGCACCATAACTGTGGGCAAAGATCACCACGCGTGTGACTTTCCAACTGACCGCATTCGCGGGCAGGCCCGGAAAAAAGTACTCCGCGTACGACCCAATACTCCAGATCTTATAGTCGTCGAGGCTCTCCGTCGCACTGTAGCTTGCCAACGAGGTCTCTGCACTCTCATTATTACCTTGGGGGATCTCCGTGGTCGTCGTCCTCAGAGCGTACGAAAGGCTGAATTCCCGGACATCGGTGAGGACGTCTACCAGCGTGCCTCCGTTATATCGGCGGGTGAGCGGGGCCCCGGACGTTCCGGACCACTCATAGCGGATCGTCTCGGGGGTGCCGTCCCCGTTGCGATCGGCGACCGTGAAGTCGACCATGTTTGCGGATCGTTGGCCGACGGAGACCGCATACTGCAGTTCGGCGAGAATCCGTTCGGCGGCTTCCGCCGCTGAAATCGTCGCGCCGGCCGGGCTCCGCGCGTCAGGCAGGGCCTTGCCTGCCAGGAGCATGGCCGAGCCAATGCCCAGCATGATGATGGACGTCACCGCCATAGTCACGGCCGCCTCCAGCAGACTGAAACCGGGACAGCCACGAAGATGGTCGGGTGGCACCCTCAAGCCCCGACGCGCAGCGGCGCTGCGGGCTTGCTTGGGGGTGGTCGTGTCGCGGCCCTCTTGGCCGCGCCGTGTCGAAGGCGTCCCGCCTTCGAATCGCGGGCCGGAGGCCCGCGACACAACGAGCCATCGCCAAGGCCTTCGGCCTTGACGATGCCACCCGCCGCAATCCGAAATCCGCAATTGACTCATTGGAGGCTGACCTTCCCGGTCGTGCCGTCGACCACGACCGTCCTCTGCTCTGAGCCGGCGGAGACCACCACGGTTCCGCCGTTCGTGGGCAATCCCCAGCCGGTGAAGACAACCTGCGCGCCGCCGTTGAAGCTGGCCGAGATGAGGTCCGCGTTGTAAGGCTCCGCCGATAAGACCACCGTGTAATCCCCCGACTGCCCGTCGGGGGCAGGGACATTCAGCAACTGGTAGCACTCCGTCGCTGTTAAGAAGGACACGGTTCGCGAGGAGGAGGCCGCTTTGGCGCACGACTGCGCCAGGCACAAATCCGCCATGACCCGCCGGGCGGCCAGATCGGCCCGATAACGCGCGGAGGCGCGGCCGTAACGAGGGGCCGCCACGGCGGCAAAGATCGCCACGATCGCCAGCACCAGCAGGACCTCCAGCAAGGTGAAGCCCCCGCCACACAAGGCCAAGCCCGCCCTGAGCGAAGCCGAAGGGATGGCCTGGCCACGACGGAGGCAATAGAGATCGGGCCACTGGCGACCGTTTCGCCAGCGGCCCGGGTCAACTCGATTCAAGACAGGCACAGCATTCACCTCCGCCAGAGGGGGCTCCCCAACGCGGTATTCCGCGTTTGCAGGCCCAATGACGTGACCGACAGGAAATACGTTCAGTCACAGCCGACTCAATAGTTGCTGTACAGCTTGCCTGCTTCATCCTTCTCCGAAGCCGTGGTGTTCGGCTTGACCGTTCCGGGGGTGGCGCTGTAGATCCAGCCGACACCGGTGCCGTCCGCGGCGGCGATCTTCGTACCGCCTTTTTTCGCCCCCACGGGCAGCGGAGGAATGGTTCGCATATACGGGCCGTAAATGTGCGTCGCGTCCTTCGCTGTAGCCACACCGCCGGCGGCATCCGTGTACTGCGTGATCTGGGTGTTGGGGTCGGTCGCGTCGGGATAGGTCCCTCCATGCTCAGCAGCATACAGATCGATGGCGTTGCGAAGCGTCGCGAGATCCCCGGATAGCGCGGAGTCACTCGCGCCCCTGGCGCCCCGGCTCATGCGCGGAATCCCAATGGCCGCCAGGATCGCGATGATCGCCACCACGATCACGATCTCCAACAAACTGAATCCCCGTCTGCGTGCACAACTGTCTCTTCTCATGTGTATTCTCCTGTTATTTGGTCCGTGGACTCCGGCGGATTCGGGGGGGGGCCAAACGCGACACGCCGCGTTCGGGGTCCTTTACCCTCTTCCGAAACGATGCCACAAGCTGAATATCGTCGGGAAACCGCCGGCACTTAAGTAGTTGTACGGAGATATTTATCATGGCTGTCCTTCGCCCGATCCCTTCGATTGTCCCACTTCTTGCTGGAGTTCTGCAAAATGGAGATTAGGCCTACTTTGGGAAGGAAAAATCTCTTTTCTCGATTTTTCCTTCCCAAACCGTAACAAAGGGCCAGAAAAGAACTGGCGCCGATTCTTCAAGGAAATCGAAGAATAAGATTTCCTTGAAGAATATAGGCCTAATCTCCATTTTGCAGAACTCCAGTTTTTACTCGACCACGAGTTCGAGAACGGCTCGTTTGCCGTCGCGCTCGAAGACGGCACAACGATGGTCCAAAGAGACAAGCTCAAAACCATCGAGGCGCTGGCCGGGGACAAGGAAGCTGTCATCGACCTGGGCACACGACTGGCCCCCCTGCATGACGATGGCCTTAAGCTGGTGGCTCCGCAGGAATCCCCGGACCGCATCCGGGGTCCGTTCGCCGTTCACGGGAGCACTCTCGGACCAAGTGGCCGGCAGAGAGAATGGGTCGCGCGGCTCGTTAGGACCTGGCACTTTGCCGGCCAGCAAATCGTTCAGGCGTTCCGCCAGGTCCGGGCGTGCCGGCACACGGTCCGACGGCGCGACAACGTTCGGCAAGGCCGGGAGGGAAGGGCTCCCCGTCGCGACGTCTGGCGCTGGGGGACCCGGATCAGCCGAGGCCGCTTGGGGGCCGCCCTGCGGACGCAGGATCGTCCGGTCCGCCACGAGGCCGGCGATGCCAAGAAGAAAGACAGCCGATAACGTTTTCTGACGCTTCGTAAGGCTCATAGGTCAAAATCCAATCGAAATTGAGTCCTCAAGTCGGAAGAATGTCCTTGCGAGCGGAGCGAAGCAATCTCCCACCACGCGGATTGAGATTGCTTCCCCTGCCTTCGCAGGGGCAGGCTTTGCTGCGCTCCTCGCAATGACATTCCTTTGCACTTCACACCGCCCACCTTAGACTCTCTTGGGCGCCGATTTGCTCGGCGTCGCGTACCAGAACAGGTCGAACCGGAACTTCTCCAGCTCCACGCGTTCCGTGGGACTGCCGGTAAGGTCGATGTGCATGACGCTCATGTCAGGGTACTTCGAGCACAGTCCGTGCAGGAGTTTCGCGCACTGTAGGTACGCCCCCCGCCCCACGATGGTGATCGGCACCAGATCGTATTGCAGACCGCTGGACACGCGGCCCGTCTGCACGTCATCCACGTGAAGATCACAACTGGAGAAGAACTCTGTCACGCCGGCGATCCGCTTGTTGATGTGGCCGGCCGACTCAAGCTGGATGGCGCCGGCCGTCAACTGCTGGGCGACCATGTCCACGCGATCCTTTATGGTCGTGACGGTCGCTTCCAACTCCGCCGCTTTCTTTTGGCGACTCTCCATCTCGCGCGACAGGCCCGTCGCCGCGGATCGCTGCTGAAGAAACGGATGTACCAATGCCATGTATCCCGCCACGGACGCGAGAAGGCACACGCCGATTCCGGCCGCATCGATCCACAAGAGTCTGGACTGCTTGGATCCACTTGGCGATGCCATGATTACCCTTTCTCAGTTGACAGTTGTCAGTTCACAGCTCGCAGTGGGAGACCACCAACTGTCCACTGCCAACTGTCAACTAAAACTGACACTCCACCACGAACGCCACCGCCTCTCCCTTCAAGAACGTCTGCCGGGAGCAGTTTGCCAGCCGAACCAGGTCAAACACGCCCGATCCTTCCAGCCGCAGAACGAACCGGGAGACGGATTCCTGCGATTTGCCGTACCCGTTCAGCAGTAAGGTGCGCCGGCATCCCTTCAGAAACGCCCCCAACGGCACGGCAGGCACAGATCCACTCCCCTCCACCGTGATGACCTTGCCGTCGGCAGCGAGGGTCGTGAGCTGGCAATGACTGAGCACGATTTCTTCGCCGAGCTGAGCGGACAGCCCCGTCAGCAGCTTGCTCCAGTCCGGCTGGCCATGGATCGCCTTCGTCGTCTCCAGGGCCGTGGTGGTTTCCGCAAGCTGGCGGCGAAGCCCCAACATGATCCGGTTGTTTTCTTCGATCCGCTTATCGGCGGCCTCCAGTTGGCGGGTCTGACTGCGGCTCTCGCCGGCATGAGCCACGTGGAACGTCAATGAGCCGGCGGCAATCAAGGCCCCGTACATCCCGCAGACCGTCACCCACACGCAAAGCCGCGCCTTGCGGCGTTTTCCCACCACCCGACTGGCCGGGATCAGATTCACGTCACTCATAAGACAAGACCCAATCGAAGCTCAGGTTTTCAAGTTTGAAGTTGCCGGTGTGAAGTCGGAAGTCTCAAATTGCAGAACTCCTGATTTCACACTTCACACTTCAAACTTCACACTTCAAACTTCAGACCCCTTCGAACTGTGCCAGGCCCATCGCGCAGGTCAGGGCCGGATTGCCCGCCTTGACCGATAGCTCCGGCGGACTCTCCACCAGGTCGCTCGGCGCCCCCCTCTTGACCTCGATCCCCAGCCGGGCCTCACAATAGGGGGCCAGCCCGGGGACTCCGGCGCCGCCGCCGATCAGCAGCAGCCGCTTCACGCCTTCGCCCGGGAATTGGTGATTCGCATAGGACAGAGGCACTCTCAGCTCGTCCAGCAGCTTGTCGAAGTGAGTCCTCATGTGCTTTCGGATCAGATCGAGACTCTCCGGGTCGTACTGCCCCGCCGGCTCGTCCGTACCCGGGCCGATCGTGCCGATGATTTGGTAGGCCGATCCCGGCCCCAGCGAGAAGACGTCCGTGAACTTGGCGGTGAGGTCCCCGATGGGCGCCCCTTGGACCGATCTCTCGTAGACGAGCGACCGGCCACACACGAAGAGCACCGACGTGGAGCGCCATCCCAGGTCCACGATCGCCGTGATCTGGGGTGGCGGCAGAAGCAGCGGGCGGCAAGCGCGTGCCACGGCCGCACCGCGCACGTCCAATGCGGCCACGCGGAATCCCGCGTTCTCGAAGACATCCAGCAGGGCGTTGGCGGCATCGTGCGGACAGCCCACCGCCAGGGTCTGCGTGATCGGCCGGGCGTTATTGGCGGCCGCCAGGTCCCAATGCGCCAGCTCGAACGAATCCGGAGCGACGTTGTGCAGACGCGACAACTCCATCCGAATGACCTGCTCGGCCGCGGCACCGGTGACTTTGCAGGGCACTTCCACCGTCGTTCGCAGCAGCATCCGCTCGGGCGCCGCAATCGCGATCCCGTTGCCACTGAGGCCCTGCCGCTTGAGACTCTCCTTGATCGCCAAGGCATCCTCGGCGCCGATCTCGTTCTCCGGCTGTGGCCTCGGCAGCAGCAACAGGCTATAGATGCGATACCGCCCCCCGCAAGCCTGAAGCTGGGCGGCCTTGATCGTATGCCTGCCGATATCAACCCCGATAATCGTCCGCGAGGAACGGGTCATTTCTATCCTCCTCCCTGCTGCGTCATCGAAGCAAGGTCAAACAGCGGCATGAACATGCAAATGGCAATCAGCCCCACCAGCACTCCCATCACGATGAGGATCAGCGGCTCGATGATGCTCGTCAGGGACCGAACAATGACCTCATTCTCCTCGTCGAGAAACGCGGAGATGGTGAGCAGCAGCCGGTCGATCTCGCCGCTATTTTCGCCGCTGCGGATCGCCTCATAAACCGAAGGGTTGATGAGGCTCGCGTCGTCGAACGCAGCGCTCATCGCCTCGCCTTTGGAGACGGAGTCCTCCGCCCTGGAAATCAGCTCCTGATAGCGGCTGTTTCCGGTCGATTGCTGCACGTGCCGCAGGGCTTCCAGCACGGGGATGCGTGCCTGCATCAGCACGCCGAGAAGCGATATGATTCGTGCCGTCGAGAGGCTTTTCACGACCGGCCCGATGTAGGGCATGCGGAGAATCGCCGCATCCCGAATGGACCGGCCCCGGGGCGTACGCAGACACGCGACCAGGGAGCCGACACCCCCCGCCACCGCCAATAGGATCAACCACCAGTATCCGCGAAACGCGTCACTGACGTGCAGAAGCAGGGCCGTGCTCGACGGCAGCGGAACATCCATCGTTTTGAACAGCCCGGCGAAACGGGGAATGACAAACAACAGCAGCATGATGAAAATGGATAGGCCAACCGTCACCAGCATGCACGGGTAAGCGAGGGCCCCCACGACGGAATTGCGGACCTTCAGTTGCTTCTGCTTGAGGCCGGCCAGCCGGTCGAACATCTCCACCAGGTGGCCGCTCGATTCTCCGGCCGTGACCAGATTCCGATAGATCGGATCGAAATACGTGCCGTGAGACTCCATCGCGGCCGCCAGAGAGGTCCCCTCTTCGACCCGCGTCCGCAAGCTGGTCATGGTCTGCCGCCAGGGCCCCGGCCGGGCTTGACGTTCGAGGGCATGCAGAGCGTCGGCCAGTTGCGTGCCGGAGGAAACCAGGACGTAGAGCTGTCGAGAGAACCACGCCACGTCTTTCAGTCGCTGGCCGCCGGAGGATCGACGCTTTCGGCCATGTGCCTTCTTCCCCTCCGTGGGGATGGACGCCTTGACCTCCGCCACAAAGAGTCCTTTACGCCGCAGCATCTCCGCCGCGCCGGCCGCGTCCCCGGCATCGACAATACCCGTGACCGATTTGCCCAGACCATCATACGCCTTGTAGGCCAGCTTCATGCGACCTCCACCGGCTGGGGTGTGCCGCTCTCGACGCCGCGTGTGTCGCGGGCTTCCAGCCCGCGATTCGAGGGCGGGACGCCCTCGACACAAGTGGGCGCGGCGCCGGTATCTTCACTGTGCGTCACGGCCAGCACCTCCTCCAGGCACGTCTTGCCCTCGATGGCCAGTAGCACTCCCTCTTCGCGAAGGGTCAGCACGCCCTGCTTGTGCAGAACGTCGCTCAGCTCGTGGGTTGGCGCGGCACGATGGATCATGCGCCGCAGGTCGGAAGTCACTTCCATGACGGCGTAAACGCCGGCCCGGCCCCGGCAGCCGGAGTTGTGACACTCCTTGCAGCCCGCGCCTTTTCGGAACGTGCGGCCCGGCTTATCGGCCAGGCCCGCATCCGCCAGCACGCTCTGCGCCGGGATGTACTTGGCCGCACAGCTCGGGCACACCGTTCGGGCGAGTCTCTGGGCAATAACGCCGTTAATCGCGCTGGAGAGAAGATAAGGCTCGATCCCCATGTCCAGAAGTCTTGCCACGGCCCCGGGGGCGTCGTTCGTGTGCAGGGTGGCCAGCACGAGGTGGCCCGTCAAAGCGGCCTGTACCGCCACGCGCGCCGTCTCCTCATCGCGGATTTCGCCCACCATGATGATATCGGGGTCCTGCCGAAGGATGCTCCGCAGGGCCCTCGCAAAGGTCATGCCGATCGCCTCGTGGACCTGGATCTGGTTGATCATGTCGAGTTGGTACTCGACGGGGTCTTCCACCGTCACGATGTTCTTCTCGGGGCTTCGGATCAGGTCCAGGGCGGAATACAGGGTGGTCGTCTTGCCGCTCCCGGTCGGCCCCGTCACCAGGACAAGCCCATAGGGCTGGTGAAGCATTCTCTGGAATGCGTCCAGCGTCTCACGCCGGAAGCCAAGGTCTTCCAGGCGAATCCGAAGGTTCGCCTTATCCAGGATGCGCATCACGATCTTCTCGCCCAGCAGCGTGGGCATGCTGGACACGCGCAGATCGATGTCCCGGCCCTCGGCGACGATCCGCACGCGGCCCTCCTGGGGAAGGCGCTTCTCCGCGATGTCCATCCGGCCGATGACCTTGACCCGAGAGACGATCGCACCGTGAAGGCCCGGAGGCGGCTTCATGAGGTCCCGGAGCGTGCCGTCAATCCGATAGCGAATCCGCGTACCCAGCTTGTCCGGCTCGATGTGGATGTCGCTCGCCTTGTCCTTGATGGCCGTCAGCAGCGCCACATTGACCAGGTTGATGATGGGACTGCCCTCGACCATCTTGTCCAGGTTCGTGGCCGGCCCACCGTCCACGGACTCCTTTTCCACCACCTCCACGTCGCTTTCCGACAGCGAGGCGAGAAACGAGTCCACGTCCGTGTTGCCCGACGTGAATTTCTTGATGTATTCGAGGATGTTTTCGCGCGGCGCCAGCACGGGCCGAATCCGGCAGCCCGTCAACTGGTGGAGCCGGTCGATCTTGGGCAGCGATTGCGGCTCGGCCATCGCTACCGTCAGTGTATCGTGCACCTTGAACATCGGGACCACCGTGAGCCGCTGGGCCTCTTCCTCGCCGATCAGCGACAGCAAAGAAAAGTCCACGAGTCCGTGACGCAACTGGCAAAAAGGCACGCCAAGCTGCTGCGCCAGGAATCGAAGCATGCGGGGACTGTCGATCACCCCTTGCTCGATGAGCATTTCGCCCAGCATGCGGCCCGTCGTCCGTTGCTCGGCCAGAAGCCGGTCGAGCTGCTCTGGCGTGATGGCCCCTTCGGCCACGAGGGTCGCACCCAGCCGGGATTGCGTGGCAAGCTCCGTCACAGGAAACTCCTCACCGCCGAGTTGGTGTCCTCAAAATGCTCGAACTGCGGCGCTAGGCCGGTCAGATCGATCACCTGGCGAATCGTTTCATTGGCCGAGCAGAGTTTCAGTCCCTTGCCGCTGTGGGCCAATTCCTCCGCGATGTCGGCCAGCGACTCCAGCCCCTTGCTGTCCACATAGGGCAGGGCCGACGCGTCGATGATTACCCGCCCCAGGTTCTCCCGCACGAAGCCCTGGATGGCGGTCTTGAACGTGTCGGCATCGGCGCCGGCCAGCGGACCCGAGGGTCGCACCACCAGGACCGCCCCCCGGTATTGCGTCTGGATATCCATCTTATGCCCCCTCCTCAACCACGGGCAGGATCAGGGTGAACGTGCTCCCCTTGCCCAGCTCGGACTCCACGAGGATGTCACCGCCGTGCAGCCGCGCCACCTCGCGTGCGATCGGCAAGCCCAGACCCGACCCTTTGACGTTGGTTGCCAGCGGGTTCTTGGACCGGTAGAACTTCTCGAAGACCTTCTCAATCTCTTCCGGGCTGATCCCGATCCCGGTATCGCTCACGGCGACGCTGAGCCGGCCCTTCTCCACTTGGGCCGACACGACGATCCGGCCGCCGTCGAGCGTGTATTTCAAGGCGTTGCCCACGAGGTTGTGCAGGGCCAGGGCGATCTTGTCCCGGTCCGCCTGGAGGATGGGCAGCTTCGGAGGCAGATCGAACTCATAGGCGATCCGCTTTTCCCGTGCCTGCGCCTCGTGATCGACCTTGAGCTTCGCCAGCAGCTCGTCCACGTGGACGTCGTCGCGTTTGAGCTCGAACGAGCCGGCCTCAATCTGCGAGACCGACAGAATCGCCGCAACGCTGCGGTCCAGCCTCTGTGTTTCATCGTTGATGACGTTGAGGCATCGGCTCGTCGCCACGGGGTCTCGCTCGCAATGCTCCAGGGCTTCTTCCACAAAAAGGCGAATATTGGTCAGCGGCGTACGCAGCTCGTGGGCAGCCTTGGCCAGAAAGCTGTTCATGGCGGCCGCGGCCACGTGTTGCTGCGTGACATCCTCGATGGTAATCAGGGCAAAATGCGCTTCCGCGTGCCGGATCGGGGCAATGGTGAATCGCAAAGACGCAAGATTCTGCGCCTCGACCACCAGGGCGACCCGCTTCGATCCCGGGTTCTCCGCCACCGCGCGGACGGCCGCAACCACCTGCGGATCCTTGATCGCGGTCGAGATCTGCGTATGAATCAAGGACGAACGCTCCGCCTGCAAGAACACGGCGGCGGCCCCGTTCACGTGCTCGATCTCCGTTTTCCCATTCACGAGAGCCAACCCGTAGGGCACGGCGTCGAAGGCCGCCTCCAATCCCTCGGCCGATTCCGACGTGTCATGGACCGTGTCCTTGACCTGCTGAATCGCAGTGCGAATCTGCGTGGTTTGTCTCTCCCCGAGCAGTTTGTTCCAGGCGACCGCCTCGAGACCCAGCTTGGGGTCCAGCTCCAACGTGGAGATGTCCGCGCCGTCGTCCCGGACAGCCAGCAGGACCTCATGAATCGCCCCGATCGCCTTGAGCCGGAACCGCGCGTGACGCTGGACCAGCAGCATGCTGGCCAGAGCTAAGCAGGCCACCGCCATCTGGCTCGTTTGCGGAACCAGCGACGCATCCAACCGGTCATCAATGCCCGCCGCGATCCTCAGCGTGGCACTGCCCCGGCCCGGAATCGTCAACGGGTAGCTGAATCGTGCGCTGCGGCGCGTAAACTCCTCGGCGTAGGCCGGGGCCTCGCCGTCCCAAGTGGCCGGCAAGTTGATCAGGGTGATGGAAGCAGGATTGGCATCCGCCAGGATCGCACCATTGGGCAGAAGAATCCGGCAGGTGCGCAAGCCGTGCTCCAACGCCGTCTCGGCTACCGTGCGCCGGAGCGTGGACAGTTCATTAGCATCCATGAGGGACTCGGCCGCCTTGGCCAGCACACCGCCTACCGCTTTCGTCTCGCGGACGCTTGCTTTCTCCTCCAGGTCCTGTTGAAACACGATGTTCCGCCAGACGGAGGCCGCGAGATTGAACAAGAACAAGGCGACCACGGCAAAGATGATCACCGCGAACAAGGAATCGCCGCGCAGTATGTCCCTGCGCGCGGCAAACAGCTTGTTCAGCACGGGCCTATTAGTCTGCATTACATACTCCTGGCGACGGGCCTCCCAACGCAGTGACTTCCGTCCGAGACCCACTCGACGTTGGACGGAACGGGTCACCCAAGGCGCGATACTGCCTTTGGGAGACCTTGATCCCATCGTGGGTTCTTCGGCCATTTGCCGCATGACCTTAATGAATGGCTGGAAAGTTCCCAGTTCGTGGTTTGCGGTCCCCAGTTCTCCGTGCGCCGGCAACTGCCAACCGGCAAGCACCGCAACGACGACCGATAAGAAGGCGCGATGCCAAACTGGCGAAGAGCGGCACGAGGTTGCTCTGCAACGATCGGGGAGTCTGCGGAGGTGTTGTCAAAGATGTCCGGCCAAGGAAATCTTGGAGGAGAATGCCTGATAATGTTGATTCCCCTGCGGGTGGGTGGGGATCGCTATGGGGCTACCAGGCGATAGCTGACAAACGCCGCGGACCGGCTGTCCGGCGACCAGGAGGGAACGTTGATCGTGCCCTGCCCACCGAACAATCGTGCCAGCACCTTGGGTTTGCTGCTGGGTAGCGACAAGATCCGTAAGGCAACATCCTGATTCGCCGGATGGCCTTTGATGTCCTTGCCATAGGAGACCAGGAGCAGAAGCTTGCCATCGGGCGCTGGATGCGCAAACCAATCGGCCCAGTCCGCGTCGAGGGTCACCTGTTCCTGATCGGAGCCATCGGCTTTCATCCGCCAGATCTTCATCAGGCCGGTGCGTTCGGAGTTGAAGTAGATGTACCGGCCGTCGGGCGAGTACTCCGGACCATCGTCCAGACCTTCGGCGGTGGTCAGCCGTTTCTCGGGCCCGCCTTCAACGGGAATCGTATAGACATCGAACTTGCCCGACCGCTCGGCGCAGTAAGCGAGCGTGCGCCCATCCGGCGACCAGCCGTGCCAGTAGGACGGCGCCAGGGCCGTCACCAATCGCGGTGTCCCGCCGCGGCTCGGGAGCACGTAGACGCGCGAGGGCCCCTCGTGCTGATCGCTGATGGCCAGCCACTTGCCGTCGGCCGACAAGCCGTGATCGTTATTACACCGATTCGCCGAACCGGTGTCCAGCAGCTTCGGCTCGCCGCCGGTAGCCGGAATCGTATAGAGCCGCCCGCCGCCGTTGAACAGGAGGTAGCTGCCGTCCCGCGACCAGTTCGGCGCCTCGAAATGACGACGCGCGCGATAGACGATCTGCCGCTCGCCCGTCTCTACGGAGATCGTTTCGAGCGTGCTCTCCACGACTCGGTCTTTGGCCTCCGGCTGCCCCAGCGGCTTGAACTCCACCTTCGAGAGAATGGCTGTCTCCGTAACGGAGTTGTCATGCGAGCAAACGGCCAGTCCGGCGTGGATGGGATCCCCCAGAGCCACAGAGAGCGAGCCGACCGGCTGGAATCCCTGCCCATCACGGGACACGGATAACGTGAAGACGTCGCCATGACGTTCAAGCTGTATTGCGGCGGGTGCTTGGACGAGCGACGGAATCTCCTCCGTCGGACCGCCGCGCCCCTTACGATACTGCAACGAGGTCAGGCCGTTGCCGTGCACGACGGCGTCGACGTAGGGTGAGTCCGCCTCCAGGCTCTGGCGAATCATCCACCCGGCTTTGCGATGTGGATTACCACCCTCCCCCCGCCAGCGTACGCTCGCGGTCAGGGCGACATCCCCCGTCAGTTTGCGCCAGACATAGTGGAACGTATCCACATTGCCCCAGACATTCTCGCCGCCGCCTGTGACGACGTACGCGCCGCTATCGGCCCGGAACTCGGCCGCCCCGGCGTGACTTGTCTTGCCGATATCGGTCGCCCCTTCGAACCTTCCCAGCCGACCTGCGTTCTGAGCCCCTGCGTTGCCAACCATCATCAGACACACCATCGCGACAAACCGAATCGATTTCACAACTCATCTCCCAATCAATTGGACGTCCCTATGGTCCGAATCGTGATCTCTTTGTACCAGGCTTCCGCGGGCGGTCCCGCGTGAATCTGCACACCGATCAGGCCGGTCTGTTCGATGGATTTGTCGGCCTCGGTGTAATCGACGGTCTGAACGCCGTTGAGCCACAGTTGGATGCGAGGCCCAACGCACCGAATCACGTACTCGTTCCAGTCTCCGGCCTTCAGCACGTTGCGCAGCTTCTCGGGGTCCGCCTGGGCGAGGACCTTATTGCGCCGTGACTCATCGTAGAGGCAGCCCCAGTATTGCTGCCCCATATCGGCCTGATAGCCGATCATCTCATTGTGGTTCGGGATGCGCCGGCTGCGAATCTGAACGCCCGCATTGGCCGCCTTCGGATCGCCCAGCAGCTTTACTTTCAGCCGCAGCTCGAAGTCCCCGTAGGCTTTCTTGGTGCTGAGGAACTCATTGCGCGGCGTCGGCTTGCCCAGAGTGCCCCCGACGATCGCGCCGTCCTGGACGTGGAAGAAGTCAGGACTGCCTTCCCAGCCGTCAAGGGTCTTACCGTCGAAAAGAGAGACGACGCTCGTGGAACCTTCCTGCAGGAACAGGTGTACGCCCTTCTTGTTGGCCGTGACGATGTCCAGCTTGCCGTCGCCGTTGATGTCTGCGACTTCGAACTGCGTCCCGATGCCGGAATCCTCGTCAATCGTGTGCTGGATGAATTTGACTTTGCCCTTTTCAGGCCGCTGGATTTCGAACCACACGAGAAGAGCAGGCTCAAACGCCCCGGGATCCTTGCTATTGTGGGCGAAGTAGCGCTTGCCCGTGACGAAGTCCATGATGCCGTCGCGATTGAGGTCCGCCAGCCGAATCGCGTGGGTCTGCGAGAACGTCTTGCAGATTTCGTGCTTCTCGAACTTGCCGCCGGGCAATTGCTCGAACCACCAGATGCCATAGTCGTGGGCCGAGCTGGTGATGACGTCGTTGTCCCCGTCACCGTCCACGTCATAGACGACCATATCCGCGCAGTCCGGCCGGAAATCCACCGGGTGAAACGCCCAGTTCTCCCGCGTGCGATCCGCCGGGGCCTCCCACCAGCCCTCGGTAACCAGGACATCGTTGCGCCCGTCGCCGTTGAGGTCGCCCACGCCCAGGCCGTGACTGAATTTGTCGCTGCCCGGGGCCTTCGGTCCGCCCACGATGTGCATGTCCCACAGTTTGGACGAGTCTTCCGGGAGGCTGAACCAGGCGATATAGCCCTCGGGCTGCACCGCCCAAAGCGCGACCGGCTGGCCGTTGCCCAGCAGGTCGGCGAACACCGGCGTCTCGTTGCACGCGCTGCGGGTCCCGCTGTGGACCTTCCAGTATCCCGGCTTGTTCTGTGGGTTCTCGTACCACAGGGAGGGCTCGCCCATCATCGTCGTAATCACGGAATCGATCCAGCCGTCGCGATTGACGTCGCAGGCGAAATTCGCGAAGGTCTTGCTATAGCCCGTTTTGCCGTCGTACACACCCGGCGGCAGAATCTCGTGCATCTTCCAGTCCGGGGCAACGTACCAGACCTCCCCCGCCAGGATGTCGAGCTTGCCGTCGCGGTTGACGTCCCCCACCGCCACGCCTTCCGAGCGAAACGTCTTGTCGAGCACGATCTTGGTGAAACTCACCGGCTGGGCCCGAACCGTTGCGACGGTCCCGAGGACGACTGCCACACAAATGAGGCCAAGCCATTTCTTCTCAGCATGATGAGACATGAAAGACACCTCCATACTGGCTATCGATTCTTGTTGTCACCGGCCCTCCATCTTCGTCGCAACCGGCCGGAATATCAAGCGCGATTCCACGGCTCAGTAGGATGGGCTTTAGCCCATGCGGGCTCTTGTCTTGCCCCGCGGATCAGACAGGCGTGAGCGCAGCATTGTCATTGCCGCACAGAGCCTGCCCCCGACTTGGATCGGGGGCAGGAAGCGGCCATCACAAGGCCGCCGGCCGCCACTGAGAACTGACAACTGTCAACGGCGAACTAACAAAGCTGTAGCCCAGCCGCCCCCGGCTAGGGTTCGAGAAATCGAACATGAGCCCTTGTCGGAAGCAAGACAAGTGTGTATCCTGAATCGAAGGTGACGGGCCGCAAAAAAGGGCGGAACCTGCGTGGGCGGCAGTCGGAGTGGAGAATATCCACCACCGCGGCAGTGTCCCGTAAACGGCAGGAATTGCAAACTCAAGGAAAGCGATGGCGCGACACCATGGCAACGCTCTGGCAAGACGTTCGATATGGCTTTCGCATGCTACGCAAGAAACCCGGCTTCACGGCCATTGCCCTGATCACGCTGGCGGTCGGCATCGGGGCCAACACGATTATGTTCAGTGTGGTCAATACGCTGCTCTTTCGACCGCTGCCCATCAAAGACCCCGACCGGTTGGTGCGCTGCGAGTTTGATAAGCTCCGTCCCTTCCTTTATGCGGGCTATCTCTACCTGCGTGACAATAATCCGGTGTTCAGTGATCTCATCGCCAACAGTTACTACGGCGGAGTGCCCCATACCCTGGTAAGAGACGGCAGCGTAATGCCTGTGGCGGCGCTGTTCGTCTCGGCCAACTACTTCACCGTCCTGGGGGTAGCACCCCTCTATGGGCGGACTTTCTTGCCGGAGGAGGAAGTGGGCGGCGCCGAGCCGGTGGTTGTCCTGAGCTACCGAACTTGGCGGCGCCTGGGGGCTGGGCCTGAGATCGTGGGCCAATATGTGCGTGTCAGTGGTACGCTCTGTAGAGTCATTGGCGTGGCACCAAAGACGTTCACCGGCACAGCCGTCGTCGGCCCCGACGTCTGGTTGCCTCTGGGTATGGGCGGTCTGGTGTACAGATACTTTCAAGAGAAGCCGGAGAAGCCGACTGAAGTATGGTACTATCCGCCCTCGGTCTTAGTGGGACGACTCAAGCCTGGCGTGAGTCTATCTGAGGCGCAAGCACGGCTGCAATCTATGTTCCCACACCTGAAGCAGATGTATCCCAGGATGCATGAAGAGACGCACATGTTTTGCCTCCGCCCGTTGCCCAGACTCAATGCCGGTGGTGTCGACAATGACAGGCCCGCATTGGGTCGTATCAGCCTGGGTTTGATGGGAGTCTCCGGCTTCGTTCTGCTCATTGCCTGCCTGAACCTGGCGAGTATGATGGTCGTTCAAGGAGGGGGACGCCAACGAGAGATCGCCATCCGGGCGGCCATCGGCGGGGGGCGTCTGAGGATCGTGCGGCAGTTGCTTGTCGAATCGCTTCTCTTGTCTGTATTCGGTGGGATATTGGCTGTGGTCGTGGCCCTCTGGGGCATCAGGATTCTCAAGCTGTGGGCGGCGATGGGCCAGCTTCCCATGTACTTGGGGGAGGCCATCGGTTCTGGAATCGCGCTCGACGTTCGCGTCCTGGCGGCCACCTTAGGTTTCTGCCTGATCGCCACCGTGCTCTTCGGCCTGCAACCGGCCCTGCGCCTATCGGGGCGCGATCTCTGTGGTGACCTGAAGGAATCCGGCCGCGGCGTACTTGAAGCCATGCGAACGAGGCGATGGGGCGTACCACGCGGCCTGTCGGTGCTCTGTCAAATGGCCTTGTCTGTCGCGCTCGTCATGACCGCGACCCTATTGGCTCGAACCGCGCTGAGGGCCGCCCGGACCGAACCTGGTTTTGGCCTGGACGGCAAGGTGATCGTCACCGTGAAGCCATACGCGGGAGGTTACAGCATTGCTCAAGCAAGGCAAGCCTGCGAGACGTTGGCTGAGCGGTTGAAGGAGGACCCCGAGATTCAGGCGGTGGGCCTGTCCTGTAAATCTCCTGTGGACCTGGGGTGGTGGCCCTGGAGTTGCGAAAGAGTCGTCGAGTATGTGCCGGGCGGCGCGGACGAGGTGTCCGGCAGTCTATTGACGAAGGCACTTCACCAGTACGAGGTGAACGGCGATTACTTCAAGGCGATGGGAATTCGGCTCTTGCAGGGCCGGCCCTTTGGCCCTCTCGACAGTGTTCCTGATGCAGAGGAGGTCGTGATCATCGATGAGCTTCTGGCCCGCAAACTCCGGCCGAATGGCAGTGCCCTTGGCTGTCTCATCCAGTATGGCGATGACGGTTTATCGTCGCCCCGTCGCGTGGTTGGAATCGTACCGAACCTACAGAGCGTTTGGGGCAATGGGGAAGTCCAACCCCTCGTCTATGAGCCCATCCAAGCCCACCACGTGCCCGAATCCATCCATCTGCGCGCCAGAAGTACGGCACCGGGAGCCGAGGCCGCCCTCGTGCGAAGCATCGGCGCACGGATTCAAAAGATCGATCCTCGTCTGCCGGTCGTCTCGGTAGCGTCTCTGGCGGACCGACATCGCCATAGTCCCACCGTAGTGTTCGCGGGAGTCGTTGCCCGACTGGCCGTGATGTTCGGGGCCATGGCCCTGTTCCTGGCCGGCATGGGCCTTTATGCTGTCACGAGCCATATGGTCGCTGCGCGGACCCCAGAGATTGGCATCCGCATGGCGTTGGGCGCCACTCGGCGGGACATTCTGACCCTGGTACTGCGTCAGGGCGCAACCTCGACGTTCGCAGGGCTCTTGGTCGGCATGCTGCTGGCGCTCGTCATGACGCGGGTGATTCGCAGCGCGCTCCAGGGCATCAGTACCATTGATCTCGTGAGTATCGTTGTCACCGTGGTTGTGCTCACCGCGACTTCACTGCTGGCCACGTATATCCCGGCCCGCCGGGCGCTCAGAGTCGACCCGAAAATGGCCCTGCAGTACGAATAGCGGTCCTCTGCCGATTTCCTCACCCCGGCCTTCGGCCGGAATCCAAACCACATTAGCCGAAAGAAACGCAAAAAGGCGAAAAAAGCTGTAGCCCAGCCGCCCCCGGCTGGGGAAGAATGGACCCGGTGTAGCCTCACTCCCTCCTCCCTCCTCGAACGACCCCGCCCTCGAAAATGGACCGCGTACCTTTAATTCCCCCCCGAGGCTCAATCCCCGCCCGGATTGCGGCTGGGATTCATGCTGCGCCCGGCGAGCCATAGGCTCGCTCTCGCTCCTCACTTCAAGACACCCCCAACTCGCTTTTCACGGCGAACAGCCCACAGCAAACGGTGGGCCGAGCAGCCCCGCTCACAGGTGAATTCGCTATGAACGAAGGAGAAAATAGGATACGTCCCCCGTTCCCCAATCACCTTTCTTGTACGGTTCATAAGTCACTGTACACAAAGGAGTAACGTAGCGTCAGAAAGAGACCTCGCACACGCCGGAATGTTGTTGCAATCGAGGTCACATCTCTGTATTATTGGATTCGTGGCAAGCAGGAGTAGTTACGTGAAATGTATATGGGAAATCCCGGATGAAGTCAAACCTAACATCCCGAGGTTAAGGAGGGAATGAGATGGCTAAGATCTGTTTTCTGACAGCACTTGTTCTTGTGCTTTCGGCCACCAACGCTTGGTCCGTAGGGTTCAGGGACGATTTCAACAGGTCCAATGGCTACGTAGGGAACGGTTGGTCGACCCAAACGGATGGGACCATTCAGGTCAGAATTGTAAACAACGAGGTTCTTATCGCGGGAGTGCAGGCCACCGATTGGGCGAGGTCGGGTCTGTCCCGAGCCGTTGACAATGAAGGGAGAATCTCTTTTGACTTCAAGGCCAATGACAAGTTCAGTGTCCACCTCCGCATTGATGACGCAGAAGGCAATGCCTTTATCGAGGTATATGCCCCCCCGGGGGAATTCTTCCGCTATGTCTCCTCGGAAGATGGGGGCTGGCCCGACTGGACAGACCTGCCTGGCTCGAACATGAGACAGGGGCAGTACAACACGCTGGTCGTCGAGCGACTGGGCCCGAAGTTTGTGTTGACCCTTAACGATGTGGTCGTTGGCAGTATCATCAATAGAAACCTGACGAACATCGCCGGGATTCTTATTGCCTCCGATTCGGCCGCAGGTACCAAAGGAAGTCTGCATATCGACAATGTCCAAATCGGGGAGACATTGATTCAGACCGCCTGGGATCCCGATCCGGTTGATGGCGCGTTACTTGCCGAGACGGCGGTGCTCCTTACTTGGAAACCTGGTGACTTGGCCATATCTCACGATGTATATTTCGGTAGTAATTTCACCGATGTCAGCAATGGCGCCCCCAAGGCGTTTCTCGGCAACCAGACGGCGACTTCTTGTGTTATCGGCCGTCCTGGCTCTGCCTATCCCAAGGATCTTGTTTCGGGAACAACCTATTATTGGCGAATCGACGAAGTTGCTGGCGCCGGGCCGGGTCATCGCGTGAAGGGGAAGGTCTGGAGTTTTTCGATTCGTACCTTTGCGCCAAACACTCGGCCTATTGAGATGAAAGGTGTCAGCTACACTGCGTGGCAACCGACTGCGATGCTAACCGAAGATTCCGATCATTCTCTGACCAAAGCCAGGGAAGTTGGCTGCAATTGGATTGCTCTATGTGTATGGTGGTTTCAAGACAATGTCAATTCCACGACCATAGAGCCGGACTACACACGTTATTCAGCTACTCCCGAATCTGTAGTTGAGGCGATTAAACAATGTCATGAACAAGGCATGAAAGTGATGCTCAAGCCTTCGGTCGACTGTCAGGATGGGGTGTGGAGGGGTGAAATAAATCCATCCAATGAATGGTTTTCAGCGTATCAGAAATTTATTGCTTTCTGGGGTCAAATAGCTAAGGAACAGGAAGTTGAATTATTCTGCATTGGCTCTGAACTTGAGAAAACCGTCTCCTGGTCTTTTTCATGGGGGACTATTATTCAACGTACACGAGCCTATTATGGAGGGCCCTTAGTCTATGCCGCCAATCACGGCGGTGAAAAGAATGTTGGTTGGTGGAATGATCTTGATTACATAGGAGTCAGTGCCTACTATCCGCTGACCGACAAGAATGATCCCACTTTGGACGAACTGAAGCGAGCCTGGACGAATCGTGCCGATTCCATTGAGAATTGGCTCAACTCCGATTGGGCGGGGAAGAAGATAATATTCGTGGAAGCGGGTTACCAAAGTGTTGATGGAACCAATCGCACACCTTGGTATACGGACGCCTCATCCCGTGCCATGGACTTTCAGGAGCAAGCGGAATGTTACGAAGCTCTTCTGAGCGTGTGCAGGCAGCGAAGCTGGTGGTTGGGAGCGTTTTGGTGGAATTGGGAGACTAATCCTAATGCTGGCGGAAGCAGTGATTCAGGGTGGACTCCGATGAACAAGCCTGCTGAGAATATTATGATGAGCCACTATACCCATCCCAAATGAGATTTCGGTGTCGCGCCGGGAAAGACGACGGTGTCAGGTACTTTTTGCACACAAGAGATCCCGGATCGGGGGCAGCTATGGCTTCCGCTCTGCGCTTCGTGTCATCCCCGGCGGCCAATGCGACTTGCCCTGCTGCTACCATGCTATTGGCCCGAAGCGGTAAATCTCCCCTGCACGGCCGCTTCGGACGTGCCCGGCCTGCGTCACGTGTCCGCACTCCCCCTGCCGAGCCGCGAAGGACGTAGCAGCGAGCGGGGATTCCGGGGGCACGCCGGAGGTGTTCTTTCGTCCCTGCCGGGCTTCGCCTTGGCGGAGCCGGGGCTCGTTTCGCTTCTTGTCCTTGTCCCCCAGTTCCCCCGTTCCCCAGTGATGAATCATACGGATTCGGAAAAGTCCGTGCGCGTCCGACTTTGTGGCATCGGCATCCTGCCGATGATACATGGGCTGGAAGCCCATGCCACGGTCGGGTCGAGCGCACGAATTAAACTGAATCCGTATCACTGGGCTACTACCTTTCGCCCTTGGCTCGACTGAACTCGTCGTTCGACCCGGAGGCTCTCGACGGGCCGAAGTCCGGGCTGGGCCGGTCCGGCGGCAAAAGATTTCTGTGGGATTCTACCTTTTTGCGTCAACAAGCAGGCGTCAAGAAGCGTCTTCTTATAGTAGAATTATATCATCACAGAGACATTGAGAAAGCCACGAGACGGTAGTCGGTAGACGGTTGTACAAACAAAGCCAATGGGAGGAGTTTCAAGGGTTAAGCGGGCCAAGCCGATGGCTGTGAAGAAACAAAGCCAATCTGGGGTCCGGCGGGAGGCAGCCGGGGGCCGCTTGTACAAACAAAGCCAATTGGCCCCACGGACGGTGCCTTCGCCGGCGCCAATCGTGTGAAACGAAGCCAATTCCTCGATTTCCGGAACGACACCGGGCAACAGGCATCCGCCTTCGGCGGAGTTGTCGGATTGCGGATTGCGAATTGGGGACGGACCTGCGGCGGGACGCCAGCGCTGCGGCCTACCGCCTCCAGCCCGCGGAGGGCAAAGTGTGCGAAACGAACCCAATTTGGAGGGAGCAACGGGGGCTGGGGACCCGCCGTGCGAAACAAAGCCAATCTGCCCTGGCCCAAAGGGTTCACCACGGAGGCACAGAGATCACGGAGGCAATCGTGGATTCCTTGGCAAGCAGGACTTCAATTTCCTTCTCCGTGTCCTCCGTGTCTCCGTGGTGGGTATTCATGCGAAACAAAGCCAATCCTTCCCCGGACGGACGGGAACGGGCGTGCCCCGCTGGGGTCGAATGTGCGAAACAAAGCCAATTGAGAAGAAGTGTGAAGTTTGAAGTGTGAAGTTCGAAACGAAGCCAATTCCCCGGTGTTGGCAATGCCGGAACAACCGTAAGTACCGTTTTTGAAAGGAGTTACAACACACTCTTTGACAACTTGAGATAGTCTCTCAACGGTCCATTTCGAGGCCGTGGTCGAGGCAATAGACGCGAATCTTCTCGATCATGACGCGGCCGTACTGCCGGCACTTGGTCTCGCCGACGCCTTTGACCGCCAGGAACTGCTGCTCCGTGGAAGGCCGTTTGCGGGCCATGTCCCGCAGGGCCGCATCGCCGAAGATGACGAAGGCCGGGACCGCGCGGTCACGCGCCAGCACGGCCCGCAGGACCCGCAGCGCATCGAAGAGCCCCTTGTCCACTCCTTCCCATGCCTGGGTGACCACCTTGGCCTTGCGTTCGGGCTTGGACCTCTCGGCGGGCTTGAGCAAGCGCGGCGTCGCTTCGCCCTTGAGGACCCGCCAGCCCTCCGGCGTGACGGACAGGACGTTGTACTCGCCGGTCTTCTCCACGAAGCCCTGGCCCGTCAACTGCTCGATCCAGTCGTGGACCGTGCGCTTGTCGTGATCTCTGAGTAGGCCGTAGGTACTCAGGGCGTTGTGCTGGTTGTCGAGGATGCGCTGGTCCCGCGAGCCGGTCAGGACCAGGGCCGTATAGCCGCCGCCGAAACGCTGGCCCAGACGCAGAATGCACGAGAGGATCTTTTGAGCCGTGACCAGGGCATCGCTCACCAGGTCCACGTCGCCTAAGCAGATGTCGCACGTGCCGCAGTTGTCCTGTTTGTACCCTTGCCCGAAATACTCCAGAATCGTCCGGCGCCGGCAGCCGGCGTCCGTGCAATAGGCGTACATCCGGGCGAGCTTGGCCAAGGCGATCTCGGTTGCAGGAGATAACGGGGCGTGAGTATGCTGCCCCTGCTCTTTCGCGCGAGGGGCATGTTGTTCTCGAATCGGGGCATACTCCTCCCGAACCGCGCGTACCATGGCCGCGAGGCGTGAGGGCGGGAAGGGGTCCCAATCGCGACTTCGGTCTATCGCGTTTGAGGTCCCCACGCCACCATGGCGGGCATCCTGCCCGTGATTCGAGGGCGGGACGCCCTCGCCACGGGAGTCCGTCAGAATGCTCTTCCAGACGCCGTAGTCGCCGCCGGAGTAGAAGAGGCAGCACTCGGCTTCCAGGCCGTCCCGTCCGGCCCGGCCGCTTTCCTGCTGGTAGTGCTCCAGCGACTTGGGCATGCCCGCATGGATGACGTAGCGGACGTTGGACTTGTCGATCCCCATGCCGAAGGCGACCGTGGCGATGATCGTATCGACTTTCTCCGTCACGAAGTCGTCCTGGTTCTTCTTGCGCGCGTCGTCGCTCATGCCGGCGTGGTACGGCGCCACGCGGTAGCCCTTGGCGGTCAACGAGTCGGCCATTTGCTCCACGTCCCGGCGGCGGATGCAGTAGATGATGCCCGACTCGCCCTTATAGCGGTCGAGCACCTCGCACACCTGCTTGACCGCCTTGCTCCGGGGCCGGACCTTGTAGATCAGGTTGGGCCGGTCGAAGGAGCCGACCAGTATGGCGGGGTCCTTGAGTTGCAGTTGGGCAGCGATATCTCGCCGAACCTGGTCCGTCGCCGTCGCGGTGTACGCCCCGATCGGGACGTTCGGGAAGACCCGCCGGAGCGACCCAAGCTGGCGGTATTCCGGCCGGAAGTCATGCCCCCAAAAGCTGATGCAGTGGGCCTCGTCGATGGCGATGAACGACAACTCCAGCGTCTGCACGAATTTACTGAAGCCGTCCGACACCAGCCGCTCGGGCGAGATATACAGCAGCTTCAGTTGCTTTTTTCGGACGCGATCCAGGGCGGCCTCCCGCTCCTCGGGATTCAGCGAGCTGTCGATCCTCGCCGCCGGGACGCCGCACTCGGTCAGGGCGTCCACCTGATCCTTCATCAAAGAGATCAGGGGTGAGACCACGATGGCCAAGCCGGGCGTGGTCACGGCCGGGGCCTGAAAGCACAAGGATTTTCCCCCGCCCGTGGGCAGAACGACCACCGCATCCCGGCCGGCGCAGAGACACTCCATCGCCTCTTTCTGCAAGGGCCGAAATTCCGTGTATCCCCAGTATTCCTCTAACGCTTTCTTGAGCCGCTCAACCAAGGTCCGCCATCTCCCAATCGTCTGAGAGTCTGCACGCCGACCGATTGTAGCCCCGCCCGGTTCGGCAAGCCAGCCTTTTTCCGCTCATCCGGCGGTATGGATCTTGCACAATTAGAACCTGATGGCGTATATATGAGTGGGTATAATGACAATGGAGACAGAGAAGATGTTCCCGAAACGCGAAATTTCGCGTTTCGGAACCCCAACCGTGTTGAAGGTGGTGCACCATGGGAAGACTGTGGAACGGCGTTAAGACAACCTTGTTGATGGGCTCGCTGATGGGCCTGTGCTTGGGCGTCGGCTATTTGGTCGGCGGGCGGATCGGGATTTTCTACGCATTTTTCTTCGGCGGGCTGATGAACCTTGTCGCCTATTTCTTCAGCGACAAGATCGCCCTGGCAACCATGCGGGCCCAGGAGATCTCGCCGGCGGAAGATCCGGCACTGTGGGGGATCGTCGAGCAGTTGTCCCAGCGGGCGGGCCTGCCCATGCCTCGCGTGTACATCTCCCCTGCGGCGGCTCCCAACGCTTTCGCGACCGGTCGCGGACCCCGCCACAGTGCGGTGTGCGTCACGGCGGGCCTGCGGCAGATGCTCAACGATGAGGAGCTCCGAGGCGTCATTGCGCACGAGCTGTCTCACGTCAAGAACCGCGATATCCTGATCAGCACAATCGCCGCCATCTTGGCCGGTGCGATCAGTTCCATCACCTACATGGCCATGTGGGGCAACGACGACCGACGCTCCAATCCCCTTATCTCGCTGTTACTGATGATCCTCGCTCCGATGGCGGCCATGTTGATCCAGTTGGCGATCAGCCGCTCACGGGAGTTCGAGGCGGACCGTTCCGGGGCCGAACTGGTCGGCGATCCGCGAGGTCTGGCTCGCTCCCTTCAGAAGTTGGAAGCGGCCAATCAGCGGATTCCCCTGCCGGTGCCGGACGCTCAGAGCAGCCTGTTCATCGTCCAGCCGTTGACGGGCAGCAATGTCGCCAAGCTCTTCAGCACGCACCCCCCAACCGAAGAGCGGGTTGCCAGACTGCTGGCGATGGAACGAAAGTACTGATAATCCTCAGTAATCGGTCTTCATGGTCCAACTCGGCTCCCAGCCCCAAGAAAGATCCAGCACGGGTCCGTGGCGGGCATTTGGGAACTCACTACGTAGTAAATCATCGGCACCGCCAATCATCGGCGTATCCTTTCGACGGACAATCACCATCCGGGTCCGCGAGTTGTCCACTTTGCCAAGGTCCACTTCGCTGCGAGTGAACAGCACGTATTGCCCGTCCGGCGAGACGCAGCCACCGTACATGTGGCGACCCTGCTCGGCGTAGAGCAGTTGCCTATCGCTGCCGTCGGCCTTGGCCACCCACAACTGGGCCCAGCCGGCTTTCTCCGGGACGATGCCACGTGAGTAAATGATGTGCTCGGCATCCGGTAACCAGTCCGGGGTGCAGTTATACCGGTCGATTTCGCTAACCGCGTGAATTCGCCCCGTCTCGGCGTCCAGGCACCCAATGGTCCATGCCACGCCAAGACCGTTGGCCGTACCGACAAACCGCTTGCCATCCGGTGACCAGACCAATTGCTGAACGATTCCGCTTCGAGAAATCTGCCGCAGAACCTTGCGGCTGGCCAGATCGACGATCTGGATTCCCTTCTTATCCAAGCAGGCGATTTGCCTGCCGTCAGGCCCCCATGAGGCCCACTGGAAGTTGTTGCCGTAAACCACGGCGTCGCTGCCGTCCGCATTGGCTATGACCAAGTCGTAGGTCCCATAGGTGTTGTTGTCCACCTTCTCCGTATTCGCCATGCGAAAGTACAGCAGTCTCTTGCCGTCCGCCGAGAACTTCGCCCCGGCTTCGTTATACTGGCGAGTGTCGGTGATCTTCCTTCGGTCGGAGCCATCAGGCCGCATGAGGAAAAGGTCCCAGTCGCCGGTGTCGGTCGCGGCACTGAAGACGATCCAGCCCTTGTCCCACACCTGGGCCGCCAACTTGGCAACATCATTTGCTCCGTCCTGGGAGCTTCTCAGGTCGATCTCGGTGAATGTCCAACACGGCTCCCAACCGGCCGGCAAGGTCAGCACGGGACCGCTTCGGGCATCCGGATGCAACGTCCGCAACTCCTTGCTCTCGCTTCCGATGATCGGAGCGTCGGCCAGCCGCATCAATCCCATCGGGGCGCCGGCGTTGCCTGGATCGCCATCTTCCCGCATATTGCCGGTGAAAAGGACATACTTGCCGTCAGGCGAGACATGCCCCCCATAGACGTGCCTACCGTCCTCACCGTAAACGAGCTTGCGGGTCTTGCCCTCGGCATCCGCCATCCACAACTGCGTCCAACCGTCGCCACGGTTGCCGCTCTGGCCGGGCGGCCGATTAGAGAAGATGATCTGTCGGCTGTCCGGAAACCAGTCAGGCGTGCAGCAATCGACTCGGCTCACGGCGTTGACCTCGCCCGTCTCAGCGTTCATGGAAGCGACGCTCCAGCCGGTCCCAAAGGAGTTCGCCACGCCGCTGAGCCACTTCCCGTCGGGCGACCAAGTCAGTTGTTGAAAAAAACCTCTGCGTTCGAGCGTGCGGACTACCTGCCGCGGCGCGATGTCAATGAACGAGATCCCTTTGATCGAAAGACAGGCGATCTGCTTGCCATCCGGGCTCCAGCTCGCCCACGGGTACTGCCCACTCTCGCCGTAGACCTCCGCACCCGTCCCGTCGCCGTTGGCAAGAACAAGCTGGCCCTGTTCACCATAGCGATTGCCGCTAATGGTCTCGCTTCGCGGCAGTCGCCGATAGAGCAGCCTTCGACCATCGCGGGAGAACTGAGGCGCCGCCTCATTATACTGAGGCGTGCGGGTGATGTTATGCGAATCTGATCCATCCGGCCGGCACAGGAATAGGTCCCAGTCGCTGGCATCCGTGCGCGAGCAGAATACGATCCAGCCCTTGCCGTGCACCTCGTCAGCCAACTCCCGGGTCTGTCCTCTGACACTGGTGGCGGACACAATCGTGAGGGCAACGACAGTCAACCAGATACGCAGTCTCATGGATTCCTCCTTAGTATTGGGCCATGATGGTGTAGCGCGGTTCGAGAGGCGTCTCAATCACGACCCATTCCTTCTGCACGTCGAAACCAGTCCAGTTTTGGCCGTTGATCGTGACGGATTGCATCGCTTTGGCCTGTGGATGGCGGAAGCGAACGATCAGCCGCTTCATGGGCAACCGCTTGGGCGTCTCAACGCTGGCGGTCAACGAACCTGAAGCGGCGTGGCTGTCCACGGTCATGGAGACCTCGCCGTAGTAGGTCGGTGCTCTCTTCACCGCGATCTGCTGTCCATCCGCAAGCCAAGTCCGCGGCGTCGCCTGCAATAGCAGAAGCGAGCCGTCGTCGAGCTCGTGAACAAGCATGTTCCGGTACAGCTCAAACCAGGCACCGTCCGTGCTGGGCGGGCCGAAGTACTGGCCCCACGTCCAGCGGTGCTCCACCGGCTCAAGGGCCGAATGGCTGAATGCACAGGCCATGTAACTGTAGAAGGCCCGGATCGCGGCTACTGAATCGTCGCGGAGCAGATACGCCGTCGCCTGGGGATTGTACACGGGCTCATTGGCCATGCCCCAGCCGTGCAGGTACAGATTATCCTCGTGGTCGTTGAGGAGCGAATCGGCCAGCGTCCCACGAGCTGGCAATGCCCCAAGCCGCAGCAGGTGCACGGCCCCCGTGTCCACGTCTGTCGGATACCACTGCTCGAATCGCCGCCCCGGCTTTGTGACTTCGCACGGCACGTAGGGCGTCCACGTATGGTCCCGCAACTGAACGAGAGGCGAGCGCATCGCGGCTACCCCGAAACCACGTTCAACGGACTTGCGGAAGCTCGCCGCTGCTTCGAAACACTCCCGTGCACGCGGGTGTCCGGCTTGTTCGAGGGCCTTGCCCAGTGCATCAAATGCCGCATACAGGTACGCCTGAGTGAAGGCCCAGACACCATCGCCCGTCAGGTCGTTCAAGGGCGAGCGGACCAAGCCCTGTGTCGCGGGCGTCCCGCCCGCGGAAGACGCGGCCAAGCCTGCCCTGAGCGAAGTCGAAGGGATGACCGCGACACGCGCTTGATGCACTTCCTGAAGGCACCAATCGAGAGCTTTCAGCGTATGGGGCAGAAGTCGGTCGAACGTTTCCCGGTCGCCGGAGAGGAGATAGTCCTTGGCCACCGTGTAGACCATCGAAGGCGTGTAGACGCCCCAGTTTGCGAAGCCCTTGACGTGGCCGTTCGGCTCCTGGTTGCCGCGATACATCGTCAGCAACTCCTCGGCGACGACGTCGCGATATCCGCGCAGGCTATAGATCATGTAGTCCACATAGACCGCTTGATTGACCGGCCAGGGTGTGCCCCGCTGGTCGTAGGCGAAGTTCGAGTACGGCAGATCGATCTGGACCCCGTCCTCGCTGCCCCCGTGACGCCGAGGCAGGCGCAGGGCATGCCAGAGACTGGCCCGGAATAGGTCGTTGACGACCTTCTCCGGCACCCGGAACTGGGCTCCGCGCTGGACCCAATCGGTCCAGAACCGCAGTGTCTCCTCCCGGGAACTGCCATAGTCCAGCTTCATCAGAGCGGCACGGTCCCGCTGCTCAACCGCCGGTGACGGCAGCTTGATCACGAGATCCTTGCTCCCCGTTTTCGCGAGGGCAAACGTCAGTACGGCCTCGCAGTCTTTCCAATGCTTATCCTTTTGCGGCGGTGGGCCGTCCTCCCTTGTGACGCACGATGCGACGGTCAGGCCCGGGGCCTCGACCACGAACAGCACCCGCCGCGACAGGCTTTCCTCGAACAGGATGGCATCCCCTTCCTGTCGCCAAGCCACTTTGGACGTATCGCTCGCACCGTACTGGCGACGATGGTGCATCTTCAGCAAACCGGAGCCGCCGGTCTTCTCCAGATTCGTCACCGTGACCTTCTGGAGCAGGACCATCGGGATGTCGCCGCGTCGTTCCTTGGGCGGGCCGTTCAGAGGAAACGCGAACTGCTCCACGTCATAGCGCACGCCGCTCTGCACGATGGTCGTGGTGATGATAGGCAGGCCGTCCTGGAGTCGCTGGCCTTGCCAGAAGTACCCAAGCCCCTTCGACAGATCGCCAAAATCGAACCAGAATCGAAAGTGGTCCGGGTTGCCGTAGTCGTTCCAGACCCCCGCCCCACGGTCGATACCAAATTTGTACAGGGCGCTGTCCCAGGTCAGGCCGACGATATGGCCGGGGGCCGGCTGGGTCGGATGCTTGTACGCCGGGCTGCCCATATCCTCCCAGCGCGAAGTGAATTGCTCGTAAGTCGCCTCTGGCTCGGCTCGAACCTGATCGAGGATGCGTCTGCCCTTGTACTGCTCCAGTTGGCCCTGGTGCTCGGCAAATGATGGCGCCACGTCGCCCGCCGTGATGTAGACATCCAGCAACGGCACCCAGAAAACCTTGCTTTGGAGCAACTGGTCCACCGTGACACTGAAGCCCTTCGTGCCGTCGCGATCCATCTGGATGGTCAGCACGCGAGGGTCGGGCCGATAGGCCGGGTCCTGTGTGAGCCGCTGCACGGTATCGGCGTCGCTTTGAGCGATCAGATCAGCCCAGATCCGCTGCACCTTCTCTATGGGTTTCACTTCCATCGGGGCATATTCGAGCGTGACCTCGACACCATCCACGTCCCCCTTACCCGAGCGAGTCTCGCAAACCGCGTCGTGCAACTGGTCATCAGGCTCCAACCCAATCCCTGCGATCCCGGCTGCTTTCACTTCCTTGCCCGCCAGTTGAACGTGGAAAGGCGACGTCTCCTGCGAAGTGTGGCCCCAGGTGATCCTGACCTTGAGGCTCTCCGGGCCGCCCGCCGCACAGAACGCCGGCGCCGCGAGAAGTATCCAGCACGTCGCGACGAATGTCATCCGCACCATAGAAACACTCCCTATGTATGTCCCGGGCCGCCCAGCACCTACGCAGGATGGGCTTCAGCCCATGCGGGAATCTGAGCAGCGCCGGACGGGAGCAGCATGGGCTTAAGCCCATCCTACGAGCTACTTGCCGATGCAATAGAGATTCTCCGCCGTCCGGACGAACAGGTGCCCTTGCGCAATCGCAATCGACGACCGGATCGGCGGCTCCTTGATCTGCGTTTCGTGCAGGATCTTGAACTCGTCCCCGCCGGCCTGGATCACCGCGATTTGCCCGGCCTCACTGATGCAATAGAGCCTGCCGTCGGCGGCCGTGAGCGACGACCACCACGTATCGCGGCCGGTGAGCTTGCCTTGCCACCAGGTCCGGCCCGTCTTCGGATCAAGGCACGTGACGGTCTTCTTTGACAGGCCGTCCAGAACGTAGAGCCGGCCGTCGTAAAACAGCGGCGTGCTGCAATCGGACGCCGTGTCGGCCGATTCCCAGACGATGCGCCCCGTGGCGAGGGCGTCCCGTCCTGGTTCTCTCGTGGGCGGCTCCAGGGCATAAACGCCCTTGTTTTTGTGCTGCGTGCCGAACACAAGCCCTTCGCCGATCACCAGCGAGGGGATGATGCGGGAGTCCCGCACCTTCTGGGTCCAGTATTCGACTCGCCAGAGCTCAGCTCCGGTGGCCGGGTCATGGGCCGTGACAAAGTCGCCCCCCGTCATCAGCAGCTCGACTTTGCCGTTACGGGCGAAGGGGATCGGGGTGCTGTAGGTCTCCATGCCTTCATCGAAGGTGTTGGTCTTTCGCGGCTGCTTCCACAGGGTCTTGCCCGTGGCCGGGTCGAGAGCCGCAATGAACGAGTCCAGCGGCCCCTCGGCCGGCGGCTCGCGATAGGGCTTGTCCCGCCGAATCACCGTGATGTACAGTCTGCCGTCGTAGAGCACGGGGCTGTTGCTGTAGCCAAACTGCAGCGCGAGATTGCCGTACTCTTTCTCGATGCTGCGCGACCAAAGCTCCTTGCCGTCGCAATCGAAACCGAGCAGCGTCCCATCGCCATAGAGGAAGAACACGCTCTTGCCGTCCGTCACGGGCGAAGGCGACGCCATGTTGTTGTTCGGGAACCTGCGGGGATTGGAACCCGCCTGTCTTCGCCACAGCTCCTTGCCGGTTTGGGCGTCGAAGCACAACGCCACGAAGTCGGCCGTCCCCTTGACCGTGGAGGTGACAAACACCCTGCCACTGGAAATCACGGGGGTGGCCCCGCTCGGCCCCGGCAGAGGACTGACCCAGGCCACATTCTCCGTCCTGCTCCATGAGGGTGGCAGGTCCCGTTCATCGGTCGAACCGTTGAAGAACGGCCCGCGCCACTGCGGCCACTCGGTCCCCCAAGCCGGCAAAGCAAGCACCCCCGTCAACGCCATCAACGGCACAAAGCGGCCCCAATCTCTCATCTACGGTTCTCCTGCACAAGCAACTGCGTCGGTACGCCGCCCGACCACCCGAGCATCATATCCGATCACGGCTCCCAGTGCCATTGTACACGCAGAGTTTGCCAGGCGGCCAAGGAGGGCAAGATCGCCTGGAAGCTCACCACGCCGGAGGAGCTGAAGGCCCTGCTCGGTCCGGCTCAGAGTGAGAAAAAGAATCAGGACGGGGAGACGCTGGTCCTCCAGTACCCTGGTCTGACGGCCCGATTCGGCAGGAATGCAGACTACAACGCCCCCTTTACGCTGCGCGAGATAGAGGACAAGGGCAATTGGCTACACTCCCTTTTCGGCAGAGGAGGGGCGTCTATTGACATCGGCCACAATCGCCAGATTGTGCTCCGTTCGGCGGCCGATTTGACCAAGTTCGATCCCTTCTGGGGATTCGCGAGCGTCTCGCTGGCCGGTCTCGACCTCCGCGAGCATAAGACGACGCTGGAGAAGATGCCTTTTGACAGCCGGACCCTGTGGCCCCCGCGTGACAGGCTCCCCGAGGGTTTCGACCCCGTAACCGCCGGCACCCGACCGATCAACGCCGCAGCGTCTTGATCCTCAGACACTCCACCTCAGGGTGGCATCCCCCGCCTGCGCGGGGGCAGGCTGGGCTCCGCCCTTGGCGAAAGCGGGTTTCCTATGTGCAAGTCCATTCTCAAGGCGAAAGCCATGACTACCCCCCCGGACTGTCGCTTGCAGGGGTGGGGCCGGAATGCGGTGGCGACAACGTCAGAACATAACCACGCAATTATGGCTCGCTTCACTCCCTTTTGTCCGCTAATTGCTAATTTAAGGGCTGACCCTCGGGGTCCCCCCTCGAAGCGAACGCCCTTGAGGTTGACCTCTACGAACTCCTCGTCCGCAGGATCCTCGTGAGGCGGGGGATCGAACAGCGACGGCTGCGGACGAGCCTTCTTCTCCAGACGCCGACCCAACTGGGCCCAGCCGCTGCGCTCGGACGGTTTCAGTTCGCCCACGTAGGCCACCAGCCGCTGACGGGAGCCACGGGCCGTGCGGTAGGACTCGACCAGAGCCCAGTAGCTGTGCGGCTTGCCATTCTTCTTCCGGATGCATCGTCGTAAGAACATCGTCCATCCCTGGCGGTCCTGGCCGCGGACCATCCTAAGGATCGCAGGTTCTTACCGGGAGGCAAGAGGCCGGGTCTTCACTACCTCGGCTTTCGGATGCAAAAAACCCACAGCCGCCCCAGAAATAAGGATTCCGTCTCGAAAATTCCTAAAAGAATCCCGCAATTACGTAACTTGGGCTAGGGTCCGTCCCCTGTTACAGATTTTCCCAGATTTACTGAATTTCGCATAATATAGTGACAGATTTTTCGCATAATATATTGACACCAGCGTTTCGTTCTCGTAGGCTGTCCGCATGGACAGAAAAGGACGAACACGAAGGGACTTCGACGAGTTGGAGAACCGCCGAAAGCAG
>JAPLMX010000243.1 GCA_026386805.1 Phycisphaerae bacterium | reverse complement strand
AACCTCGGGGAGGTGGGGCAAGCGGTGGAGGATGGCATGGAGCGTGTGCAACAGAACGGACAACTCCTGTTCGGGTTCTTGGAGCACACCGGTCTTTTTTTTGAGTGACTTGTCACTGTATTATGCGAAATTCAGTAATGTTGCGGTCTTTCGCACTATCGGCCAGAGCAAATGGCGATTGGTGGTGGAGGCACATCAGGAATTGGAGGAAATGCGATAGACGACGAACGAGTCATTTGCAGAAAGATGGTGTGCAGAGCAGATCCGACCAGCTCTCGCTGAACCGCGTTCAGTTTATTTCCTCTGCGGGCCTCGGCGGCCTCGGCGGTGGAGAGAATTCCGGGTTGCTGACTCCGCAGGAAGGATCGAGGACCGGGTGCGAGTGGCTGCTTGGCGGGGGCGCAAAAATAGAGGGAGACAGCGACCCCCCAGCTTGCGCTCGGTCTGCCGCCCCCCCTGGAAAGAAGGAAGGAGTATTATGAGCACTGTGTTTTCATCGGTTGCCTTTTGCTACTCCTGTTCAACCAAAGTATACGCTACGTTTGGACGGGGGCCAAATGCGGCCTGCATTTTGTGTTCGTGTTGGGCCCGCCAACCGCGATGCCAAGCGGACCGGTGATTCATCGTGTCGGCGTCCTGCGGGGCTGAGAAAAGCCCGCCGGTCGGGGACGCTGTCGGGGAGAGCCACCGGGGGGGTGGGCCGCATGAAATACGTAGGAATTGGACTGGGTGGGAGCCGGCGCGGCGACTTGTTTTCCCGGTGTGTGTGGGGGCACAATGACCGTTGACTTTCCATGGTCTTTCTGGTAGCGTAACGGCCTTTGGAATAGGGCCTGATCTATGGATGATAGGGAACATGAAGGAACCAGAACAGCCGGTGAAAGAGCGTTTTGAAGAGAGGCTGATTCTTGACGAGATCAAGGATTCCTACCTCAACTACGCGATGAGCGTCATCGTCTCGCGGGCCCTGCCCGACGTGCGCGACGGGCTCAAGCCCTCGCAGCGGCGTATCCTCGTCGCGATGAACGACCTGAACCTCGGGCCGCGGAGCACCCACCGCAAGTGCGCCAAGATCGTCGGCGATACCGGCGGCAACTACCACCCGCACGGCGACCAGGCCACCTACGGAACGCTGGTTCGCTTAGGCCAATCGTGGGCCATGCGGTATCCGCTGGTCGATCCGCAGGGCAACTTCGGCAGTATGGACGCGGACCCGCCGGCCGCCATGCGCTATACCGAGGCCAGGATGGCGGCCCCGGCCATGGAGATGATGGCCGATCTCAATTTCGATACGGTCGATTTCGTGCCGAACTACGATGGGACGCGGGATGAGCCCGTGGTGCTGCCGTCGCGGTTCCCGAACCTGCTGGTCAATGGCTCGACGGGTATCGCCGTCGGCATGGCGACGAACATTGCGCCCCACAACCTGGGCGAAGTATGCGATGCCCTGCTGCTGGTCATTGACGATCCGAAGTGTGGATTCAAAGATATCCTGAAAGTGCTGCCGGGGCCGGACTTTCCCACGGGCGGCATCATCTGTGGCCGCAAAGGAATCGTCGATGCCTATACGACGGGGCGCGGCCACCTGACCGTCCGTGCGCAAGCCGAGGTCGAATCGGGCAACCGCGGCAAGGACCAGATCATCATCACGGAAATCCCCTACACGGTCATCAAGACCAGCATCGTCTCGAAAATCGCGGAATGCGTCCACGACAACACGCTGCCGGAGGTGGCCGACGTCCGGGATGAATCGGACCGGCACGGCCTGCGGATCGTGGTCGAGCTCAAGAAGGACGCGGACGCGGAGATCGTGCTCAACAAGCTGTGGCGGTACACGCCGTTGCAGACGACCTTCGCCATCGCCAACATCGCCCTGGTCAACAGCCGGCCGGAGACGCTGAACATCCGCGAGCTGCTCGACTATTTCATCGAGCACCGCAAAGAGGTTATCCGGCGGCGCAGCCGGTTCCTGATGCAGCGGGCCCGCAACCGCGCCCACATCCTCGAGGGCTTGATCCTGGCGGTCAGCGACATCGACGAGATCATCGAGCTGATCAAGAAGTCGCCCGACGTGCCGACGGCCAAGCTGAACCTGATGAAGAAGCCCCTGCGTCTGGCCGAGAGCGAGGCGCTGCGCAAGCTCCTGCCCAAGGAGTTCGTCCGGGATAAGAGCAAGGGCGAGCATTTCCTGAGCGGCCCGCAGACGGACGCCATTTTGGCGATGCAGTTGCAGCGGCTGACCGGCCTGGAGATCGAAAAGCTGGCCAAGGACTACGCCGCCTTGATTGAGGAGATCAAGGGCTACGAGGCGATCCTCGCCGACGAGCAAATCCTGCTCAACATCATCCGCGAGGACATCCACGAGATCAAGAGCAAGTACGGCGACAAGCGGCGGACGCAGATCGCCGCCAGCGCGGAAACGTTCGACGTCGAGGATCTGATCGCCGACGAGGACGTGATCGTCACCGTTAGCCACGACGGCTACATCAAGCGGATGCCGATCGACACGTACAAGCGCCAGGGCCGGGGCGGCCGGGGCATCATCGGCTCCGACACCAAAGAGGGCGACTTCATCAAGCATCTGTTCGTCGCTTCGACGCACGATTACCTGCTGATCTTCACGAATCGCGGCCGCTGCTACTGGCTGCGGGTCTACGATGTGCCGAGCCTGACCCGCCAGAGCAAGGGGCGGAGCATCGCCAACCTGCTCAGCTTGGCCAACCAGCAGATCGCCTCGATCATCGCCGTCAGCAGCTTCGAAGAGGACGAGAAAGAGGACACGGCGCACGAGCTGGTCATGGCGACGAAGAACGGCCTCGTCAAAAAGACCCGGCTGAGCCAGTACAGCAATCCTCGCGCCACGGGCGTGATCGCGATCAACCTGGACCCGAACGACGCCGTGATTGGCGTCGCGCTGACCGTGGGCCACGACCACATCATCCTCGGCACCCGCGACGGAATGACGATCCGGTTCAACGGGCAGGAAGTCCGCTCGATGGGCCGGGCCTCACGCGGCGTTCGCGGCATCAAGCTGCGGCCGGGTGATGAGGTCGTTGGAATGGTCATCCCGACGGAAAAGGCGTCGCTCTTCACCGTCTGCGAGAATGGCTACGGCAAACGCACGGGTGTCGACAGCTACCGGTCGCAGACTCGTGGCGGCGTCGGACTCAAGAACATCAAGACCAGCGCCCGCAACGGCAAGGTGGTCGCCCTCAAAGCCGTCGAGGTGGGCGATGATTTGATGCTGATTACGGCCGGCGGCATGATTATCCGCACCGGGCTGGACGAGATTCGCTCGATTGGCCGCAACACGCAAGGCGTGCGGCTGATCAAGCTCAAGGAAGAAGACAAGCTCGTGGCCGCCGAGAAGATCGCCGCCGAGGACCTCGAAGGCGATGGTGAGCCGGGACCGGAAGAAAAGAAAGCACAATAGGACCGATGGGATGCAGCGCCGCATTTCGCAAATTCTACTCCGGCGCGGTTGAGATTGCTTCGCTTCGCTCGCAATGGCATAAAATGTCTATGTATGTCATTGCGAGGAGCGTAGCGACGAAGCAATCTCAACCGCGCGCTTTTTGAGGAGCTGCCACGAAATAGGCGTCTTAAGAAGATGGGTGAACGCGTTTACGTCATTGCGGGCAAGGACGAGTCGCTGGTCGGCGCCCGGTGCCAGGAGTTGCTGGATGAGCTGCTCGATCCGCAGCAGCGCATGACCGGCCTATCCTCCGTGGACGGCGACGAGGCCGCCGTCGCGGAGATTCTCGACGAGCTGCGGACGACGCCCTTTCTGACGGATAAGCGCGTCGTGGTGGTCCGGGGGGCCGATGGCTTCGTCTCGAAGCACCGCGACATCCTGGAGAAGTACTTCGAGAAGCCCGCCTCGACCGGGGTCCTCGTGCTGACGGTCTCGACGTGGGATGCGCGGACGCGCCTCGCCAAGATGCTGCCGAAGGTGGGCACGCTGATCGAGCTGACGCCGCCGCCCCGATGGAAGCTGCCGGAGCATTTGATGCAGCACGCGGCCACGAAATACAAAGTGAAGCTCAACAAGGACGCGGCCGAGATGCTGGTCGAGCTGATGGGGGAGGAGCTGACGCAGCTCTACAACGAGGTCGAGAAACTGACTCTCTTCGCGCACGGCGAGCCGGTGATTCGCCTCGACCACGTGGAAGTCCTGACGGGTCACCACCGCATCTACGATGCGTTCGAAGTGATCGACGCCGTGATCGGCGGCAACGCCGGCCAGGCCGTGAGCCGGCTGCGAAACATGTTCGCGGAGGACAAAAGCACCGAGTATTCCGTCGTCGGGGCGTTCGCCTTCCACCTGCGGCGGATGTTCCAGGCCAAGGCCCTGCTCGAAAAGAGGACCAGCCCCATCGAGATCGCCAAGCAACTGCGCATCTGGAGCAACAAGGACCGTTTCTTCGCCCAGCTTCAGCGGGTGTCGCTGCCGCAGATCGCCGCCTTCCTGGAGGAGCTGGCCGCCATCGACCACGCCACGAAGACCGGGCAAGGCCAGGCCCCGGTCCTCATCGAGCAATTGGTCCTGAAACTCGCCGGATAGTGATGATAGATAGCCGATCTCCTTCCAGGGAACAACCCTCTCGTCACAGCTCCCGTCTGGCTCAGGCGTTTTGAGTTTACCGCTTTGAGCCTCCAGCATGGTTTGTTGAAATACTTCTGCCGTCACGGGGGATAAGGCAACGCAGGAGTGCGACCTGAGCACCGTGGTGGTGCCATACGGCATGGGGGGCCGGTGTCTTACGGGACGCCGGCCCTCTGAATCATGCTGGAGGCCGAAAGCGGTAAACTCCCCGCCTCTTCCAGAGGCGGGAATTCGCCCTGCCCGCAGCGATGGCAAAGAGAAAGACAACGGATGTGACCAAGATACTTCGCGCCCGGCACATCAAGGGCGATCCGGAGCGTCTGGCGGCTCTCGAACTGGAAAGGGAAAGGTGCCCCAGATCGCGGGCGAGGTCTACGATCGGAGAACCCGGACGGGCCTCAGTCAGGCCGTCTTCAAAGAGATGAAAGGCCTGTATGACCAGACTTTGAGCGCGTGCGGTTTTGGTGAGAGGCCCTGGAGGATAAAGCAGTAGCGTTACTGCTTGCGGTGCTGGCGCAGCATGTCGAGGAGGTGCTGCATGTCGGCGGGGAAGGGGGCTTCGAATTTGACTCGCTCGCCCGTGGTGGGGTGGGTGAATTCGAGGGTCCGGGCGTGCAGGGCGACCCGGCTGATGACCGGCTCTTCAATGGCCGGCTCGGCGTCGGCCAATTGCCAGGGATAGACCAGCTTGCCGCCGTACATGTCGTCGGCGACGATCGGGTGCTTGATGGAGGACAGGTGCACGCGGATTTGGTGCGTCCGGCCGGTGTGCGGGGTGAGCTTCAGCAGCGAGAAGCCCCGGAACGCCTCCATCACTTCGTAGAACGTCACGGCCTCTTTGCCGGTCTCCGGGCGGATGGCGTACTTCTCCCGGATCGTCGGATGAATCCCCAACGGGGCGTTGATCCGGTCGGCCCGCAGCTCGGGCGTGCCGTGCACGATCGCCACGTAGGTCTTGTCCACCTCGCGCTGCTCGAACTGCTTGGCGATGCGCCACTGGGCGCCTTCGTGCTTGGTGACGACCATGACGCCGGAGGTGTCGCGGTCCAGCCGATGCACGATGCCCGGGCGAAACTCGCCCAGTCCGCTGGACAACCGGTCCGAGTAGTGCACCAGGGCGTTGACCAAGGTCCCGCGAATGTTGCCCCGGCAGGGATGCACGATCAGGTCGGGCTGCTTGTTCAGGATGATGAGGTCGTCATCTTCGTAGAGAATGTCCAGCGGGATATTCTCCGGCTCGATATTCTTGCTCGGCGGCTCGGGGATCACCAGCTCGATCACGTCGCCGTGGGTCAGGCGAAAGCTGGGCTTGACGGGTTTGCCGTTGACTTTCACGCCGCCGGCCCGGATGGCGTCCTGCAAGAAGTGCCGGCTGAGATTGCGGAATCGGCCGTGCAGGTACTTGTCGAGCCTTCGCTCTGTGACGCCGATGCCCACGTGAAGCGTTAGCGGCCGACCTCTAAGTTCCTGCCATTCATCCATTTGTGCCAACTGTCATGCCAGGCACGTGCTAATTGCTTTTCGGCGCATTCGTGTCGGACTTGCTCGGCGCCGGGGCCGGTGTCTGGGGAGCCACAGTGGCTGCCGGAGCGGCAGGCGCCGCTTGGGGCGTCGGAGTCACCGTCGGGGCGCTGGCACTGCCTGGCTGGACCTGGATCGGGGGGACTGGCGGCGGCACCGGCTTCGGCGGCGCCGGCTGGAAGGCCACGGCCGTCTTGTAGTCGGGCATGATCCTTAGACGATAAGCGGCGGCCGCTTGGGCGGTCGTCCCCGTGTAATCCGGCTTCTGGGCGACCTCACGATAGATTTCCGCGGCCTTGTCGAAGCTGCCGAGCTCTTCCTCGCACAGGCCCAGTCCGTACTGCGCCGCGGCGGCCAGAGATGGGAGCGTGGGCTTGCGGTCCAGGGCCTGCTGGTAGCTCGTCTGCGCCTTGGCGATCTGCTTGACCAGCTCGTCCTGACTGATCTCGCTCAAGCGATAATGCAACTCCGCACGGGCGGCGGCGCCTCGTTGGATCAGCGCTAGCGCCGCCATATCGTTATCGGATGACTTCTGGGCGAAGTCCTGCAGGTCCTGCTCGGTCTGCACGAGAATGTACGACTCGTCCTGGCCCTGCATCGTGGCACTGGCGATCCGGGTCATCTGCTGCGGCACCTCCGTGACGAGAGTGGTCAGACGCGTCTGGTTTCCCACGGACACCACGTTCTTGCGGTAGAAACTCACGAAATACACGAGCAGGGCCACCAGGATCACCGCGGCCGCCGCCACCAGACTGGTGCGGTTCTCGTGCGCCCATTCGGGAAAATTCGCGATCCAGTCGGCCAGCTCGTTGGTCTTCAGTTCGTGTCTATGATCCGATCTCATTATTGTTCTCCGGTTTCGTAGTTATCGGGCCATCCAAAAAGGACAAACCATCATAATAACAATACGTCTTTTAAGTTGCAACGCAAGTCTCGCCGACTTAGAATTTTGGATTGCCGGTTTTTCGGTGTGCCAGAATTGGGGACGGACGCCAATGCCAGATACACGGACTGCACGAAACGGATGGATCACTGTCTTGCTCGGGGCCGGGATAGGTCTGCTGCTGGGGACGGGGGCGTGGGCAGACATCAGCAAGAGGCCGGCGTTCCTCGACGCGCTCTGGGATTCCCAACGCTATATCAAGGTCAGCGAGATCAAGCCCGGCATGCCGGCGTACTGTCTCACGGACTATGGCGAGAAGGGCATTGAAAAGTTCGAGCTCAAGGTCCTCGACGTGGTCTACGGCATTCGGGATCTGGAGCCGGGCCGCAGCTCGATCCTGGTCATGGGCCTGGACGAGCGATTCAAGCATACGGGCCTGGTGGCGGGGTGCAGCGGCTCGCCCGTCTACATTGACGGCCGTCTCGCCGGGGCGCTGGCCTGGGGCTACACCTTCTCCAAGGACCCCCTGTACGGGGTGACGCCCATCGAGGAGATGCTCGAGGTGGGAGAGGTTGGCGGGGCCGGCGCTTCGGGCAGTCGCCCCTCCGGCGGCGCGGCCCTAACGTTCGATTTGTCCAAGCCGATCGATCTGGCCGACATCGACAAGCAGCTTACGGCCCACAAGCTCGTGGCGCTGCCGAGTTCGAGCGGGCCGGCGGCGTTGCCGTGCCCGTTGCTGATTTCGGGTCTGCCGGGCGAGGCCTGCCCACAGCTTACCGCGCCATTGGAGGCGCTGGGCTTCATGGCGGTAGCCAGTCCGGGCGGCGTCCCGATGAAGGAAGGCGAGACCTCCCTGAAACCCGGCGGGACCCTGGCGATCCCCATGGTCGCGGGCGACATCCGCATGAGTGCCGTGGGGACCGTCACCGAGGTCCGGGGCGACCGCATCTACGGGTTCGGCCACAGCCTCTTCGGCGGCGGTCCAACGAATCTGCCGATGGCGGGCGGAAAAGTGTACACGGTGGTCTCGAACCTCGTGAGCTCCTTCAAGATGGCGACGTGCTCTGACATCGTCGGGACCATCACCTGCGATCAGTCCGGGGCGGTTTTCGGGCGAATCGGCGAAAAGCCGCGGATGATCCCGCTGACGATTCACAGCGAGCGTTTCAACGCCCTGGAGCCGTGCAGCTACAATTGCCAGGTGGCCTACCACCAGGAGCTGACGCCGGCTCTCGTCCGTGCCGCGATCTTGACGGCCGGCTACCGGGGCGGGCCGTTTCCGCCCAACCATACCGTCGAATATGACGCGGCCATCGACCTTGACGACGGCCGGTCCATTCATTTCGCCAACACGTCGTCCAATAGCGAGCTGGGGGAGGCCGGGGTCGAGATGGCCGGCGCTTTGGCCCTGTTGATGAACAATCCTTTCCCGGTCACGGGGATCAAGGCTCTTCGGTTCGACGTCCGCGTGACGCCGAAGAACATCGCGTCTTACCTGTGGTCGGTGGAAGTGGCTAATCCCAAGCTCAGACCGGGTGAGACGATCCAGGCCGAGGTGGTGATCGAGTCCTATCTCAAGGAGAAAAAGAAGTATCAGATCGACTTGGAGGTCCCGGACAATCTCCCTCCCGGCAAATACAGCCTGCTGTTCCTGGGCTGCCAAGAGTACGAGAACTTCCTGCGAAAATCCATGCCGTACCGGTATTTGGCGACGAATTATCAGACCTTGGTGGATTCCCTCAATGAGGTCCTGAACGTCGATCGGACCAAGCTGTACTGCTTGCTGATCCTGCCGCCGAGCGGGATCGCGCTGGAGCGGGCCGAACTGCCCAGTCTGCCCGGCACCAAGGCGCTGATTCTGCAAAGCGATAAGCGCGCCATGCCGGTCCAGCCGTATCCCCGCTGGATCGAGAAGACTGTGGAAACGGGTACTGTGATCACCGATAAGGAGATGGTGCCCATCACCGTCGAACCCGCAAAGTAATTTGACTGGAGTTCTGCAAAATGGAGATTAGGCCTACTTTGGGAAGGAAAAATCTCTTTTCTCGATTCTGCAAAACTCCAGTAATCAGGTCGTGCAAATAAGCCTAACCTCCGTTTTGCAGGAGTCCCCACAGGAGCAAATATGACAGAGGAATACCGCTGTAGGAGTTGCCGAGGGATCGCCACGGTACTGTTGGTGGTTCTGTCGGCCTCGATCGGGCAGGCCGTCACCAGCAAAGTCACGCGTCAATCCACCAGCAAAGATCTGCTCGCGGGCGAGTCCGACGGGGTCGTGGTGACCTCGCGCGGGACGATCCAGCTCGGGCGGGGCGCCAAGGTGCTCTCGTCCGAGTTCGACGAGGTGTGGTCCGTCAACAGCATCGTAGTCAGCGGTGGGACGATCTTCCTCGGAACCAGCCCGAACGGTCACGTTTACAAATACAGTCTCGGCAAGCTCACGAAGATCTATCCGCCGCAAGAGGAGAATGCTGCCGCCAAGCCGCAGCCGGCGGCGGCCAAGCCCGCAGAACCGAAGGCGGGCGAACCGAAGAAAGAGGACGCCAAGGACGCCAAGGATTCCGATAACCCGGACGAGGGCAAGGTCGTCGAGGCCACCGAGCGGCTTTCGAACCAGCACATCTTCGCGATGACGACGGACGTGGCGGGGCGGCTCCTGGCCGGCATCAGTGGCGACCAGTGCCGGCTCTGCCGGTACGAAGCCGGCAAGATGGAGACGATTTTCGAGCCCAACGACGCCAAGTACATTTTCGACATCGAGACGGACAACGTCGGTAACATCTATCTGGCCACGGGTCCGCAAGGCAAGGTCTACGTGCTCGATCCCTCTGGCAAGGTGGCCCAGCTCGTCTACCGCGGGCGGGACAAGAACATCTTGTCCGTGGCCGCCAGCCGGGACGGGTTCGTCTACGCCGGCAGCGACACGCGGGGGCTGATCTACAAGATCAACCCGCGCAACAAGACGGCCACGGTCCTTTACGACAGCGAGGAGCCTGAGATCAGTGCCTTGCTCGCCGTGGACGGGGCGGCTTCCCAGGGCGGCGTCCTTTACGCCGCGGCCACCTCGGCCGGCGTCGTGGCGGCCGAACAGACATTCACCGCGCAGCAGGCGGCCGCCGGCCGGCCGGAAAACAAGAAAGAAGACGGCGGCAAGACGCAGGCCGAGGGCGGCATGAAGCTGAAGGTCGCCAACACCGGCCCCGCCTCCGCCGTCAAGCCTCCCCAGGCCCCGCGGCCCGCTCCCAAGCTTGCGAAGCCGGGTTCCGCCAGCTACATCTACAAGGTCAACAAGCAGGGGTACGTCACGGAAGTCTTCAGTGAAGCGGCCGTGTTCCTCTGCATGGCCAGTCAGGACGGCAAGATCCTGGTCGGGTCCGGCAACGAGGCCCGGCTCTACAGCGTGGACCCCGAAACGGAACGTCAGACGATCCTCTATAAGGACACCAAGGCGTCTCAGATCACCGCGCTGGCCGTCTCCGAGCAGGACGTCTACATCGGGACCGCCAACCCGGCGCGACTCGTGCTGCTGTCCTCGAATTACGCCGCGCAAGGGACCTATGCGTCCGACGTAATCGACGCGGGCCAGCCGGCCAAGTGGGGCAAGCTGCAACTGGACGCCGACATTCCCCGGGGCTGCAAGGTCCTCGTCGCCTCCCGCAGCGGCAACGTTAAAGACGTGAATGACCCGACGTTCTCGGACTGGACCGAGCCGGCGGCGATCACCGAGCCGATCCAGCTTCGCTGCCCGGTCGGCCGGTTCTGCCAGTACAAGCTCGTGCTGGAAACCGACGACGGCCAGAAGACGCCGGTCATTCGGGAGGTGGCCGTGGCCAGCACGGTGCCGAATCTGGCCCCGAAGGTCGAGTCCATCGACGCCGCCCGGCTCCAGAGCGCCAATAAGGAAGGCGTCTTCAAGATCAGTTACAAGGCCAGCGATGAGAACGACGACAAGCTCATCTACAAGCTGGATTTCCGCAAGATCGGACGAACGAGCTGGATCGAGGTCAAGAACAAGATCGAGACGGACAGCTATGAGTGGGACAGCAAGACCGTGGAGGACGGCCGCTACGAGGTCCGCGTGACCGCCAGCGACGAGAGAAGCAATTCGGAGGCGACGAAGCTGACGGGCAGCCGGATCAGCGATCCGATCGTGGTGGACAACACCGGTCCCGTGATTCGCCGGTACGCCCTCGAGAAGAGCGGCCGGGCCGCCACCGTGAAGCTGGACATCATGGACGAACTGAGCGTCATCAGCAAGCTCGAATATACGGTCGACAGCAACGTGGAATGGAAGGGCGCTCTGCCGGACGACGGCGTCTGCGACACCACGGATGAGAGCTTCACGATCGCGACCGAGGACCTCGAGCCGGGCGAGCACGTGCTGGCCCTGCGGATCACGGATGATGTAGGCAACGTGACCCACAAGACTTTCGAGCTCAGCCTGCAAGGCAAATAGGAAAACGCCTGAAGCGTGAGACGTGGGCGTCCGTTTTCTTGTCATCCTGAGCGATAGCGAAGGATCTGGGCACCGGATAGAGCGTGCGTGTTGTATCCAGGTGGACGTCCAGGTCATGGCCCAGATGCTTCACTTCGTTCAGCATGACATAGAAACGGTGAAGCCATGCTGAATGAACGGAGCGGTTGTGCGAAACGTTCCATTCGAACGGGTAAGTGAGACCGTGAAGTCGCTGTGCATTGCGGCTTGTCACGAGCTGCCGCCGGATGTGTTGGAGGGTCTGGAGTGTGCGGCCGGGAAGGAGTCCCATCCGCGTGCCGCCGCGATCCTCCGTCAGCTCATCGAGAACGCCCGCATCGCGGTTCAGGACCAGGTTCCCCTGTGTCAGGATACGGGGCTGACCGTCGTATTCGTGGAGCAGGGGGCCCAGGTCGCGATTGCTCGGGCCGGGCCGGGCCGCGAGACCCTGATCGAAGCGATCGACGAAGGGGTCCGGGCCGGTTATGAGGCCGGATATCTCCGCAAGAGCATCGTCACGGACCCGCTCGACAAGCGGAAAAACACCACGACAAACACGCCTGCGATTATCCACCTTTCTATCGTGCGCGGTGACAAGCTGAAGCTGACCGTCATGGCCAAGGGCGGCGGCTGCGAGAACAAAAGCCAGTTTCGCATGTTCCGGCCCACCGCCGACAGGCAGCAGGTCGTGGATTGGGTGGTGAGTGTTGTCCGGGAGGCCGGGGCGGATGCGTGTCCCCCGTTCGTGGTCGGGGTGGGAGTGGGCGGCAATTTCGAGCACAGTTGCCTGCTGAGCAAACAGGCTTTGCTGCGGAGCTTGGACGAACCGAACGCCGATCCGTTCTACGCCCAGATGGAGCGGAACCTGCTGGAGCGGATCAACGTCCTGGGCCTGGGTCCCCAGGGACTCGGCGGCGATACGACGGCCCTGGCCGTTCTGATCGAGACGGCCCCGTGCCACATCGCGTCACTACCCGTGGCGGTCAACATCGAGTGCCACAGCCACCGGCACAAGACGGCAACCCTTTGAATTGATGAAGGATGATTGATTATTGATGATTTGCATTGAAGCGTGTGACTCAAACAGACATCGGTAGGCAACGCGGAGCCTATGCTTCAAATCATCAATCATCAATCATCAATCCCCCTTAAAGTGTGCCATCCAGGCGGCTTCGGTCTGCCAGTCCGGCGAGGGGGCGTTGACGGCGAATCGCTTGCTCCATCTCTGATGCCAGAGCGACTTGAGCCAGATCTTCTCGACGTGATAGTCCACGTACACGCCGTTGATGGCCTGCTGATGGCGATTGATGCAGAAGCGGTTCATGGCGTTGTCATCGCCGGGATAGCGGGCGTTGCGGTCGTCGGCCTTGGGCGGCGTGTCCGTGTCATCGGGCCAGCCGCACCAGAACCAGCAGTCCATGAAGAGCGGGATCTGCGAGGCCTCTTTGACGTTCGGCGTTTTCCAGAAGAACTGGGCGGGCTTGCCGTAGAGCGTACCGCCCGGCTCGTCGTTGACGTAGACCCAGCCGTTGATGCCGTAGCTGCCCCAGGTTCCTATCGGCCGACCGCCGCTCTGGGCAACGATGCCCCAGGAGGTGAGGGCGTCGCCGCCCAGCGTCAAGGTATCGGTCGCGCCTTCCGGGGCCGCGATCTTGGTGGCCTGCGGGCAAACGCGGAATTTGTTGTCCCGGTAATAGTAAGCGAAGAGCACGTCGATCCATCGGCCGCTGGAGGACCGGCGTTTCGGGAAGAAGCCGTTATTGTCGTCGGTGTACATGACCCAGATCGTGCCCCATTGCTTGAGGTTCGATTGGCACGCCACGGTCCGGGCCTGCTGCCGCACCCGCTGCAGCGCCGGCATCAGGATCGACATCAGCATCGCGATGATGGCAATGACCACCAGCAGTTCGATCAGCGTGAAGCCCTTGCGATCGATCCAGGATAATTGATGATCGATGGTTGTGCGTTGGGCCTTGGTCGACATAAACCTCCTCAGTCTATTCAGAGCACGATCTTAGCGTTCTTTGAACGGCCGCGGCTATGCCGGCCCGTCGCTTGCCGCAACTCCGCCGTCCATCATCATCAATAATGTATCATCCATCATCAATAATCAATCCTTTCGGCTATCCGCCGGCGAGGGTGGTCTTGCCCGGATAGTGTACGTCGAGCCAGTCCAGGTCCACATTGGGCGGGACGAACTGCTGTCCCTTGCCGAAGCCTTGTGCGGCGGCCTGGGTTCGACTGGTGCAATAGATGATCGTTCGCTTGTCGGCCCACTTCTTGCGTTCGGCGTGGCCGTCCATGAAGCTGAACGTGCAGGCGTCGCTGTGGAAAATGCCCAGCGGGTCCCACAGCGTGCCGTTATAGGGGATGTACGACCAGCCGTCGTGGTTGTAGTTGCCCGAGGCGCCGTCGTAGATGTCCTCGATGAACAGCATCTTCTGGGCCGGCTCTTTGAACGTGAACAGCTTCTTGGGGTCTTTGTCGCTCGTGGCGCGCAGGTAATCCGGGAGGGAGTAGCTGCGATAGATGCAGTAGGCGAGATTCCGGCCCAGGCTCGTGCCTTGCGTGATCCGGTTGTCGCCCGGGCAATGATAGACCTTGACGGTCTGGAGGTAGCGGTAAAGGACGCCGGCCTGCAAGCCGTTGAACCGTTGCTGGAGGGTCACGTCCCCGGTATTCATCCGCACGATGGTGCTGCCGGCATAGTCGAGCGGGGGCATCACCCAGGGTGGCACGCCGTTGACGGAGTCATACCCCGCCCAGCCCCCGCACATGGAGCCGTTGTTGTCGTCTGCATACATGACGTAAGCCTGCCCCAGAGATCGTTGGTTCGCGAGGCAGTTGACCGACCGCGCCTGCTCGCGGGCGATCTTGAGGGCGGGCATCAGGACCGCCATGAGAATGGCGATGATGGCGATCACCACCAGCAGCTCAATCAGGGTAAACGCCCTGGTTCTCTTCATGGCGTGCCCTCTTAGAAGTCTTTCAGCGGCCTCATCCATTCCGGCCACTGGTCAGGCAACATGCCACCAGCGCTGGTAAACGGACCATCCTTTCTGTAGGTCTTATGCCACTGGAGGGTCCACAGCTCCTTGAGGCCGACTTTCCGGACGGACCAGTCGAGAAAGGCCATGTTGATGCCGCCGCCGTGCCGGTCGATGCAGGCCCGCTTCATGTGCTGTTGCGAGTCCCACGCGAGATCCTGGGCCGCCGGCGGGCTATCCGTGTGCAACGGGAAGAGGTTGAACCGCAGCGCATCCATGAACAAAGGCACATAGGCGGCCCCCTTCACGTTGGGTGTCCTCCAGTCGTTCGTCGTGTCGAAACCCTCGTAGACCGTTGCCACGCCCGCGGGAGGGTTCTCCACCCAGCCGTTGATCCCGTAGCTGCCCCAATCGCCTTCCGGCGGAAAGCCAGGATCATTCTTGAAGATGCCCCAGGCGGAGAAGACGTTCCACTGACCTCCCGTTAGCCCGTTCTCGTCAATCAGGGGCTTGAGGGCGGTAGGGCAGCAGCACATCTTGTGATCGTTCCTGTAGTACGGTCGCAGGGCATTCATCCAGTGATTCGTGTGTCCGTCGCCCGTGCCCGCCTCGAACATGCCTTTATTGTCCTCCGTGAACAGCGAGAAGTAAAGGTTCCATTGTCTCAGGTTCGACCGGCAACCGATGGTTCTGGCCTGATTCTTGACGCGGGCCAGCGCCGGCATCAAAATCGCCATCAACAGTGCGATGATGGCGATCACGACCAGAAGCTCGATCAACGTGAAACCTTTTGACTTTCGCATACGGATGCTCCTCATGGTGCTCGACTCGTCGACGCGGTCTTGACTTCATCATCCCTGGACGGCTGGAGCCAGTCGCGCCAATCGGTCGCCGTGGCGCCGCCGGCCTTTCACCTGTTCCTGTGGCGATCCTCTCGTCATCGATCATTCCCGCAGCGCGGCGGACCACCCACGGCGGCGGTCCGACCTGTTCACCCAACATCTTGTTGTCCTGTACGATGTGAATTGGTGTCGCCGACGTGTTTCAGCGAATCTTGGTGTCCTCCTGTCCCCAAACAACTAAGGACGACCATACCAAGTCCTGGTTGTCCGGCTGCATTTCGCCGACATTCGCCCGAGGAGGGACGTACTTGCCGAAAGTGAGAGTCCGCTGATCCTCCCATTTGTGGTACTCACCGTGCCCGTCGGCGAAGGAGAACATGGTTCCGTCGCCGTGGCGCACTGGCGGTGGGTCCCACCACTGCCACTGGTTCGAGTATACCGTCCAGCCACCCATGGCGGAGGGGGCCGTACCACCATCGTCGAGGAATACCATGCGGTTGGCCGGATTCTTAATCTGCATTCGCCTCTTGAGCGGTACGGTGTTCATTTGGGTCCAGCCCTTGCAGTTCATGGAGTCCGCGATGGCATAGGTGCGAACCGGCGGGCTGATTTGGTTATAGAAGGTCGCCGCCTGTCTTGTCACGTTCGGGCACTTGTAGATCTTGATGGTCTTCGTGTAGGGGTAGAGCGCCCCGTCCATGATGGCTTGTTTCTTTGCCTGTTCCGTCATAGCCGTCTCATAGTCCCTCAGGACCCAATACTTTCCGTTGGCTGTGATGCCGTATTCCCCCGAATCGCCGTTGACGATCATGTCGTTATTGTCGTCGGCGTACATGATCCAGGCGAGCGTAAGATTCTTGAGGTTGCCGAGACAGGCGCCGCGTTGGCCCTGTTCTCTCGCCCGGCTCAGCGCCGGCATGAGGATCGCCATCAGGACCGCAATGACGGCGATCACAACCAGCAGCTCAATGAGCGTGAACCCCAGGCCTCTACGGTTCGCGGTTCTCTCTTCTCTTCTCATGGTCGTCTAACCCCTGTCAAAAGAAGGATGCGTCCGAAACTCCCTTCCCGAAAACGAAACAATCTGCCCCGCCGGGCCGGCCTGTTTCGAATTCGGCAACGATCAATAATCCTTGAACGGCCGTATCCAGTCCGGCCAATCGGAATCGCTCACGCCGCCGGCCATGGTCCACGGACCCCGCGTGTTGAACGCCTTGTGCCATTGCAGGGTGTAGAGCTCCTTGAGTCCGACCTTGCGGACCGACCAGTCCAGGAATGAGCAACTCGTGAATCCCCGGTGACGATTGATGCAGCACCGGCCCATATTGTTGCCCGACCAGGCATCGAACTCGTTGGCGGCCGGGGCGTTCATCTCCAATGGCCACAGATCGAATCGCAGAGCGTCCAGCATCACCGGCACATTGTTGGCACCGGTCACGCCGTACATGTCTCGATACCCGTTTTTCGCAGGGACTGCTCCCTCATAGGATCCTGTGGCGGGAATCGAGAGCAAGAACCCGTTGAGACCGTAGCTGCCGCAAAGGCCGTTCGCGTTCGTCGAATACGTCTTGCCTTGGTAGGTCATGGTGGCGGGTGCTCGCTCCCCGGTTCCGCTGTTGGTTCGGAAGACCCCCCACGCGTTGAAGATGTTCAGGGTGGGGCTGAGATTGCCGAACTCATCTTGAACCGGCTTGGTCGCCGTTGGGCAGAACCAGGTTTTGTTGGTCTTCCAGTCCTGCTGTTCATACGTCATCTGCAGAGGGAACCAGTAACCGCTGTCGTTGCAGCCGGAGTAAAATTTCCCGCTGTTGTCCCCGATGTACATGTTGTACACGAGGTTCCATTGACGCAGATTGGCTATGCAGCCGATCTGCTTGGCCGAATCTCTGACTTTGGCCAGCGCCGGCATGAGGATCGACATCAAAAGCGCAATAATGGCGATCACGACCAGCAACTCGATGAGCGTAAAACCCGTCCTTCCGCGATTCGTGGTGCCCTGCACCATGGCGCTACCTCCTAATCCGTAGAATAGTCTTTGAATTTTGCCATCCAGGTCGGCCAGACGGGAGACGCAGTGTTGGTGTTGTAGGTGCGGTGCCACTTCAGGATCCAGAGCTCTTTGAGTCCCACCTTGCGCACGGAGAAATCGCAGAAGGCGCTGTTGATGAAGCCACTGTGCCGGTTGACGCAGAAGCGGGTCATGTGGTTTGTCCCCTGCCAAGCCATGTCCTCCGTCTGAGGCGGCTGGTCCTGCCAAATCGGCCAAGCGTCGAAGCGCAGGGCGTCTGCAAACAGCGGGATGTTGTTCGCCCCCTGCACCTGTGGCGTCCGCCAGTTGTCGTCCGTTCGTCGCCCCCCTTCAAATGTCGTGCCCGGCTTGGTGCTCAGGACATACCCGTTCAGGCCATAGCTGCCGGCAATGCCCTGGGGACCGGCGTAAGTATCAGCAAACACGCCCCAAGCGGAGTAGTTGTTGAACCGTTGATTCGAGGTGCCGTCGATGTTCACCACAGGTTTTGTCGCCGTTGGGCAGAACCAAATCTTGTTCTCACGCCAGTTCAACATGCGTGCCGGCATTTGGTTGACCCACCAGAACCCCTCCGCTGATGTCCCGCTTGGGAATTTGCCGGCGCTGTCCTCGACGTACATCGCAAAGGTGAGATTCCATTGCCTGAGGTTGGATGCGCAGCCCAGCGTTTTGGCCTGGTCTCTTACCTTCGCCAGCGCCGGCATCAGGATCGACATCAAAAGCGCAATAATGGCGATCACCACCAGCAATTCGATCAATGTGAATCCGCGTCGCTTAGTCATGTCCACACTCCTTCACCCAAGAGACAAGAAAGACAACCACCTACCCGCGCAAAGATGCTCGCAAGGGGCATCTTGTTCCGCTGGTTTCTACCCTTTTGTGCGCAAGGCGCACTTTCACTCACGCTTCGTATTATAATCTGCGCGTGGGGGCAATGCAAATCCAAAGCCCGCAAATCTCCCAAGTCTCCCTAACAAAAGGGCCGACAATTTCGACTCAGGCGGGTTTTCTCTACTCGAAGGCATGCAAGTATTTGTGAATGCGTGTTTTAAGGGCAATCGGGGAGTGATTGCACGCCGGCAAGGGTGCGGCTTGTGGGATACCCGTCATCGGGCTGACAGCAGCCGGCAGCAGGCATTGGCCATAGCCACGTACTGCTCGGGCGAGAGCTCCTCCGGCCGGCGGGTCGGGTCGATGGAGTCTTGTTCGAGGATCTGGGGCCAAAGGTCACGGCCGCCCAGCTCCGGCGGTGCTTGCTTGATGCAGGCCCGGAGCATCTTGCGCCGATGGCCGATAAACAGCCCGACCACCCCGCCGAAAACGTCCATATCCAGGATTCGGCGGCTCTTGTCCGGGTCGCGAAGGCTGCGGACGATCGCCGAATCCACCCCGGGCGGCGGCCAGAAGACGCTCGGCCGGAGCCGCCGCAACAGCTCGACCTCGCCGGTGGCTTGCAGGAAAATGCTCAGTGTCCCATAATCCCGGCCGCCCGGCGGGGCCGTCATCCGCGCGGCCACCTCCTTCTGGACCGTCACGAACATGGCGTCCACCGTCACCGGGCCTTTCACAAGGTCGATCATGACCGAGGAAGCCACGTCGTAGGGGAGGTTGGACACGAGCAGGACGCGGCCTGGTGCAGGACCTGTGGGACCAAGGGAGCTTGTAGGACCTATGTTGTGGAGCCGGGCGTGTGCCTGCGTCACAGCCTCCGCGACCGTCGGATGGATGGTGCCTTTGCCCGCCAGGACGTCGATATTGAGGACCTGGACGTTCTCGGCGCCGGCCAGTCGCGACTGGGCGATGCCCGCCAGGGTCCGGTCCAACTCGACCGTGACGACGTGTCCCGCCTGCTGGGCCAGCGCTTCCGTGAGGGAACCTGTCCCCGTGCCGACCTCCAGGACCACGTCGCGGGGTCCGATCTGGGCCGAATCGACGAGCAGACGCATTAGGTTGAGGTCAACGAGAAAGTGCTGGCCGAGCCGGCGGTTAGGTGAAACGCCCGCGGCGGAAAGCAGTTCCTGGATTTGACGCTTGGTTTGCATAGATCCGGGCTCCCGAACGGGCGTGTCTCGGGCATCCTGCCCGCGATTCGAGGGCGGGACGCCCTCGACACAGGCGCCATCGAGGACCATCCCACTGGTCCTCTCGGTCCCACAGGTCCTATTGCCCGAACTCACCCGACTCTTCGGGCCGTGCGCCGTTGGCCGCTCGGCCGTTGGGCGTCATGGGAAGCGGGCTGGCCCGCCGGAGCTTGGCCATCTGGATCGCCGTCGAGATCGCCGATTTCATGCTCGACGGGTTCGCCAGATTGCGCCCGGCGATGTCGAACGCCGTTCCGTGCGCCGGCGACGTGCGGATGATGGGAATGCCGATGGTGATATTGACCGCGTGCTCGAAATCGAGCAGCTTGACGGGAATCATCCCCTGGTCGTGGTACATGGCCACCACGGCGTCGAACTCGCCGCGCACCGCCTTTACAAACACGGCGTCGGCGGCGATTGGGCCGACGCAATTGATGCCCTGCTCCTGGGCCAGCAGGATCGCCGGGGCGATGATCCGTTGCTCCTCGTCGCCGAACTGGCCGTTCTCACTGGCGTGTGGGTTGAGCGCCGCCACGCCGATGCGGGGGTTGTCTATGCCGAAGAACTCCTTCAGGGCGTCATTGAGCAGGTCGATCGGCTCGAAGACGCACCCGATGGTGAACTTGTTGCGGACCTCGAAAAGGCCCAGGTGGATCGTCGCCAGGGCGATTTTCAGCGGTCCGGCGACGAACATCATGGCCTTGCGGGGGGCCTTGCACTTCTGGGCGAGCATCTCCGTATGGCCCGGCCAGGGGGCGCCGGCCATTTTCCAGCTTTCTTTGCTGATCGGGGCGGTCACGATGGCGTCGATGATGCCCGCCTTGGCCGCCATGATGGCGTCGGAGCAGAACTTGATCGAGGCCTCGCCCGCGACCCGGCTCGGTTCCTTCAGCCACGGCGGCACGCTGTACTCATCGTAGTCCGCCACGACGACCTTGTAGGGGTACTCCCGGCTGATCTTCTCATGCTGATGCCGGCCCCAGAACGGCTCGATCTCCGCCCGGTCGGCCGCGTAGCAGAGCTGCTCGTTCATGCCGAAGACGATGAACTTGGCGGCCCGCCGGACCTCCGGGTCGGCCAAGGCCTTGACAACCACCTCAGGCCCAATGCCCGCGGCGTCTCCCATGGTCACCCCGATGACCATCTGTTCGGAGATCGAATTGTGGTTATCCTTCAGCATTCCGGCACTTCATGGCCCTGTCAGTATTGGCATCACTCGTGAGCTTGTCATCCTGAGCGTCAGCGAAGGATCTGGCCTTGGAGTGAGAGCTTTCTCAAATTCGCGGCCCAGATCCTTCACTCCACTTCGTTCCGTTCAGAGCCTGCCCTGAGCGCAGCGAAGGAATGACAACCATTGCCAAGTATCAAAGTCGTACATCAAAAGCCCATTTGCTTCAATCGTTCCACGGTCAGCGATTGCTTCTGCGGCAGGATGGCTTCCAGTTGCCGCCGGACGATCTTGACGAGGATATCAATCTCGATGTTCACTCGCCCACCTATATATGCGTTGCCGAGCGTTGTTCTGTTCAGCGTTTCCGGGATCGCCGCGACCCAAAAACTGTCGGGGCCGATCCCCGCAACCGTCAAACTCACGCCATCCACAGCCACGGAGCCTTTGACCACCATCTGCTCCAGCAGCTCCGGCCCGACGGCGAACTCTATATCGGCAAACTCGCCGTGCCGTCTGACTGCTTTTACCGTGCCGATTCCATCGACGTGGCCTTGAACGATGTGCCCGCCGAGCCGGTCGGCCGGCCGCATCGCCCGCTCGATATTCACTCTTGACGCCGGCCGCAGCGTTCCGAGCGTCGAGCGTTCGAGCGTCTCCGGGCTTAGCCCGAAGGTGGCTGCCGTGCCCTGGAGCCGGGTGATCGTCAGACACACGCCGCCCACGGCGATGCTGTCGCCGGTCTTGCAGTCCTGCGCGAGCCCGCCCAAATCTACCACGAGCGAGCCGCCGGAAGCGGTCCCGGGCGATACCGATTTCACATCGCAAATCGCCTCTATGAGTCCTGTAAACATGTCCGATCCGATAATCTCTCACCAACTCACACTCCTCCCTGAGTTGCACCCCTATGCTATGATTCCCCACCCCCTTGTGTCAAACAATTGTTCCGCCCTGGCAGACGCCTTGCTAACGCGCTGCCCGCCTTGTATCCTATGTGGCATGGTCAGAGTGCGAAACTCAGTCAGAAAGCAAGTCCAGTGCATGGTCCGGCGAATTGTCGCGGGGTTTGACCCGGACAAGATCATCCTCTTTGGCTCCCATGCCCGAGGCCAAGCCGGGCCGGACAGCGATGTGGATCTACTCGTGGTAATGCACGTGGAAGGCTCGAAGAGGGCCAAACAGCTCGAAATCCGCGCTGCGGTCCATGACGTTCACGTCCCAAAGGATATCGTTGTGAGCAGGCCCGAGGAGTTCCAGTGGCGCAAGGACATCATAGGCACGATTGAACACCCTGCCGCACATGAAGGGCAAGTGCTTTATGCCCGAGAATGAGAAAGCCATGGCCGTTGCCCAAGAGTGGATGACAAAGGCCGACAATGACCTCAAGGCGGCTGGAAATCTGCTCAAGACCAAGGATTGTCCTGCCGATGTGGTCTGCTTTCATTCGCAGCAGTGTGTGGAGAAATACCTCAAAGCGCTGCTGATTGCACAAGGCATAGAATTTCGAAAGATCCATGACTTGGGGGAATTGGTGGTTCTCCTGCCATCCCGGCTTCGTCCGTCTCTCGACGACCAGGAGCAGGACAGACTCACCGAGTACGCTACAGTCACACGGTATCCTGGCGATTATGAACCAAGCTCATTGACTGAGGCCCGGAAAGCCGTCGCCGTTGCGCGTCGAATCCGCCGGGAAGTCCGAAAGATCCTGGAGGACAAGCCGCTGTTCTACTGAATTTCGCATAATACAGTGACAAGTCACTCAAAAAAAAGACCGGTGTGCTCCAAGAACCCGAACAGGAGTTGTCCGTTCTGTTGCACACGCTCCATGCCATCCTCCACCGCTTGCCCCACCTCCCCGAGGTTG